>JANQOA010000208.1 GCA_028279305.1 Pseudomonadales bacterium
TACCATGGGGCGCGCGTATAACACGCCGCCGCACAGTCTGCCGTCAGCCCGGGGTCAGGGTGAACCCCTGACCGGCCGCTTTAAGCCGCCGGCCGGTGCCCGCTTCATAGGGGTTGCCATGGGCGGCGCGGACAGCCGGGTTCTGATGGCTTCCAGCGCCGGTTTTGGTTATGTCGGCCGCCTGGCGGACATGGTGACTAAAAACAAGGCCGGCAAGGCGGCACTCAGCGTGCCGGCGGGCGGAGTGGCGCTGCCGCCCTGCCCCATTGAAAGCGCCGACGAAAGCGCTGACGGCCAGCCGCTGTGGGTGGCGTCGGTGACGGATCAGGGCCGACTGCTGGTGTTTCCATTGGATGAGCTGCCGGAGCTCAGCCGCGGTAAGGGTAACAAGCTGATCAATGTTCCCACGGCGGCGTTTAAAGCCGGTGAGGAGCAGATGATTGCGGTGGCCGTGGTGGGTGAGCAGCAGGAGCTGGTGGTGCACGCCGGGCAACGGCACTTGCGCTTGAAACACAAAGACCTGGATAACTACCTGGGTGAACGCGCGCGCCGCGGACGTAAACTGCCGCGGGGCTTCCAGAAAGTGGACAGGCTATCCGTGGATTAGCCGGTTTCCCGGGTCAGGCGGACGCCTGGTTGAAGCCCAGTATAAGGTGTGCCTGATTCTCCACCCACTGCTCATGGGTAGGGGCCTGCCGGGCGCTGGAGAAAATTTCCGCGTCGGTGATGTCGTCCAGCAACGGATGCACAAACGGTGAACACAATTCCTGTTCGTTGGCCGCCAGCTGCTCGTACACGGCGGCGTGCAGCAGCACTGACTCCGGCTTGGCCAGCGCGGCCAGGGTCAGCAGGGCGTCAATATCGGTGGTTTCATTCAGATCTTCGCGGCTGAGGGTGGTCAGGTCCCGCGGCGAACCGGGGCAGGTGCTCTCACTGACGTAACAGCGGAACTGCCCGGCGGTTTCGAATTGGCTCAGCAGCCGGTTGATCAGAAAACCCGCGCTGACCGCCTGACCGGCGCTGACCGCTTCAGCACCTAACACCATAACTATGCCGCGCAGCGGAATTTCTACCACCAGGCCCTGATGGATGGCGCACACTTCGTTGCCCATATCCAGCGCGTCGGCAATCGCCTGTTGCTTCTGCGCTCGGTCCAGGGCCATCTGGTTATGCAGGTTTACACCGATGCAGTAACAGGTTTCCGGCACCTGCGGCGTCTCCGGCACCGACACGATGGGCAGTGAGCGCTGCCCGCGGGAAGACAATTGCAGCACCAGCAAACTGGCAAACGGCGCCAGCAGCCCCAGGGCCAGGCTGGCGGCCCAGCGCCATACCGGCGGCGGCGGTGCAAATGCAGCGGCATTCAGTACCACGCTGACATAGCCGGTGATGGTATCGTCCAGCGTTGCCGGCGCGGTATGGTGTTTGCCCGCACTGTTGCCGCTGATGGCGATAATCTCATTGGCCGCGTTAAAGAACATGACCCCGGCCACCTCATCCAGCGCCACGGTTCGATTGGCGATGTCCGCCAGTTCAATGCGGTCGCGGTGCAGCAGATGCCCGGCACTGGACAGCGCCAGGCTGTGAGCCAGGGCTTCGCCGAAACGGTTGACCGGGGCCTGGGCGGTGCCGCCGGGCAGCCAGATCAGGGCCAGCCCCAGGCTCATCAGCGCAGCGGTGACTAAGGCGGCGGCAAGGTTGGATTTATTGGGTGAAATTCGGGTCCACCAGGACAAAACATAACCCCGGAAGCTCTAATGATCCGCCAATCTAACATAAATCTTGCTAACATAAATCTTGGGTTGAAGACCGGGGTGGCTGCCGCGGCCGGCCCTTTCCCGCGGACCGCAATGTGACTGATAACTGTGGCTGACAAAATGGCGCACGAAATCCTGCTGATCAATGTATCGGGACAAGACAAACCCGGCCTCATGTCCGAACTGACCGCGTCCCTGTCAGAATACAACGCGCATATTCTGGATGTGGGCCAGGCGGTCATACACAACGAGCTGGCGTTGGGCATTCTGGTGCGGGTTGAGGCGGCGCAAACCGGTCAATTGATCAAACAGGTGATGTTCCGGGCCAATGAAGCCGGCGCCACCCTGCGGGTATCCAACGTAACGGACGCCGACTACCGCCAGTGGCTGCAGGCTTCGGGCCAGACCCGTTACATCCTCACCTTGCTGGCCAACGGTGACGGCAGTGAGCCGATGCACGCGGTGTCCACGCTGACCCATGAGTTCGGGTTGAACATCGATACGGTGCGGCGCCTCACCGACCGCGGTGATGCCAGCCTCGGCGGGCGCCGGGAGCGCTTGTGCGTGGAAATGCGGGTGCGCGGCAGATCAGCGGAAATCAGCGCTTTGCGCTCGCAATTGATGCAGTCAGCGGAACATCTGAACTTTGACTTCTCCCTGCAGGAGGATACGGTCTTCCGCCGCAACCGGCGGCTGGTGGCATTTGACATGGATTCCACCCTGATCACGGAAGAAGTAATCGACGAGTTGGCCAAACGCCATGGCGTGGGTGACGCGGTGAGTGCCATCACCGCCCAGGCGATGGCGGGAGAAATCGACTTTCAGGAGAGCTTCCGGCGCCGCGCGGCGTTGTTGCAGGGTATGCCGGTAGAGGTGCTGCAACAGGTGGCGGAGGGTGTGCAGCTGAACACCGGCGCCACCCGGCTGCTCCGTGCGCTGCGGCATTTCGGGTATAAAACCGCGGTGATTTCCGGCGGTTTCCAGTACGTAGGTGAGCATTTACAAACCCGGCTGGGCATAGATTATGTGTATGCCAACGCGCTGGTGGTGCGTGATGGGGTGATGACCGGTGAAGTAGACGGGGCCATTGTGGATGCCGCGCGCAAGGCGGATCTATTGCGCGAAATTGCCCTCAAGGAAGATATTGCGCTGGCGCAGACCATTGCCATTGGTGATGGCGCAAACGACCTGCCGATGCTGGCGGCAGCAGGTCTGGGGGTGGCTTTTCACGCCAAAGCGGTGGTGCGGGAAACCGCCAGCCATGCCATTTCCAACTTCGGCCTGGATGCGGTGTTGTATCTGATCGGGTTCAGCGACAGGGATATCAATCAGGCCCTGTCCGGCGACAATTAGTCGGCAGCTGATCAGTCCTCAGTGCTGAAGTCGTAATCCATTTCCTGGCTGGGTTCCTGCAGGTAATGACCCTGGATATAGTTGGCGCCCGCCTGCCACAGGGTGGAGAGGATATTGGCGTTTTCCACCATAGGGACAATGGTGAGCTTACCTGCGTTCTGCAGCTGCTGAATGGTTTGCACCAACTTGTCACGCACCTCGTCCTGATCATCCACGCTGACCACGCTGGCGCCGTCCAGTTTGACCATATCCACGGGGATGTGCCGCAGGGTTTCAAACGGGTCTTCGATCAAGCCGAAGCGTGACAACGAGGCCCGGCAGTGCATGTTGCGCAGCCCTTCTACAAACTCGCGGGTTTGCCGCAGGTAAGTGGTGGCGTCTTTTTCCGTGATCTGGAAAATCACCGCATCGCTGGGCAGGCGCGCGGCCTTGATGGCGACGCCCAGCCATTGCAGGAATTCCGGGTCGGTTACGCTGTTGCTGGTCAGGTTGATGGTCAAACGCGTGGCGTGTCCTTTGGCGCGGTGCACGCTGAGCATCTTGATGGACTGCAGGATCACCCAGCGGTCGATTTTACCGGCCACGTTGTTGTCGATGGCCGTTTGCAGGAATTGGGCGGGTTCAATCTGTTCACCCTCGTCACCGGTCATACGCAGGAACACCTCGTAGTGTTCGTCCGAATCACCGCGCAGACTGATGATGGGCTGAAACAAGGTGACAAACGTCTTGTTTTCAATCGCTTCGGTAATCTGCCGCAGGATAATTTTTGCGCCGTCGATTTCGGGATCTTCACTGGCCGGTTTGGGCAGAACTACCGTGTTGGATGATTCGCTTTCGATGGTATCCATAAGCAGCACATGGGCTGCGTCCAGGGAGCCGCTGACGCCGCGGTCCGGATCATAAGGCACACCGGCGATGGTTATGGTGGGGCGCACGGTCTTATCCTGAACCTCAAGGATCAGATCTGCCATCTGGCGCCGCACAGCGTCCGCGGTCTCGTGAATCTTGTCCTGGGAGTCACCCACCACCGCCAGCGCAAACTGGTGCTGGCTGAGGCGGATCACCGGATAGTCGCCGGTGAGTTCAGCAAATTTTTTCCACACTTTGCGGCAGATCGTTTCCGTGCCTACCAGGCCGTAAGCCTGTTGCAGCTGGCCGAAGTTATCCAGGCCGGCCACCAGCAGGAAACGCTCTCCGCCGTCATTGGCAAAAAAGCTGTCAGCGGCTTTCACAAAGCCGGGCAGTTCCAGTTCGTCAGAAGCGGCTGCGCGGGGTGCGGGATCTTCAGCGGGGGCTTCATTGTCAGCAACCTTTACCGTCACCTGCAGGCAGTCTTCACCCTCGTATTGAGAATTGGTCAGCGTCATGGTGCCTTTGATGGGTTCGCGGTCATCCTCTCCGGGCGCGCTGACAAAATTGAAGGTGGATGATTCGGCTTTCTTGGCCGCCGCCTGCTCAGCGGCCTCATCAGCTTCGTCCGAGCTTTTCGGGCGCAGGGCTTTGAGCTGGCGTTTTAACTCCTGCACGCTGTCGGTACACAATATGTCCGCCAGCGATTCACCGCACAGATCATCTATGTCGGTATAGCCGAACAGGTTCAGGTAGTGCTCGTTGGCGTGGATATGCATGCCCTCGTGCACATAGGCGATGGCTGATTTTGATCCCTGCAACAAGAGCTGGCAGCGCTCTTCCGCTTCTTTCAGCGCGCGGCGGATCTGGGAATAATTCTGCCGCTGGCAGACGTTTTCCAGTTCGCGCTTGATCACCAGGGCCAGTTGATCGGGACAGCTGGCGGGTACTGCATCGGTGGCGCCCAGGTTCAAAGCGCTGACCACCGACCAGGCGGATTCCTGGCTGTCGTCGGTGAGGAGAATGAGGGGGGTATGGGGGCCGTTCTGACGGATTCTGGGGATCAGTTGCTCGAGGCCGTCAAATTTGTCGGTCAGGACAGCAATGTCGGTTTCACCCTGGCCAACCATCTGGGCGATCTGGCCCAGATCATCACTGATGCTCAGTTTTGTGGCGATGCCGGCATCACGCAGGGCAGAATCCAGTTCATAAGCTGAATTTTCTGATTTTTCCGCGATTAACAGCCGTGTTGTGCCCTGCTGAGAAAGCTGTGCCGACATATCCTTTTTTAGCTCCGGGGTACTGCGGCTTCCCCGATCCAAAGGTAAGATCGAGGCTAAGAACCCTGGCTAGTGTCCTCTCTAGTCTTGGCGAACAGGACACCATGTTGCGGGGAGGGGTCTAGTTTTCCAAGTAACCATCCAACATACGAAATGTGAACTGGTTAAAACTATCGGTGTTTTGTCGGTTTTCCAGCAGTTGGGCTGTGGTGTGTAATCCCTGCCGCTGGATGTTCACTTTCTGCCCGGCGGCAAAGGGTACCTTGGGTGTGATCAGGGTGGCCGGCTGTTTTATGGCTTTAATTTCCGGCAGCAGCAGGCCGCGGGCGAAGTCGGTGGGGCCGCCTTTTTTCTGGATGGTGCGCAGGGCTACGGGAATGGCCTTGGGCGCCAGCAGTTCCACGCCCATCTGCAGCGTCCCCAGCCGGGTCTGTATCCAACGCACCGCCGCCACACACCAGCGGGTGTCCTTCTCCTCCCGCAGCGCGACAATTTCCCCCACGGCAATGCGGGGCGGTATCTGTTCAGCCCAGTCCAGGCGGTAGCCGCCCGGGCTGGTATCCGCAACTTGCGTCTCAAAGTGTTCGTTCGGCTTTTCGGTGTGAACACCGGTGCTGGCTTCCAGCAGAATATTCTCGGGACTTTCGATGTTGGGGTTTTCCGGAATGCGCACCTTGAGGTCGTGGGCCTGGGACCATGGATCGTCGTCAGCTTCGTTCTGTGAAGATTCGTAGTCCACATCCAGAAACGGGTTTACTTCCCTGCGTAACAGGGCTTCGGTACTGCTCAGTTGCTCAGCGAAGTCGATCCCCCCCGACAGGAAATAGTGGGCCGCCCGCAGACCGATACACACACGCAGCACCGAGTTGGTCTGCATGCGCTTGAAGGTGCGCGGCTTTAATACGCTCCAGGCTTCCACCAGGTGCGATAACAGGCCGGTGGACATGGTGTCGGGGATGGCAATATTGGTGCTGACTTCCTTCAGGTAAGCTTCGATTTCATAAGCCAGCACCTCGGTGCGCAGCGCGCGGGGCTCAGCCAATGCTTTGCTGAACTGAGCGTATTGAGGCCCCTCGTTGGCCAGCAGGTCGACAATCAACAGGGTGTCGTGAGTGTCCCGGTCCAGTGCCACCTGGCCGCTCCAGTGCTCCAGGGCGCCAAACACAGCTTTTATGTGGTGCTGCTGCAACTGGTTGGACTTGCAGCTGGCCAGTAGCAGCGAGCGCATATATACGGCACCGATGGTATTAGTGCGTACCGTAGTATTTTCATCGTCCGCCAACTTGAACTCGGTCAGCTCCAGGGTTTCCGCTAACCGGTAGATTTCGTTCAGTTCCCACCAGAAGTTCTGCGGCGGCTGAGCGTAAGCCTGCAGCGCGCGCAGCAATACCCGGCATAGATCGGAAAGCAGACGGTGGATAGCCTTGGGCAATACGTCTTTGTTGATACCCTTGTCACCGGCGCGCGGAATGGTGTCCAGTACCACCGCCTTGTAGCCGGTGCAGATGTTCAGCAACAGGTCGGCTGCTGACGCCTGTTGTCCGGCGTCCTCCGGCTTGGCCGCTGCAGCCGCTGAGGCGGTGCGGTCGAGCCGCGAGCAGATATAGTGAACAACCGGGCGCACGGCTTCCAGCGCCTCGAGCTTCAAACTGCCCGGGGCAGATAACAACGCTAGTTCAGCTGTTGCCAGCTTTAACTGCTCAGCGGTCTCCCTGGTGTTGGCTAGTGGTAAGGCGCTCACCCAATCGGCAATGGCATTGGGATTGGCGGCGGCAAAACTTAGACTGTCCAAACTGGTGTCCGGCGCGTCTAAACGGACTTCTAAAGCTTCACTCATGGGCGCGAATTGTCGGTGACGAAGTGCGGTCAGTGCAAGCGCCGGGAGGGCGAATTAGCCGCTGCTAACGATCATTTTACTTGCCTTTTTGGGTACTTCCTCAACCAGCCTGGGTAACAGGTAGCCGGGCAAGTGCGCCTGCATGTCACTGAAAATAGCCTGCCCCCGGCTGCGGCTGACAAAAAAATGATGGGTGCCGGCTACCCGGTCCGGCAGGTGCAGGTAGTAGGGCAGCACCTGTTGTTCAAACAAGCGCTCTGCGAGCTGGATCTGCGCCGCCGCGGTATCGTTGATACCGCGCAGCAGTACCGCCTGGTTGAACAGCCAGGCGCCGCTGCGCCGCAAACAACCGAACGCCCGTTCCGTGTCCGTGTTTAATTCACGCCCATGGTTGGCGTGAACCACCAGCACTAGCTGCAACGGTGCGGCCTGCAATGCGGCGAGCAGGGCCGGGGTGGTCCGCTCCGGCAGTACAATGGGGATGCGGGTATGAATGCGCAGACGGCGGACGTGAGGTATGCGGGCGATGCGGTTGATCAGCTCGGCCAAAGGTTGGTCTTCCAGCAACAGCGGATCGCCGCCGGACAAAATCACCTCTCTTATGCTGGTGTCCGCCGCTACCGCGTTTAATGCCTGATCCAGGTGCGGGTCCAGGTGCGCCTGGTAAGGGAAGTGACGGCGAAAGCAGTAGCGGCAGTGCACGGCACAGCCGCCGGTGGCCAGCAGCAGCACGCGGCCCTGGTATTTCTGGATCAACCCCGGGGTATGGCTGAAACCTGCGTCTGCATCCGTTTCGTACAACGGGTCGCTGACAAATCCGGCGGCAGGTTGCTTTTCCGCCTGCACGGCCAGAACCTGCAGCAGCAGCGGATCGTCCGGGTCGCCGGGCTGCATGCGGCGGGCGAACCCCCGGGGCACCAGTACGGGGAAGTCATCCGCTTCCGCGGCGTCAGCATGCCGGGTACCCAGGGCGGCCAGCAGACTGCGGCTGGAGCGGTAGGCCTGTTTCAGGGCAGCATGCCAAAGGCCGGGCTCCCAAGGTGTTTCATTCACAGGTATCATGCGCGCGGGATTAACGTTACTAGCGAGAACTATGGCCAGTTATTCTACCAATGAATTCCGTTCGGGAATGAAAGTATTGTTGGAAGGTGACCCCTGCACCATCCTGGAAAACGAGTTTGTCAAACCGGGCAAAGGCCAGGCGTTTAACCGGGTCAGATTCCGTAATCTCAAAACCGGCCGGGTCTGGGAACGCACCTTTAAATCCGGCGAATCCATCGAAGCCGCAGACGTCATGGATCTGGATATGGAGTACCTGTATACCGACGGCGAATTCTGGCACTTCATGCGTACCGACGGCAGTTTTGAACAGGTAGCCGCCGGCGCCGCCGCGGTCGGCGACGCCAAGGACTGGCTGAAAGAGCAGGATGTATGCCAGGTCACTTTGTGGAACGAAGATCCGATTGCCGTCAGCCCGCCGAATTTTGTCGAGCTGGAGGTGATCGAGACGGATCCCGGCTTAAAGGGGGATACCGCCAGCGGCGGTACCAAACCGGCCACCCTGTCCACCGGGGCTACCATCAAGGGCGTGCCGTTGTTTGTTAACATCGGCGACGTGCTGAAGATCGATACCCGCACCGGGGAGTATGTCAGCCGCGCCCGCTGACCGGCGGCACTAGTGGCGGCCTGGCAGCCCAGCGCGGACCCGGCGGGTCTCACGGCCAGGGCGCGCATTCTCAGCGCGACGCGGGACTTTTTTCAGCAGCGTCAGGTGCTGGAAGTGCAGACGCCGGTGTTGGGCCGGCACAGCGTCACTGATCCCGATGTAGAAGGCGTGGCTGTGGCCGGCTACGGTTACCTGCAGACCTCTCCCGAATATTTCATGAAACGCTTGCTGGCCGCCGGCATGCCGGACTGCTACCAACTGGGCCCGGCCTTCCGGCACGAAGAAGCGGGGCGCCACCACAACCCTGAATTTACGCTGCTGGAGTGGTACCGCCTCGGTATCGATGAGCGGGCATTGATGCTGGAGGTGGAGGCGCTGGTGGACCAGGTTCTGGGCCCGGGTGATTACGAGGAGATACCTTACTGGCATCTGCTCACCGCCGCCGGCTGTACCGCGGACAGTCCGCGGCACGAGTTGGACCTGGCCTTTGCCGAAGCCTGCGCCGGGTTAAATCCTGGGCGCTTTTTTGTCACCCAGTATCCGGCGCCTCAGGCCGCCCTGGCGCGCTTGCGCCGCTCCCCGGTGAATGAAATTTATGCCGCCCGTTTTGAGCTGGTGGTGGATGGTCTGGAGCTGGCTAACGGATATTGGGAACTGCTGGATGCTGACGAGCATGCTCAACGGTTTGCCGGGGACAACGAGGTGCGTACGGCGCGCGGCCTGCCGGCGCATACACCGGACCCGGAATTTCTCGCGGCGCTGGCGCAGGGCCTGCCGGCCTGCGCCGGGGTGGCGCTGGGCATGGACCGGCTGGTCATGCTGGCGCTGGGCAAAACGCACATCCGCGAGGTACTGGCTTTCGCCTGGCAGTGACGGCTGCTGCGGTCAGGGCTGGCGCGGGGCGGCCAGGCGCTCACCCATTTTGATGCGCGCTCCCGGCTGCCAGCGCGGATCGATATCTACCGCGTTGCGGGGGAAACAGCAGATCACCGTGGAACCGAGCAGGAAACGGCCGATCTCGTCACCGGTTTCATAGCGCAGTTGAAACTCGGTGAGCTCTTCGGTGAGGTAAGGTGATTCAGGGCCCAACCAGTCGGTTTCAATGGATGCCACAATCATTGCACCAACCAGTACCACCAGCATGGGCCCAACGTCCGTGACAAACCGGCACACCAGACGCTCGTTGCGGCAGAACAGGCCGTCAATTGCATTTTCCGTACTGCTGTTTACCGAGTACAGTGCGCCGGGCACGGCCAGCGTGGCCTGCAGGTCTCCGCTGTAAGGCAGGTGAACCCGGTGATAGTCACTTGGCGCCAGGTAGATGGTGCAGAACGTGCCGTTGTCAAAACCCGCTGACAGCGGGCCTGCCAGGGTGGAGAGGGCATAGCTGTGGCCTTTCGCCTGTAACAGCCGGTTGCGGCTGATGGTACCTGTCTGGCTGATGGTGCCGTCCGCCGGGCTGACCACCTGACCGGCGGCGATGGGGCGGGCGCCCGGTTTCAAGGCGCGGGTGAAAAAGTCGTTAAAGCAGTTGAAGTCGCGCAGCGACGGCACTGCGGCTTCATCCAGGCTGACCCGGTAGCTGCGCGCAAACTGCTGGATAAAAAGATCTTTTACCCAGGGTGTGCGGCTGCGGGCCAGCGCGCCCACCAGCCGGGATAAGGCATGTTGCGGTACCAGGTTCTGCAGGCCGGCAAACAGCCGGTCGCGGGGGCGCAATTCCGGTGCGGGCTGAGGCACTAGACTTCTATGGGGGTGTCTTGCCGGTTACCCCACTCGGACCAGGAACCATGGTAGGCGCGGATATCCAGGCCCAGCAGGCGCCCCAGCATGTAAGACAGGCCGGACCGGTGGTGAGTCTGGCAGTGGGTGATCACCGCCCGCTCGCCGTTAATACCGATGGCGTTCAACTGCATGGCAATATTTTCGGTGAGGCGCAGTTGGCGGGACGGGTCCTTCAACAGCATCCAGTCCAGGTTAACGGCGCCGGGAATATGGCCGCTGCGGGCGGCGGCCTGGCGCTGGCCCAGATACTCTTCCTGCGAGCGTACATCCCAGATCACCTGGTCCTGGGTGCTGACGGCGTCCAGCACGTCTTCCAGTTCAGCAATAGGCGCTGTGTCTATGCTCAGTGCCGGCTCGGTGGGCGCCGGCGGTTCCGCCGCGCCGGCAGCCAGCGGTAAACCTGCCGCGTACCATGCGTGCAAACCGCCGTTCAGATAACACCAGCGGCGGTGGCCTATCACATCCAGGGTCCAGGCCAGGCGGCCGGCCCAGCCGCCGCCCTCATCGTCGTAGACCACGATGTTGCGCTGCGGGGTATATCCGAGCCCGCTGAAGAGCTGCTGCAGATCTTTTAACTCAGGCAGCTTGCCGGTGGCGGGCGGTACGCCGCACACCAGTTGTGCCGGTGTAACAAGCAGGGCGCCGGGAATGTGAGCCTGCTGAAAAACTTCTGCAGAAGTCACTTGCAGCAACAGCAGGTTACTGTCTTCCGCCATGTACGCCTGCAGTGCGGCGGGTTCAAGAACAGCAACTTCGTCTGCGGACGGCGCGGCATCCTGCTTCAAGAGTATCCCTCTACAATAGTGGTCAAGGAAAGCATAATAACGCGGATGATATCTGAATCTTGTGTCTGCGGGAGTATCGATTGAGCACAAAGCTTGTCTGGATGGATCTGGAAATGACCGGCCTCAACCCTGAGGTGGACCGCATCATCGAAATGGCCACCATAGTTACCGATGCCGACCTGAACATCCTGGAAGAAGGGCCGGTGCTGGCGGTCAGTCAGCCGCAGGCTGTGCTGGACGGCATGGACGAATGGAACCAGACCCACCACAGCGCGTCGGGCCTGCTGCGGCGGGTGGCGGAGCAGGGTGTGGCGGAAAGCGAAGCTGAAGCGCTGAGTCTTGGTTTTATCGAAAAACATGTCGGGCGGGGTGAGGCCCCCCTGTGCGGCAACACCATATGGCAGGACCGGCGTTTTCTCACCCGTTACATGCCTGCGCTGGAGGGTTATCTGCATTACCGGATGATTGATGTCAGCAGTGTCAAAGAGCTGGCGCGCCGCTGGCACCCGGAAGTGGCTAACGGCTTTGTTAAGAAGAATGAGCACACGGCACTGGCGGATATCCGCGAATCCATCGGCGAATTGCGTTACTACCGGGAACACTTCTTCCGTCTGCCGCCGGCCGGCTCCGGCTAAGGTGTTGCCTGCAGTTGCGCCAGGGCCCAGCGGATGTGTTCAGCCACCATGGCGGACGCTGCCGGCAGGCGCCTGCGTAAAGCCTGGATGGCGGCGGCGTCAGCCGGCCCATTGCCCAGCGCTACCGCCAGGTTGCGCTGCCATTGCTCATAATTGATCCGGCGAATCGCGGAACCTTCCGTCAGCTTCAGGAACTCCTGTTCCGTGAGCTCAAACAGTTCCACCAGAGCGGGATTGTCCAGGTTGTGCCGTGCCGCATAATCAGGCTCCCCGGTGGTGGGCGCGGCGCGGTTCCACGGACAGTACAGCTGGCAGTCATCGCAACCGTAGATGCGGTTGCCCATGGCTGGCCGCAGAGCTTCGGGGATGGCGCCTTTGTGCTCAATGGTGAGGTATGAGATACAGCGCCTGGCGTCCAGAGTCTGCGGCCCAACAATGGCGTCAGTGGGGCAGACGGTAATGCATGCGTTACATTTGCCGCAGCCGTCATCGACGCTTTTGCCGTCTACCGGAAAAGGTGCATTGGTGTAGATTTCGCCGAGAAAAAACCATGACCCTGCGCTGCGGTTGAGCAGCAGGGTGTGTTTGCCGATCCAGCCCAGGCCGGCCTTTTCACCCAGGGCTTTTTCCAGTACCGGGGCGGAATCCGTAAACGCTCGGTACCGGTAAGCCGGTTGCCCTGCCGGCAGATGGCGGTTGATGCGTTCAGCCAGGCGCGCCAGCCGCCGGCGCAGCACCTTGTGGTAGTCGCGGCCGAGGGCGTAGCGGGAGACATAACCGCGGCTGGCATCATGCAACACCCGCAACGGCCGGGTGTCCGCCGCCAGGTAATTCATGCGTGCTGAAATGACCCTGCAGGTGCCTGGCTCCAGCAGTTCCGGGTGCAGGCGTTTTTCCAGGTTGCGGGTCAGGTAACCCATATCTCCGGCAAAGCCCGCCGCCAGCCAGGCCCGCACATGGGGCGCCTGGTCGGACAAATCGACGTTGCTGATGCCGATATCCTGGAAACCCAGTTCCTGGGCCCATTCAAGCAGCTCGCGCCTTGTGGGTAACATGCTCAGATAGAAGCGGACTGTGGGCGAATGCGCAGTATAATGCACAAGTCTATGACTAAAGCCATTACTCACCTGTTTACCGCGGAAGAGTCCCGTGCCATAGATGCGCGGGCCATCAGCGACCTGCCTGTCAGCGGCTTTACCCTCATGCAGCGGGCGGCTGAGGTTGCCTTCAGCACCTTGTTGCAGAGGTATCCGGGCATCACCGGTATATCGGTCTGGGGCGGCAAGGGTAATAACGCCGGTGACGCCTACCTGGTGGCGGCGCTGGCCCGGCGATACGGTCTGGCGGTGCAGGCGGTAGCCGCGGCGCCTACCGCAGAGCTGAACGGTGATGCCGCCCGCGCCTGGCAGCAGGCGGCCGCGGCAGGTGTTGAGGCTGTGCCTTTTGACTCCCAGCCGGTGGTGGGCGACGTCCTGGTGGACGGCTTGTTAGGCACCGGCTTCAGCGGTGAGCCCAGGCCGGGTATGCGTGAAGTGCTGCAGCATCTGCAGCAAGTCCGGCAGCCGGTGCTGAGCGTAGATGTGCCTTCGGGTGTGAACGCCAGCACCGGTGCTGCCGCAGCTTGCGCGGTGCGGGCGGATGCCACCGTTTCTTTTATCACGCGCAAGCTTGGCCTGCACACCGGCGCGGGTGTTGAACATGCGGGTGTGCGGGTGTTTGATGCGCTGGGTGTGCCCGCGCATATCTACGAGGAAGCGGGGGTCCGGGGCTGCCGTTTTCAAGCGGCTGACTTAATGCTGCCGTCAGCGGGCAGTCACAAACATCAACAGGGCCATGTGATGATTGTCGGCGGCGATAAGAATATGCCGGGCGCGGTGGCGATGGCTGCGGAAGCGGCATTGCGCGCGGGTGCGGGGATGGTCACGGTGGTGACCCAGGCATCCCACACCAACGCTATAGTGGCGCGCACGCCGGAAGTGATGGTGGTGGATGCACAGGCTGACGACCTGGCACAGACTCTGCGCCGCGGCAACATTATCGTGCTTGGGCCCGGTCTCGGCCGGCGTGCCTGGGGCGAAACCTTATTCGATCTGGTGCAGTCGCTGGGTGCGTCCGCGGACGCGGTGCCGGTGCTGCTGGATGCGGACGGGCTGTACTGGCTGGCGCGTAAAAGCAGCTGGCAGGGCGGGCCGCTGTATATCACTCCTCATGCGGCGGAGGCGGCTCGTTTGCTTGACCTTGAGGTGGGTGATGTTCAGCAGGACCGTCTCGCGGCGGCGGCTGCCTTGCGCGGGCGCTGGTCCTGCAGCGGTGTGCTTAAAGGTGCCGGCAGCGTAATTTTCTCCGCCTCGGGCAGCGGGATTTGTGAACATGGTAATGCCGGCATGGCTACAGCCGGCATGGGCGATGTGTTGAGCGGTATTGCCGGCGGATTGCTGGCCGGTGTGCAGCGTGTCAGTGCCGCACAGGCCGGCCGGCAGGCGGCAGACAGGCAGTTTGAACTCGCGGTCACCGCGCACAGCGCCGCGGCGGACCGCTGCGCGCAGCGCCTGGGCATGCGCAGCCTGATAGCCACCGATGTAATTCGCGAGCTGCCGGTGCTGTTTAACGCTCAAACGGCGGCCTCGTCATGAGCGATGCTGCGCCGCAGCCTGCAGTCACCCGTGTGCAGTTGCCGGATGAGCAGGCCACCGTGGCGCTGGGCGGAGGGCTGGCGGAACAGCTGCTGACGCGTTATCAAGGTGACGCACTGGTTTTGCTGCGCGGTCAGCTGGGTGCCGGGAAGACCACCGTGGTGCGAGGCCTGCTGCGCCGGCTGGGCTATCAGGGCGTGGTGAAAAGTCCAACCTACACTCTGTTGGAGCCGTATGTTATAGATGGCCTGGAGATCTTCCACTTTGACCTGTACCGGGTGCGGGACCCGCAGGAGCTGGAGTTTGTGGGAATTGATGAAATTGTTGATGGTCCGGGTATCAAGTTGTTTGAATGGCCGGAACATGCCGCCCAGTGGTTGCCGGCCGCGGATTTGGAGGTTGACCTGGAGGTTGTCGGGGCAGGTAAAATGCAGCGTTCTCAGCCACCTGCGGAAAACGACAACGGTTTGCAAACGATACCGGCTGAACAATCGCTGGACAACCGGTCCCCGGCCAGGATAGCCCATGTCCGTTATGCCTGACATTCGCCCGCTGCTGCTCACCGGCGGTCTGCTGTGCAGCCTGTTGAGCCTGGCTGCGCCGGCGGCCACGCTGCAGGGCATCCGCATGCACGAGGCGCCTGACTCGACCCGGGTGGTATTTGATATCGATAAGCAGGTTACCTATAAGCTGTTCACTCTGGACAATCCGCACCGGGTGGTCATCGATCTGCAGTCCGTGCGGCCCCGGGCAGGTTTTGACCCCAGTGCAGTGGCAGTAGGCCGCAAACGGGTCAGCAAGCTGCGCGGGGCTGACCGTTCCGGCGCGTACCGGGTTGTTATAGACACCAAGCTCTCGCTGAAGCCGTCTGCGTTTACCCTGCAACCGATCAAGCCCTACGGGCACCGGCTTGTTGTGGATCTGTTTGAGCCGCGCAAACAGCAGCCCGCGCCGCAGCCGCCGCGCAAAGACCGCAACGTTGTTATTGCCCTGGATGCCGGCCACGGCGGTGATGACCCGGGCGCCATCGGCCCGGGCCGCATCCAGGAAAAACTTGTGGTGCTGCAGATTGCCCGCCGGGTGAAACAGAAGCTGGACGCCCAACGGGGCTTTGAAGCGGTGCTGGTGCGTACCGGCGACTACTATCTGGCGCATCGTAAGCGCACCGATGTGGCGCGCAGTAAACGTGCAGACCTGTTTATCTCCATCCACGCCGACGCGTTCAAGCAGGCTAACGTAAGGGGTGCGTCGGTTTATACGCTGTCCGACCGCGGCGCCACCAGCGAAACCGCTAAGTGGTTGGCCGAGCGCGAAAACCGTTCCGATCTGTTGGGCGGTGTGGGTGATGTCAGCCTCACCGATCGGGATCCGGTGCTGGCACACGTGCTGTTGGATCTGTCCATGGATGCCAACCGTTCGCAAAGTATAGAGGCAGGCGCGGCCATCCTCGCCAATCTGGGGCGGGTCACCAAACTGCACAAAAATCGGGTTGAACAAGCTGCCTTTGTGGTGCTGAAGTCTCCGGACATGCCATCGATATTGGTGGAAACCGGGTTTATATCCAATCCGGACGAAGCGCGGCGGCTGTCTCAGGCAGAACACCAGGACAAAGTCGCGCGGGCCATTGCCAGGGGGGTGGAGCAGTTCATGCGCAGCAACCCGCCGCCGGGAACTTTACTGGCAAAGCTGGGCGGCGAAGTGCGTTACACCATTGTGCGGGGTGATACGCTGTCGAAGATTGCCCAGCGTTATGGCATCAGTTCAAAATCTTTGCGCGCCCGCAATAACCTGGCCAACGATAAAATCAGGGTGGGTCAGGTGCTGCTGATCCCCACCGCCGGATAAATGGACCTGCCGCGCGTACACAAGCTGTCCAGCTTTGTGGCTGACCAGATTGCTGCCGGTGAAGTGGTGGAGCGGCCGGCTTCGATCGTCAAAGAGCTGGTCGAAAACAGCCTGGATGCGGGTGCGACAAAAATTGACATTCGTGCGGAGGCTGGTGGGGTGGCGCTGTTGTGGGTTCAGGACAACGGCCACGGCATTGCTGCTGAAGACCTGGAGCTGGCCATGCAGCGGCACGCCACCAGCAAGATCAGCAGTGCTGACGATTTGCTCGGCGTGCGCAGCCTGGGATTCCGCGGCGAAGCGCTGGCCAGCGTCTGTTCGGTGGCCAGAGTGACTTTAACCTCAGCGGTAGCGGGCGAGACCGGCAGCGTGCGCGAGGTGCACGGGGGTGAACTGCTGCGGGAGGGGCCCCAGGCCCACCATCCGGGTACCACCGTTGAAGTGCGCGATCTGTTCTTCAACACCCCGGCACGGCGCAAATTCCTGAAAAGTGAACGGGCGGAAAGCGCGGCCATTGCACAGGTTGTGCGGCGTCTCAGTCTGGCGCATATGGACGTGGCTTTCACTCTGCGTCAGGCTTCAGCGGATGCGGCGCGGGCCCGTCAGTTTGTGCTGCCGGCCCACGAACCGCAGCAGCGGCTGGCCAAGGTGCTGAGTGCTGAATTTGCCGCTAACCACATCAGCATCGACGAAAGCTGGGACGATTTGCGTTTAACCGGCTGGGTGGCGCTGCCGCAACACAACCGCCGGTTGGCAGACCAGCAGTACTTCTACGTCAACGGCCGCGCCATTCGCGACAAGGTGGTTGGCCACGCGGTGCGGCAGGCGTACCAGGATGTCATGTTCCACGGGCGTCAGGCGGTTTTTGTCCTTTACTTGGAATTGCCGGATAAAGGCGTTGACGTCAATGTGCACCCGACAAAAAGTGAAGTGCGCTTTCGTGATGCGCGGCGGGTCCACGACTTTATTTTTGCCGCCCTGCACCGGGCGTTAAAAGCGGTGCGCCCCGGGGTGGAGCCGGCTCAGGCCGGCGCTGCTGCAGAAGCACCTGCGGCAGTGCCGGCGGCCGCCGCAGCGGAACCGGCACCGGCAATGGAAATGGATCTGCCGATCAGTGCCGGGGGTGCAACGCCAACACCGGCCGGTGGTTTTGCCCAACTGGTGGCGGAACACAGCCCCGGGCCCTATGCGGCGGACACGGCGGCGCGGCCGCCGGGACCCGCCGCCGATGCGGGCAGCATGCCCCCGCTTGGATATGCAATCGCGCAGTTGCATGGAATATATATCCTTGCCCAGAACGCGGCCGGACTGGTGATTGTCGACATGCACGCGGCTCACGAGCGTATTAATTACGAAAAACTCAAAGCCCAGGTCGCCGCCCAGGGTGTGCCGCGTCAGCGCTTGCTGGTGCCGCTGAGCGTGGACGTCAGCACGGCGGATGCTGACCTGGTGGAGGATGCTCAGGCGCAACTACGGGAGATTGGTCTGTGGGTGGACCGTACCGGACCGCAAACGGTGTGCGTACGGGAAGCGCCGGCCTTGTTCAGCGGCAGTAACCTGCACCGGATGCTGCAGGATTTCCTTGCTGAGTTGAGTGAATTCGGCAGCAGCGATGAGATTGGCAGGCGTCAACTGGACGTTTTGTCCAGCATGGCCTGTCATGGCTCCGTGCGCGCTAACCGGCAACTCAGCCTGGCGGAGATGAATGCTCTGCTGCGTGATATGGAGCACACCGAAAATGCGGGTCTGTGTAATCACGGCCGCCCGACCTACTTTATGCGCAGCCTGGATGAACTGGACCGGTTGTTTTTGAGGGGCCAGTAAGCCGTGACTACGCCGCTGCCGCCGGTAGTGATCATTATCGGTCCTACCGCGGCAGGCAAAACCGCGGTGGCATGCGCCTTAATGGACGAGTTGCCGCAACCGGTGATGTTGATCAGCGCGGACTCCGCCATGGTCTACCGCGGCATGGATATCGGTACCGCGAAGCCTGACGCGCAACATCTTGCGCGCTACCCGCATCAGTTGATTGATATACGTGATCCCACCGAACCGTATACGGCCGCGGATTTTGTCCGTGACGCGGATGCTTGTGTGCGCCGGGCCCGGGCGGCGGGCCGGGTAGCGGTGATTGTTGGCGGCACCATGCTGTATGTAAAACGTTTTGTGGAAGGCATTGCACCCCTGCCGGAGGCCCAGCCGCGCCTGCGCGCTGAACTGGCGGCGCGGTTTGAACGCGAAGGCGGCGCGGCGCTGCATGCGGAACTCGCGGTACTGGACCCGGCGGCCGCCAGGGGTATTCATGCCAACAACCGGCAACGCCTGCTGCGCGCGCTGGAAGTGGTCATGCTCAGCGGACGGCAAAGCTTAAGCGCGCAGTGGTCACGGCAGAGGACCGTGCAGCAGCGGCTGGGTGGACCGGTGCTGCAGGTGGGTTTAATGCCGCTGGACCGTAACCGCCTGCATGGTCTTATAGAAACGCGTTTTCAGCAGATGCTGCGGGATGGATTTGAAGCTGAAGCGCAGGCTCTGTACGCACGCGGTGATCTGCACCCGGAGTTGCCCGCCATGCGGGCGGTAGGCTACCGCCAGGCCTGGCGCTATTTCAGCGGGCAGCTGGATTATGCAGGCTTTTGCGCCGACACCCTCACGGCCACCCGGAGGCTGGCGAAACGGCAGATGACGTGGATGCGCACCTGGCCCGGCCTGCAGCAGTTGGACAGCCCGCTGGGGCCGGCGGATGTGAGCCGCCTGGCACGGCAAATCAGCGGGCTTGTGAACGCTGCAACGCTTGAATAGACGGTCTGCGGACCCCATGTTACGCTTGGTATCACTTGTGCAATCTTCTCCCGCCGGTTTGGCGGGCCGCGCTTTGTTACTGAACGTTTTGCCAGATCGGTTTTCCAATAGGAACGCCATCCGGATTGCGGGTGCGCTCAAACTCAATAAAACATATCGCGAAAAATAAAGACGAGTTGCACGCCACTATGGTGAAAGGAGAACACAATGTCGAAGGGGCAAAGTTTACAAGACCCTTATCTCAATGCGTTGCGCAAGGAGCGGGTACCCGTATCGATTTACCTGGTGAACGGCATAAAGCTGCAGGGTCAGATTGAATCTTTTGATCAATTTGTAGTGCTGTTAAAAAACTCGGTAAGTCAGATGGTGTACAAACACGCCATATCAACCGTAGTGCCGGCGCGGAATGTGAAAATCGCGTCAGCCGCCGAGGAGGAATAGCCCTATTGCCCACAGCGCTCCCCGGCAGCGGGGAGGCTGAGACCCGGTCAATAAGCGTCTAGGGCAAGCTCGCCATGTTGTTTGAACGACCCGAAGCCGGACGCCAAGCCATAGTCCTGCACATAGAGCTGAAACAGGCGGACAATCCTGATGCCGGCGAATTTGTGGAACTGGCCCGCTCCGCGGAGATTACCGTGGTGGAGGTGATGCGTGCGCGGCGCGACGCGCCGCAGCCGCGTACCTTTGTGGGCTCCGGCAAGGTGGCGGAACTGCGCGGCCGGCTGCGCGCCCTGGGCGCGGACCTGGTGCTGGTCAATCACGAACTCAGCGCCGGCCAGCAGCGTAACCTGGAACGCAGCCTGGACTGCCGCATCATTACCCGCACCGAACTTATACTCACCATCTTCGCCAGCCGCGCGCGCAGTCACGAGGGGCAGCTGCAGGTGGAGCTGGCGCAGCTTAAACATGCACAGACGCGGCTGGTCAGAGGCTGGACCCACCTCGACCGGCAGAAGGGCGGTATTGGTCTGCGCGGTGCCGGCGAGAAACAGATCGAACTTGATCAGCGCATGCTCAGCGTGCGCATAAAAGCCACGGAAAAGAAGCTGGCGGAGGTGGTCAAACGCCGCGGCCAGAGCCGGCGCAGCCGCGACCGGCGCGGCACCCCTACCATTACCCTGGTCGGCTATACCAATGCCGGCAAGTCAACGCTGTTTAACCGGCTGACCGATGCCGGCGTCTATGCGGAAGACCAGTTGTTTGCCACCCTTGACCCCACCATGCGCAAACTGCGGGTGCCGGGCCTCAATGATGTGGTGCTGGCGGATACGGTGGGCTTTGTCAGCCTGCTGCCCCATGCCCTGGTGGAGGCTTTTAAAGCCACGCTGGAAGAGGTGGTGTATGCGGACCTGCTGTTGCATGTGGTGGATGCCGCGGATGCGGCCGCCGAACAGCACGCCCAGCAGGTGCGGCAGGTGCTGCGGGAAATTGGTGCCGGCCAGGTGCCGGAAATTGTCGTGTTAAACAAAATGGACCTGGTCAATGCAGAGCAGCCCCACAGTTGTATACTGACGGCAACTGAAACCTCCAGGGTATACAAAGTCAGCGCTAAAACCGGTGCTGGAGTCACTGCCCTGATAGACGGCCTGGGTGCGGCCCTTGGCGTTGCGGCACCGCACGAAGCCATTCTGCAGCCCCATGACGGCAGCACCCGCGCCTGGTTGTACCGGTCCGGGGCGGTTTTGAGCGAATCTACCCTGGCTGACGGCTGCTTGCAGTTGACGTTGCAGGCGGATGAGTATCTATTAGCACAATTACGCAAGAAGCCGCGCGTTTTGTTGCGTGTAAAGGGTGCCCTGCCTAAAATTTCGAACGGCAACTAACACTAGAGTGCGCGGCTTGATGATCAATTTCGGAGTAATTTATGGCGTGGAATGAGCCGGGTGGTGGCGACAATAAAGACCCCTGGGGTAACCGTGGCGACCAGGGTCCACCGGATCTGGATGAAGCCATCCGCAAATTGCAGGCGCAATTGTCGGGTATTTTCGGCGGCGGCAAAGGCGGAGGCAGCGGCCGCGGCAGCGCCGGCCTGTCCGGCGGCGTACTTGGGCTGGGTCTGTTTGCGGTAATTGTAGTTTATCTGGTGATGGGTATTTATCAGGTGGATCAGCAGGAGCGGGCAGTGATCTTCCGCTTCGGCGCGGCGCTGGAAGAGCCGGAAGGCCCCGGGCTGCATTGGAATCCGCCGATTATCGACGAAGTGGACGTCATCAACGTCACGCAGGTGCAGTCTCACAGCCACCAGTCGTTGATGTTGACCCGGGACGAGAACATTGTCGACGTCAGCCTGACCGTGCAGTGGGTGGTGGACGATGCCATCGACTACCGGGTTAACGTTAAAGATCCCACGGTCAGCCTGACCCACGCCACGGAAAGCGCGCTGCGCCATGTGGTAGGCAGTTCAAACATGGACCAGGTGATCACCGACGGCCGGGAAGCTATAGCCGCGGAGGTACAGGAGCGGCTGCAGGCTTATCTGAACAGTTACGGTACCGGCATTTTTATCCGCAAGGTGAATATTGACCGCAGCGCCCCGCCGTCCCAGGTGGAGGATGCATTTAACGACGTGCAGAAAGCCAAGGAGGACCGGCAGCGCTTCATTAACCAGGCCACTGCCTACCTGGAACAGGTTGTACCGGAGGCGCGCGGCCGCGCGCAGCGGCAGATAGAAGAAGCGAATGCATACCGCGACCAGGTGATCGCGCAGTCTGAAGGTGAGGCCCAGCGCTTCGAAAAACTGTTGGCGGAGTATTCCCAGGCCAAAGAGGTTACCCGGGACAGGCTTTATCTGGACGCGCTGGAGTCGGTATTCGCCAATTCCAGCAAGGTGATGGTGGACGTAGAGGGTGGTAACAACCTGATGTACCTGCCCCTGGATCAGCTCAGCCGGCAGCGCACCGGCGGCGGCCTGGAGATAGATCAGTCGATGATGGATAACGCCGTGGAGCGTATCCTGCGCGAAGTCAACAAAGCCAGAAACAACGGCGGCCGCATCCGCGGAAATTAGGAGATCAACATGTCTATGCGAGCATTGGTTGTGTTAGTGGTCCTGTTAGTCGCAGTGGTTCTGGGCAGCCAGGCGGTCTACAAGGTACATGAAACGGAACGTGCCATCCTGCTGGAATTTGGTGAGATGGTGAAGGCGGACGTGCAGCCGGGCCTGCACTTCAAGCTGCCTATAGCGCAGGAGGCGAAACGCTTTGACGGACGCGTACTGTCTTTGGACTCAGCCCCGGAAACCTACTACACCCTGGAGAAGAAGCCGCTTGAAGTGGACTCTTTTGTGAAGTGGCGGGTGTCTGATGTGGCCAGGTTTTATGAGAGCGCCTCGTTTGATCTGGTGCGCGCCAACCGGCTGCTGCAGGAGCGGGTTAACGAAGGTTTACGCAACCAGATCAGCCGCCGCGACATGCACGAAGTGGTATCCGGCGAGCGGGACCAGCTGATGGGTGAGTTGCGTGACGACCTGGACAAGGTGATGCGCGGTTACGGCGTGGAAGTGATAGACGTGCGGGTTAAGCGCATTGACCTGCCGGCGCGGGTATCGGATTCGGTTTACGACCGCATGAATTCGGAGCGGGAAATCGAAGCGCGCCAGTTCCGCGCTGAAGGCCAGGAGCAGGCCTTGGCCATCCGCGCCAAGGCGGACCGGGACGCGGTGGTGATCGAAGCGGAGGCCTACCGGGAAAGTGAGCAGATCCGCGGTGACGGGGATGCCAAATCCGCGGCAATTTATGCCTCGGCTTATAACCGCGACCCGGAGTTCTACGAGTTCTACCGCAGCATTAACGCATACACCACGGTGTTCTCAAACAAGGGTGATCTGCTGGTGCTTGATCCGACAAGCGAATTCTTCAAGTACCTGGAAAACGGCGACGGTTCCTGAAAGGATGGCGGCAGTCCGGGTTTCCGGTTGACTGCCGCCGCCACCTTGAACGCAATTTAAAGACTACCAAATGAAAACACACTGGCGACTGCCGCGCGGCGTGGACGAACTGCTGCCGCCCACAGCCTGGGGGCTGGAACTGTTGCGCAGGCAGGTTCTGGACGTGTTTGTGTCCTGGGGTTTTGAGTACGTAGAACCGCCGGTGATCGAATATCTGGAATCCCTGCTGGTGGGCAGCGGCGAAGACCTGGATCTGCAGACGCTTAAGGTAGTTGACCAGGTCAGCGGCCGGCAGCTCGGCGTGCGTGCGGATATGACCTCACAGGCGGTCCGTATCGATGCCCACAGTCTGGTTACGGATGCGGTGCAGCGGCTGTGTTATGCCGGCCCGGTCGTGTTTGCCAATCCGCAGATTGCACAGGCCTCCAGGGTACCGTTTAAAGCCGGTGCTGAGATCTTTGGCGCGCAGACGCTGGCAGCGGATGCTGAGATGGTCAAGCTGGCGCTGGAAACACTGGCCGTGGCGGGTGTGGAACACCCGGTGCTGCTGCTGGGACACATGGGCATTTACCGCGCGTTGGTGCAGGCATTGATTGCCAGCGGTGATCTGGATGCGGACAACGAAAAAAGGCTGTTCAAGTGTGTGCAGCGAAAGTCCCAGGCGGATATCCGCGAGTTGCTCAAGCCCTCGGCTTTGTCCGAACTGATGGCCGTGCTGCCCACGCAGATGACCCAGGTGGAAGACCCGGCAGCGTTGTTGCCGGAACTACGCGCCCAGTTGCAGAAACTGCCGGGGAACGCGCTGGCGGCGTTTGACGAACTGCAGGCGCTGGCCGGCATGGTCAACAGCGAAACCAGTACGGTCAGGGTGGACGTATCAGAATTGTCGGGTTACGGGTACCACAACGGACCCGTGTTTGCGGTTTACCATCCCGAACACGGCCGCGCGCTGGCTCAGGGCGGGCGGTATGACGGTGTGGGGGAGGTCTTCGGACGCAGCCGGCCGGCAACCGGGTTTGATGTGAATTTAAAAAACCTGATTGCCGCGGATAGTCAGCCGGTGCCTGTTTTTGCCCCCTGGGTACCGGCGGCGGAGCAAGCGGAGTTGGAGGCGGCGGTGCAGAGCCTGCGCGCTGCCGGAGAGAGGGTGAGCTGCGGTTTGTCCGCACAGGAGCAGCCGCCGGCGGGCGCGCGGTTGCTGGTGAAGTCCGGCCGGTCCTGGCAGGTACAAGACGCCTGAAAGCGTAATAGAACAGAGTTAAGAGGCGATAAGAATGGGACGCAATGTCGTGGTCATCGGCACTCAGTGGGGTGACGAAGGGAAAGGCAAGGTGGTTGATTTACTCACCGAGGAAGTGTCCGCGGTGGTGCGCTTTCAGGGTGGGCATAACGCCGGTCACACGCTGGTGATAGACGGTGAAAAAACCGTCCTGCATGTCATTCCCTCCGGCATCCTGCGCCAGGATGTGCAATGCCTGATCGGCAACGGGGTGGTGCTGGAACCTCATGCACTGCTGGACGAGGTGACCGCGCTGGAGCAGCGTGGCGTGCCGGTGCGCGAGCGGCTGCGGATCTCGCCCGCCTGTCCGCTGATTCTGCCGTACCATGTGGAGCTGGATCTGGCCCGCGAGGAAGCCCGCGGCAACCAGAAGATTGGCACCACCGGACGCGGTATCGGGCCGGCGTACGAAGACAAGGCTGCGCGCCGCGGCCTGCGGCTGGGAGATTTGTTCTACTGGCAGGAGTTTGCCAGCAAACTGAAAGAAGTGGTGGATTTCCACAACTTCATGCTGACCCAGTACTACAAGAAAGATGCGGTGGATTTTCAGCGCACTCTGGACGACTGCGCTGCGGTGGCGGAGCAACTGCAGCCCATGGTGTGTGACATGGTGCCGGTACTGCACGGCATGCGGGAGCGTGGCGACAACATTCTGTTTGAGGGCGCCCAGGGGTCGCTGCTGGATATCGACCTCGGCACCTACCCCTTTGTCACCTCTTCGAATACCACGGCGGGTGGAACGGCGGTGGGCAGCGGATTTGGACCGATGTACCTGGATTATGTGCTGGGCATTACCAAAGCCTACTCCACCCGGGTGGGCTCAGGCCCGTTCCCCACGGAACTGTTTGATGACGTGGGGAAACGGCTGGCGGAGCGCGGGCACGAATTTGGCGCCACCACCGGCCGCGCGCGCCGCTGCGGCTGGTTTGATGCGGTAGCGCTGCGTCAGGCGGTGCAGATCAACAGCATATCCGGGTTGTGCCTGACAAAGCTGGATGTGCTCGATGGCCTGGAAACCATCCGCATCTGTATCGGCTATGAGGATCCGGACGGCGGCGCCGGCAGTGCCCGTTTCGGCAGCGAATACTATTCCGAAGTCAAACCGATATACGAAGAGCTGCCCGGCTGGCAGGCGTCCACGGTGGGCGCTAAAACCCTGGATGAGTTGCCGGAAAATGCCCGGGCTTATATTGCCCACGTGGAAAAAGCGGTAGGAGCCCCCATTGCCATTGTCTCCACCGGCCCGGACCGCAACGAAACCATTGTGTTGGAAAACCCGTTTGGCTGAGGGTTAAATGTCCGCCTGGGTAATCATTGCCGAGGTCGCGGCCATGCCGCTGAAGGCCGGCCGGTGAACGGTCAGGGTTGAAGAGTTGTTACTGTAATCTCCGGCAAAAACCAGACCCACGGCGCCATTGGTGGTATTGCCGGTGCCTGCTTCATACGCCACTCCACCGGCCGGCGCGCTGGACGGGAATGCGTTCATCAGATCCACCCAACCGGCTGAATCAGTGGGAATCACACGGGCTACCGGTGCGCCCAGAGCGCTGAGGTTTTCCGCCGCGCGGTAGTTATTGCGGGCAGTAGAAACTGCCGCCTCAAAATTTGAGTTTAAAGACTGGGCGCGTGTGGTTTCGATATAGTTTGAGTACGAGGCCAACCCGAGGGAGGCGACTATACCCAGTACCATGACCACAATCATCAGCTCCAGCAGGGTAAAACCCCGGTAATTGTTCATGGCGTGGTGCTCCGAGCAACAACATATGGATAATAGGTGAACGTCAAGCGGGTATTTGTGAACCAGGTCTCGCTGCATCTGGGACCAGTGCAGGATTCCGGGCAAAACTGGCGGTTGCGGCCCGTAATCCGCGGTTTCTATATAGAGGTTTAATAGAGGTTTAACATTGGATTCAAAACTGCTCGAAGTGCTGGTCTGTCCCGTCACCAAAGGTGCTCTGTACCTGCAACGGGAGCAGTCGGAATTGTGGTGCAAAAGCAGCCGTCTGGCTTACCCGATCCGCGATGATGTACCGGTGATGCTGGAGTCTGAAGCCCGGGAACTCAGCGAAGCGGAGTTGAAAACCCTGTCCAGCCGTTAAGTCTTGTCA
Organism: Pseudomonadales bacterium; assembly: GCA_028279305.1. GTDB lineage: Bacteria > Pseudomonadota > Gammaproteobacteria > Pseudomonadales > Azotimanducaceae > UBA4421. The sequence goes on from JANQOA010000208.1 coordinate 26,498, forward strand.
ACAAGCGCTTTAGTGCGCTTGTGTGTACAATCCCCAACCCTTTATCAGTTCAGGCCCTCACCGTATGAGTAGCAGCAAGCCCACCCTGGTGTCCAGTCAAGACATGCCCGACGTGGCGAGACGGGTACTGGGAGAAGCTCAAACCACGCTGGATTGGGTGGGCATGAGCCACGTTCATCAGCCGCTGCTGGTGAAAGATGGTGAAACGTCCAAGGCCGTGCAGGCCAGCGTGCAGGTATATGTCAATCTTGCGGATCCCACTGCCAAGGGCATACATATGTCGCGCCTGTATCTGATCCTGGATGAACATGCGGAGACCCGGCCGTTGACCGCCGCAGGTTTAAAAATGCTGCTGGGCTCGGTGCTGGAATCCCATCACGACCTCAGCACCAACGCCTTTGTGCAATTTGAGTTTGACCATTTTATCCGCCGCCCGGCGCTGATCAGTGATAATCACGGCTGGGCTTCTTATCCGGTGATGGTCAAGGGCACCCTGATAGAAGGTCAGGTGGTGCTGGAGCTGTCCGTCGAGGTGCAGTATTCCTCCACCTGTCCGTGTTCAGCGGCGCTGGCGCGGCAGCTGATTCAGCAGCAGTTTGAAGACGATTTTGACCCGGCCGCGGAACTGAAATTCAGCGATGTCAAAGCGTGGCTGGGTACCGAAGAAGGCATTCTCGCCACCCCGCACAGTCAGCGCAGCACGGCAAAAATCCTTGTCCAGCTGGCCAGCGACCTGGACGAGTTTCCGCTGACCGACTTGATCAATCAGGTTGAAGGGGTACTGAAAACGCCGGTGCAGAGTGCGGTAAAACGCGAGGATGAGCAGGAATTTGCACGCCTCAACGGCGCCAACCTGATGTTTGTAGAAGACGCCGGCCGCAACCTCAAATCGGCGTTACTGGAAGATGAACGCTGGAAAGATTTCTGGGTGCGCATAGAGCATCACGAGAGTCTGCACGCCCATGATGCGGTGGGTGTATTTACCAAGGGTGAAGACAAGGGTTATCTGCCCATTCCCTGATTCCGCGCAACCTGGGCTGACTGTTAACTGGGAGAAAAAGTGCCATGTCCGCAGTGGTCATCAGCGGTTCCGGCTTGTGGAAGCCGGCTGAGTACGTCACCAATGAAGAACTGGTAGCGGCCTATAACGCTTATGCGTTGCAGTACAACGAGCGTCATGCGGATGCCATCGCCCGCGGAGAAGTGCAGGAAAAACCGCAGAGCAGCACCGAATTCATCGAAAAAGCCAGCGGTATCAAACAGCGCTATACCTACTGCAAAGACGGTATTCTCGATGTGCAGCGCATGCGTCCCAATCTGCCGGTAAGGGCGGATGACGAACTGTCCCACCAGGCTGAGATGGCGGTGCTGGCGGCGCGGCAGGCCCTGCAGGCGGCCGGCAAAACGGCGGCGGATGTGGATATGGTGGTGGTTTCCTGCGCTTATACCCAGCGCGCGTACCCGGCCATTGCCATCGAAGTGCAGCAGGCCCTGGGCATTGAAGGATTTGGTTTTGATATGCTGGTGGCGTGTTCCGCGGCCACATTTGCCCTGCACCGCGCCTACGATGCGGTTGCGGCGGGTTCGTCAGCGTGTGTGCTGGTTATTAATCCCGAACTCACCACTCCCCAGGTCAATTTCACGGACCGGGACGGGCACTTTATATTCGGTGATGTCAGCACCGCGGTAATTCTGGAGCGGGCGGACACCTGTACCTCGGACCACAGCTACGAAATCCTCAGTACCCAGGCGCTTACCCAGTACTCAAACAATATCCGCTCCAACTTCGGCTACCTGTCTTATGCGGACGACAGCGATCCGTTTGCTGAAGACAAGCTGTTCCACCAGAACGGACGCAAGGTGTTTAAAGAGGTCTGCCCCATGGCCGCCCAGCACCTCACCGGGCAGGTTGAGAAGGCCGGCCTGGCGGTGGCGGATGTAAAACGCTGGTGGCTGCATCAGGCCAACATAAATATGAACGAATTGATTGCCCGGCGTCTGCTGGGACGCGACCCGGCACCCAACGAGGCGCCGATTGTGCTGGACGAGTACGCCAACACCGCCTCAGCCGGTTCGATTATTGCCTTCAACCTGTATCACGAAGACCTGGAGGCCGGTGATATCGGCGTCATCTGCTCGTTTGGCGCCGGATACTCCATCGGCTCGCTGGTGGTGCGAAAAACAGCTTCCTAAAAAGAGTAGCTGATGTAGGCCCGCACCTGGCGCGGTTCGAATACTTTGAAGTGAATGTCCTCCACACCTTCAGCCGGTTCACCGGGCAGCCGGGAGCTGTATAAGTAGTCGATATCGTGGTCGTCCGAGTCAAATATATTCAGCAGGTCCAACTGCAGGGCCCAGCGTTCGTTGCTCCAGCCCAGAGCCAGGCTGGCGATGGTTGAACCGTCGGATTCCCGGCTGTCGTCTTCCACCAGCGGATAAGCGGCAAAATGACGCACGCGCAGCGAGCCGAACCAGCCGTTCGGGTACGTAGCGGAAATTGCGCCGGTGGCCACAAAAGGCAGGGCGCCGGGAATTTCGTCCCCTTCCGGCGCGCTGCCGGTAAATTCCGCGTCGGTCCAGGAAAAGTCGGCTTCCAGCGACCACACATCGGTCAGCAGCCAGAAATTGTTGAATTCCACGCCCCAGCGGCGGCTTGCGCGGCTGGCTTCGGTGGTGCCGGCGTCACCGACAAATAACAGTTCAGAATCCAGCTCCAGATACCAAAGCGCCACGGATGTCTGCCAGGTGCCCAGCCACAGGCTCTTAAACCCCAGCTCAGCACCCTTGGATGCCACCAGCGGGTCTACCGAAGCTGCGGCTTCGCCGCTGACCGGATCCACCGTAATGGTTGTGCCGCGCGCGTCGTTGGAATGAAAGCCGCGGCCGGCACTGAGGTAGAACTCCGTGACGTCGCTGTGGGTGTAGATCAGGCTGGCTTTAGGGCTGAGGATGTTATCGCTTTCATCACCCGCGTTCAGCGGGTTGCCGGCGTCCACATCAAACTCAACGTGATCTCCCCGCAGGCCCAACACGGTGCGCCAGTGATGGTTGAGCTGCCACTCCAGTTCGTAAAACACGCCGATGCTGGCTTCCTCAGCGCTGTCCTCGCGGATGGCGGCCAGGCGCTGGCGGGCATCGGTGCGGTACAGGCCAACCTTATTGATGTCGTCGTAGCGGACCTCTATTCCGGTGCGGTGAGTGAACTGTTGCCGGTCGCCGCTGTCCCACGCGCGGTTCCAATGCGCACCCCATGTGGTGCGGTTGTCGCGCTGCTCAAACTGGTCGCCGGTGCCGGGGTTGTCCAACAGATAGGTAAAGTTCGACCACAGCTGGAAGTTGTAGTTGATGACATAAGCCCCCCACTCGGTGACCCGGCCGTTGTCTTCACTGCGGTAACTGCCTGACAAACTGGAGCGCCGCGTGTTGCCGCCCAGTTCCGTGTCCAGCGAACCCAGCTCGCTGATCAGGCCGCTGTCCACCGCCCGTTCCGGTATCTGGTCAGCGGAATCCCAGTCGTTGTCGTAGTGCATGGCGGTCAGGTTCCAACTGCCGCTGCTGTGTTCACCTGTAACCTTCAGCAGGCTGTTGATCTTGTCCACGTTCTCTTCGATGTCGCGCCAGGGCCCGTCATACCCCTGGCGTTCCAGCGCGGCGGACAAGTTCACCCCGGCCGCCTCCACCGAGCCCAAGGTCAGCAGCCGGTGGTAACCGTCTTCACCCACCCCCAGTTTGGCGCGGGTTTCAGGCAGCACGTCAAAAGTGCGGATGTGGGCGCCGCCGGCGGAGGAAAAATTGCCCAGCTCCGCATGGTAGGGCCCTTTAACAAACTCCAGGGTGCTGATGGTTTCCGGAATCAGAAAGTTGATGTCGGTATAACCCTGCCCGTGACCGTGGGTTCTTTTGTTGACCGGCATGCCGTCGATCCAGGTGGCAAAGTCGGTGCCGTGGTCGAGATTAAAGCCGCGCAAAAACATCTGGTTGGATTTGCCCGAGCCGCTGTGCTGAGTGACCACCATGCCGGGGATGGATTCCAGCACGTCCCCCGGGCGCAGCAGCGGCCGCACGGACAGGTCCACCTGACTGATAACACCTTCGGATGCTGAGCGTGCCTGGCCCACCAGCACTTCGCGGCGGCCTTCCACAAGCAGTTCCTCAATCTGTTCTTCGTTGTGTGCAAACACCGGATCGGTGCCTGCTAACAAGCATATAAGAACAAACAGGCGGGTGCGGGGGGAACGTTTATCCGCGCCGCGGCTGAGGTGCATAAATTGTGACATAACCGTTTACTACTCTTGGCTGATGTGTACGTGGGCTGGTGAGAGAGATATAAGCGGGCAAACATAACAGCGGAAGAGAAGACCGATAAGCGCTCGGTATTACATGTTGTTTACAGAATCCGCTGCGCTCTGCCGTAGCCGGCTGATAGTCTGGCGGGCCGGATGCGGATATGATTAACGGGTGATAGCCAAACACCACAAACTTGCACGCTGGTTGGGTGCCGGCGGCCGCGCGCGTTTGCCCGATCTGGGTGAGCGGGAGTTGGCGGTGCTCAAGTTATTATGGGCCGGCGGGGAAGCCACCGCGCAGTCCATCCAGACGCAGATGCCCGGTGAAGCCATTTCCCTGTCCACCGTGCAAAGCACCCTGGAGCGGCTGCACCGCAAGAAGCTGGTGCGGCGTGTCAAACAGGGCCGGGCGTATTGTTACCGCGCGGCGCTGAGCCAGCCGCAGCTCATAGGCGGCCTGCTGCAGGATCTGGCGGATGATGTGGCTGCGGGAGAACTGGCGCCGATGTTGTCCGGTTTCCTTGAATATGTATCAGCGGAAGCCCCGGGCATGGGTGATGATGTATCCAGGGCTTTAGGTATTGAACGCAACGGAGGGCAACCTTTAGCGCCGGGGCGGACTGAAGATGACTGAAGGGTTGTTGCCGCTGCAACTCACCGGCTTGTGGCTGGCCGGCGCGGCGGCGGCCAGTCTGCTCTGCGCCTGGGCTTACCCGCTGATCGGACAGCTGATTGCCCCCTGGGCGCCGGGCGCCCGCTCGCTGGCGAGGCTGGTTTATGTGCTTTCTCCACCGCTGTCAGCGGGCCTGGTGGTACTGGTGGTGACCCAGCCGGCCATGGCCGCGCTGCTGATTCCCGAACACTGCCATGCTGGGGTATGCGGCGGCCACACACCGGTTTACGCTGCCGGGTCCGGCATTGTTATTGCTCTGGCCGCTGGTCTCAGCCTGGCGGCGGTGACCGTGGTTGTTGTGTTGCTGGGCGCCCTGCGCACCGCGGTGCTCAAATTACATACCCTGCGCGCGGTAGCCAATGGGGCGGTCAACAGTGATCAGCCTTACCAGGTGTTGCAGACCGACGCGGTGGTGGCTTGTTGTGTGGGCTTATGGCGGCCGCAGGTCCTGTTGTCCCAAGCGCTTCTGCAGTTGTTGCAACCGGAGCAGTTGCGTGTGGTGCTGGCCCACGAGCAGGCCCACGCAGCACGTCTGGATAATCTCCGCGGGCTGCTGGTGCGCTGGGCAACTTTGATCTGGCCCGGCGGCAGGGCCCTTCAGGTGCGCAAGGAACTGTCGATTGACGCTGAACAGGCTTGTGATGCGTATGCTGCGCAAATGGTACAAGACCCGTCGCTGGTGGTGCAGACGATCCGGCAACTGGCCGGGCAGCGGGCAGCAATCAGCGGGCGCGGGATGTCGTTTGGCATGCATGATGCGGACGCGCGCATTGCGGCGTTGCAGGTGCAGAGGCCTGGTGCGGCTGGGGCCCATGGCAATGCCTGGTTGTGGGGCGGGTTATGGTTTGCGGTCTGCTGGTCCGCGCAGGTGGTTCTGCTTACCGCGGGCTTTCATGCCGCCATAGAACTGCTGGCGGCTGCAGCCTGACGGACCGACGTCCGACCCGGTTTTACTCGACCTGCCAGACCGTTACGTTGCCCTCTGCATCCAGGGCTGCAAGCGCTCGCCCATCTGGCCGCCAGTAGAGCTCAGCCACTTTTCCGTCCACCAGCGCAGCGCCTACTGGCTCTCCCTCGGCGTCTTTGTTGAGTGTCCATACAACCACGGCGCCGTCGCGGCCACCGGAGGCCAGACGCAATCCACGCCTGGGGAACGCCAGGGTGGACACGGGTTTAACGTGCAGCTGCAAAACACCGGGCCGCGTGCCTTCCGGGCCGCCGCGCTGGAAACTCCAGACAGTCACCGCCTCACCGCCGCCGGTGGCCAGGAGCGTGCCGTTGGCGTCGAATGCCAGTGCTGACGGCTTGCCGGGATAGCCTGACATCATCGAGTCTTCGCCGGTGGAACGGCGCCAGAAGTGCACTGAGTTGTCCTGGCTGCCGCAGGCGACAATGTCTCCATCCGGACTCAGGACCATCGATACCAAAGAGCCCTTCCATTGCAGCTTCTGGCGAAGCTTGCCAGTGGACCCCTTAAAAAACGACACCCGGCCATAACAGGCTGTTGCCAGTTCTCCGGACTCCGACCAGGCGATTGAACTGACGGTGCTGGGATGATCGTCAGAGCGCCATAGCCGTTTGCCGCCGGCGCTGAAGACGCGAACCTTTCTCGAGCAGGAAACCGCCAGCCACTTACCTGTGGGTGACCAGGCGACGTTCTCCACCCATCCGTCGTTGCAGTCGGCACTCTTCCGCACCTGTCCCGCAGCGGCGTCCCAGAACAGCACGTGTCCGTCTTGCCCGGCGGTGGCAAAAACCGTCCCCCGCGGGTGGATCGCCATCGCCAGCACGCCGCCTTCGTGAGCCTGCTCACGGGACCATGTGCTTTTTCCCGTCTTACCGTCGAAGGCGTAAACACTGCCCGCGGCGTCGCCGACCAGGAGTAGTTTGCCGTTTAGTGCCCAGCCGCCTGCGATGGCGTAATCACCCACCGCGGCGGACCAGCCCGCGCTAAGTGAACCCTCCGATCTATCGGTCATCACATCAGGCATGCATCGAAGCCTTCCCGCAGGCTCTGTTCGTCGAGGTTGCGGCCGATGAAGACCAGCTGATTGCGGCGCGGCGAGTCTCCCCAAGGGCGATCCGGTTGCCCGTCAAGGAGCATGTGAACACCCTGGAACACAAACCTCTGTGACTCCCCTGCGAAGCTGATGAAGCCTTTCATACGGAAGATGTCGACCCCTCGCACGCGCAGCAATTCACCAAGCCAGGCATTGAGTTTATCGGGATCGACATCACCATCCCGCTCGATGGCGATGGAGCCTACCTCGTCGTCGTGTTCGTGCTGTGCGACCCAGGTTCGCTCAGCGTCCAAAGCAACGGCTGCGCCTGCGGTGTCGGTCAATTTCAGGTCGAACTCTTCTGCGGTGTGCTGGGCGTAGAGGCCAACTCGCATTGGCGCGTCGATCTGCAGAAAAAACGACTTGCACCCCAGGGTATCGAGTTCAAGATTCACATGCTTGTCGAACAGCAGCTGTGCCTGTGGAATGAGCGTTTCCGCCGGTTCAGCGTAGCGGCGCACACACCACTCCGCACCCTCACGCAGGGCGGTGTCATCCGCACCCTGGTTGGACGCGACGACCAGCGACATGGCCGGATCAGGCCCTTCGGCAAGACTGAGTTCGTAGCGGCCGGGCTCGAGGGAATAGACGCCGGTCCACTCGAAAGGGTATTCGGGCTCGAGAAACGTAGGCCGGCGTTCCAGCGCCTGGTCGAGGTCAAAAGCACTGAGGTTGAGGACTGTGCTGACGGGCAGATTGGCTTTTTCGCTGCGCACAATTCGAGCCATTCGGTTCATGCCCCGCAGCCGTGCCTCAAGTCCGTCCAGGGCGTCGTCGTCATTGACCAGGTCGGTTTTGTTCAACACCAGCACGTCGGCGAAGGCAACCTGCTCTGTGCTCTCGTCGCTGCGGCCGAGTTGCTGATCGATATGGACGGCGTCCACCAGGGTGACAATCCCATCCAGAGAGAACTCCTCGCGTATCTCGTCGTCCATGAAAAAAGTCTGTGCGACGGGTCCAGGGTCAGCGAGCCCGGTGGTTTCCACCAGGACGTAGTCGAACTTGTCGCGGCGCTTCATGAGATTGCCGAGCACGCGGATGAGATCTCCGCGCACGGTGCAACAAATGCAGCCGTTGGACATTTCGAAGATCTCTTCATCAGCGTCGATGACCAGCCCCTGATCGATGCCGACCTCTCCATACTCATTTTCGATCACGGCAATGCGCTTGCCGTGTTCTTCACTCAAGATCCGATTAAGTAGAGTGGTCTTGCCGGAGCCGAGGAATCCGGTGAGGATGGTGACAGGGACCTTTTGATGTGTATTCATCTGAATCTCCTCGTTAAGCCGAGCCAGGTTGATAAAAGGGTTATGACCACTGTTGCCCGACGCATCACTGCGTACCCTCGAATGGCGGTACGCGTCCCATGACGCTGGCTTGCAGCGCCTTTGGGCGTTGATCGCGCTGCATATAGCCGTCATCGCTACTCATGTAGGTCGAAACACAAGCTAAAATGTCAGCGGCGGTGGCGCCGGGCTGCTGGTCTCCAAACAGGTAAGTCCACGCGCTTCGAGACGATATCGCTATTCCGCAAGGGCGCGGACACAGGCTGAGACACTGCGCGGGTTTGATCTCCAGCCTTTCACGTAATGGGCTGCTGTGCAGCATCGCGCGAAGCTCGTGATAAAGCTTGAAGCCGGGCCGGTTTTCTTCCGGTTCACGCGGCACGCCCGAAGGTCTACAGGAGGTGCATACGTGAAGCGTGCAGGATCTTAGTGCGGGGCGTTTCTGGGTGTTCATATGATATGTTATATCATATCGTACAACCCAAGCACACAAGCTGGCCTGTGAGCCGGTACCATTTTATTCACATATGAGCAGCAGCATTACCGTTGTGGGTTAACGGTTCTAATTAGCCGCGTGACACCAATCACGACGCCGGTGCCTGATATCGCCGTGAGTCCGGTGATGAGCAATATCATCCACACATCCCATATCGGTCTCAATCGGGCGATGCGGTGAAAATCTCCAGTGTGGAGAGCATTGAACAGCCACCTGTACCAACTGCGCTCGCTATCCACCGTTTCCAGGATCTCTCCTGTGACAGGGTGAAAGTAAATTCGCTCGCCGTCCGCATATAAGGCTCTATGGACCGGGAAGTAGCGCGGGGTGTGATGATCATAATAATATGCATCGCCGCTGGACAATGATACGACTTGCTGAATGCCCGTCATCGGGCGGGCAGTTTCCGCCAACTCGAGGGGTGAAAGCACACCAGGGATTTTTGACACCTGCTTATGCAGACCTTCAGTGTTGATGATAAATACCTGTAACCCGAATGCAGAGCGACGCGCGAGTACTCGCCTTGCCGCCTCCACCTGCAGTTGGGCTGTTGCGCTTTTTGCCGCATTTAACAATTCCCCAAACGTAGCGGCGTTGCCGAGCAGACGGGCTCGTTCGGCCTGAAAACTTCGTCCTTCGAGTGCGCCCCAAGGGTTCATGCTGATCAACCCTGATACCAGCCAGGTTAACGTAAACAATCCGAACAGCAAGCCGGCGTAGTGGTGCCACTTGCTCCAGCCAAGATACGGCGAAGGCCGCCGCTTTCTCGAAAAACGAAATTGTTTGACGCCAAACACGACGCCGGTGATCGTTAGAAACACTGCAACGATGGTCAACCATATGACAACCTGGGCCCACAATGCGGTGTCTTTCCTGAGGATGGTGGGATAGAGCCAGTGCACTACGGATCCTATCCAGTTCCAGAACCGTTCCGACTGTGTGGTGAGCTGCACCAATTCGCCCGTCTGGCTGGACACATACCACTGCGTGTTGTCACCGCTTGCAAACTGCAGCATGGGTCTGTGCTTATTGAAGCGGCCGTGCACGGTCCACTGATCAGTTTCGATGTGGTCGATAAAGCGGCGGTCCACCAGCCCCAGCGATTCACCGTACTGTAAGCCAACAGCAACCAACTCCGGGTGGTTTAACCCCGACAATCTCATGCCGGTTGCGGCATCAATAATGACCGTTGCGCCACCCGTCAAGGTCGCCCTGGCCAGGGTGAGTTGCCCCCATCCTTCCAGCACAATCGAATCGACAGCCAACTGGCTTGTAGAGGCATGGGCAGTGATATCTTCACTCACCGATGCAAGGTCGAGTTCTGGAAGCACCGCCAATCGCTGGCCCGTCTCAAGTGCGGGATACGGCACGTACATCATCACAACACCGGACAGGCACCACGCGAGCACCAGAGTACCAAGGAGCACCCCCAGCCAGCGGTGGACGATCAAGGTCCACCGCCATAGCCGTACCGAGGCCTTAGCGGAATCTATAGCTATAGCTGACATGCCAGGTACGCGGTGTGCCTAAGTTCGTGTACGCATAGGAAGTGCCGTCAGCGTCCCGGAACGCTCGACCCAGCGAGGAACCATAGTCCTCATCGAGTGCGTTTTCCAAACGAAGACTGACCCTATGTTTTCTATCTTCGCCCAGGTAATACGCTGCACCTAAATCCACGACGGTGTAGTTGCCGTGTTCAACCCGGCCGATGCCGCCGCTGACCGAGTCGTACAAATCGCCGACCCGGTTAATAGACCCGGAAAGCTCAATGGGTGCATCCGGTTGCTGGTACAGCACGTTCAACTTGGCAATACGCTCCGGCACATCAGTGATTTGATCACTGCTCCCATCAGCTTCCGCTTTTGTGTCCGTGTAATCAAAGCCCACCGACAGGTAGTCGGTGGCCTGCCAATTCAAGGAGATCTCGAATCCATCAAAATCAACTTCTGCATCCGTATTGATGCGAACACCGTCAGCGCTGCCGATGAGATTGTCGACGGTACGTTTGAAAGCAATGACTTCCCAACTTAGACCCCCCCCGATATTTGTGCGTCCACCCAAAGCTAAATTAAAGTTCTCACTTTCTTCGCCTTCCAGGTCCGGATTTCCCTGCGTACAACATGGGTCGTTACCATATAGTTGCCATGCATCCGGAAAGCGAAACGAGGTGCCTGCGGTAGCCCGCACGTAGAGGCCATTGTTGAAGTTATGCTGCCCGCTCAGGTTCCACACCGTAATATCACCCTCGCCCGAGGGTTTGTTATGCCGCACACCCACCGCCAGGCGCGTGTTCTCCATCAGGTCAGCGTTTGTGCGCACCTGCGCAAAGACCGCATTGACATCCTCGGTGTCATCCGCAATCAGCAGTACATCGTCCCGGCCGGAATAACGCTGATGGTCGAACCCCAGACTGTAATCGAAACCGCTGGGGCCATCGAACTCACCAATTACCGTAAGCCCATAGTCCTCGTATCCCCAATACTCTTCATCGCTTACCACAACGATATTCCCCGTGAGCTGGCCCATATCATCGAGTTCGTTGTCCCGGCGCGTCCACAAACTGTCCCAGTCATGGTAGTAGGCTTTAACCAACAACTTTGCCGTGTCGCTGAGTTGATGGTCGAGTTTAACTGTCACCAGGTCCTCTTCCCGCTCGTTAAATGAACGTGCGCGATTGGCCGGTGATGCCCACTCCACTTCATTTTCGGTGCGGTGATACATCAAGCTCAGCGATGACGCGTCGCTCAAATCGACCCGGTACTTTGCGCCAAAGGTAGCCACTTCATAGCCGCGGTCCCGGTCGGTACCGCTGGGCTGATAGTCGGAACTGGCAAACGGCCGGAAGCCATCCGCATCATCATAAGATCCGTAAAGGACATACTGATGACGCCCCGATGCTCCGCGGATATCTGCATTCAGGTGAGCGCCGTCATTCTCGTCAAAACCCACACTGACGTTGCCTTCGGTTGTATCGCTGTATGCCTTGGTCACAACGTTCACAACACCGCCCACCGACTGTGTGCCGTAAAAGATACCCTGACCGCCGTACAACACTTCTACGCGTTCGACCATATGTGCGGGGACGGTGTCCAATGGCGAGGTGCTGTTATATAAACGGTTATTGATGCGCACTCCGTCGATCAGCCACAAAATGTCCTGACATCGAGAGCCCTGCAGCGAACAGCTCATGTAGTCAAACGCGCCGTTCTTGGGCGCGAGATAGAGCCCCGGCACCAGCATTTGCAAGGATTGGCTCAAGTCGTTAAATCCGGCCAGTTCTATCTGTTCGCCCGGGATAACCTCCACGCGATTGCCATATTGTCCAAGTTTTATGGGGATCGTCTCTTCGAGACTGCCCACAATAATAAGTTCCTCTTCTAATTTCTCATCCGACCCTAGAACAGGGTGTGCGAATATCAACAGACCGCAGAACAGTCCGTGCATCGATTTGTGAATGCTGAAATTTCCCAACATATAGTCCTCCATTTTCTATTTGTATCCTGAGTCTTTGTCCGATGGGCCTGTGCGTTCGCCTCATCGTGCTCTTATTTGTTATCCTGCTCGGTTTGCGTTGAGTTGAGACAGTCTTTTCTGCAACGATTGTTTTAGACGGTTTCTGGCAAAGGGCTTCATCTTCTTCCACTGGTCGCATTCCTGCCGCGTGCGCCCACAACCCAGGCACCAGCCATGGGGCCCGGAGAACTCACAGACGTCTATACAGGGGCTGCCGTGTCGTTTCGATTTACCGCTCACCTGAACTCCCTCGTCAAAACACGGCGCTAAAGCGTGCTTAATACCTGGTCGATGGCCGGTTCCAACTGCCGTAGCTGATTGAGCTCGTGCAGAAGACGGTCTTCCAGGTTCTTGAAATTCAGGGGGAGTGTTTTTTGACAGATGCTGTATCCGGTACCATCAGTCTGATACCCCTTCCAACGCTGGATACGCTCGCCCTCAAGCGCCAGCAAAGTCTGAATGAACAATGCTTGGGACGGGCAGTCTTCTTCAGCGTGCAGGCAGATCGGGAAGGCTTTCTGTTTGATCTGTGCGGCCTCGATATAGGTCTCGAAATGAACGCCGCCCTGATTGTCATTGTGCCAGTTAGTTTTGTAGAGCTGCAGATAGCTGCCGCGGTTGTAGATTTGCCAATTCTCGTCAAACCAACGGGACTGCTTTAAGTTCTTCTCCAGTTTGCGGAATACGTTTTTTACATCTTTCATCTATGCCACCTATTGCGGCTGGTTCTTTGCAAGACCTTTAACGGGACCCAGTGCGCGAACTAACGTTTCGACGTTGTGCCGCATCATCTCCAGGTAGGTGCCCGCCGGACCTTGCGCCTCACTCAACGCATCCGAGTAGAGGCGGCCACCAACGGCAATACCCGCCTCGGACCCGATACGGTGCACTAACCGCGGATTGGTAATGTTCTCCACAAATAGAGCTTGAACCTGATACTCACGTATCTGATCAATTACTGCGGCAACGTCCGCCGCGGAGGCGTCAACCTCCGCGCTCAGCCCAAGGGGTGCCAGGAACTGAATCTGCAGCTCCCGCCCCAAGTAGGCAAACGCATCGTGACTCGTCACAACGATCCGCTGCGGGACGGCGATGGCTGAAATTTGTTTCAAGAGGTCCTGCTCAAGGGCGCTCAAGGCGCGAAGATATTGTCGCCTTTGTTGATCAAACGTTTTGGCATGTTTTGGCAGAAGCTCGATCAGCTTGTCCGAAATGTTGTGCACGTATACACGGATGTTCTGAAAACTCTGCCAGGCATGGGGATCGGGTTCATCCCCGTGCGTGATGACATGTACGCCATGGCTGGCGATGAGCTTATGGCTCATATACCCGCTGTTGGCTAGCAGGCGCGACATCCAGCCTTCGAACGCCAAACCATTGAAAACAACGAGATCCGCGTCGGCTAGTGCAGCTGCGTCGGAAGGTTTAGGGCGGTAGGTGTGTGCATCAGCGTTAGGCCCAACCAGATTCACAACTTCCACATGTTTCCCGCCAAGCTCATCGACCAGGTTTTCGAGAATCGAAAAACTGGTGACAACACGTAAGGGTGCATCTTCGCGTGCCGGCCCGGCTGCAGAGGTGTCTGCCAAGCTGTTACCGGGGTAGGCTTCGCTGGCGCTGAGCGTAGTGAGCAGCAGGAAATAAAAGAGTGTCACAAGGTAACGCATAGTTATCCTGTGAGATGACGCTGCGTATGGCGCTTTTCAAACAGGCTGCCGTTCGAACCGAAAAGCAGCGAGCCCACGTAGCCTGTGCCCAACGTCAGTACTATGGCGGGCCCGGCAGGGACGTCGAAGTTAAATGAGATCATCAGCCCCAGATAGCTGCTACCGAAGCCGAATATCAGCGCCGTGAGCATGATGCCATCCATGGTCTTGGCCCAGAAGCGTGCTGCGGCTGCGGGAAGGATCATGATGCCGATCGCCATCAATGTTCCCAAGGCGTGAAATCCCGCCACCAGGTTCAGTACCATCAGAAACAGAAAGCCGAAGTGGGCAATGGAGCTTGCGCGCCCCTCAAGGCGCAGGAATTGCGGGTCGACGCACTCTATTACCAGCGGCCGGAACAAACAGGCGAATGTGACCAGACTGATGGTACTGATGCCGGCCAGCAAAAAGAGGGCGGCATCGTCAAGGGACAGGATGTTGCCAAAAAGCACATGGAACAAATCCGCGTTTCGGTCTTTAAGTGACATGACCAGAACGCCCAAGGCAAGTGAGATTAGGCAAAACGATGCCAGGCTTGTGTCTTCTTTGCTGTGGGTAGTGCGGGCAACCCACCCGGCGAGTACGGCGACAACCAGCCCAGCCAGCAAACCTCCCAGGCTCAGCCCGACCAGCGACATCCCCGTCAACAGATATGCAGTGGCCGCACCGGGCAATATGGCATGTGCCATCGCGTCACCGGTCAAGCTCATGCGTCGAAGCGTCATAAACACGCCGATAGGCACCGCACCCAGACATACGGCCAAGCTGCCGACGAGTGCGCGCTGCATAAAGTCATATTCAGCGAAGGGGGCAAAAAGTGAAGTATCCATATTTAGGTTGCGCCCAGGCTGCACCAGCGCGCGCTGTCATCGAATGCTTCAAAGTGTTGCCTGGCCTTGAGCAGGTTATCTGGGGTGAGGACGTCTTTGGTGGCGCCATATCCAATGCACTCCCGCGCCAGTAACAAAGTCCGGGGACAATGCGCCTGTATATAGTCGAGATCATGCGTCACCATGATCACGGTGCGTGCTTCCCGGTGCCATTGATGTATGACGTCTGTCAGATCTGAGAGCGTATTGACGTCAATGGCGTTGAACGGCTCATCCAACAAGATCACCGGTAGATCCTGCAGCAGGACCCGAGCAAACAGGCTGCGCTGCAGTTGCCCGCCCGATAGGGTGCCGATCAGACGTCCCTCAAACCCCTGCAGACCCACAGCGGCGATAGCCTCCTCGCAGCGTTGGAGCTGATCGTCATTAACGGCTTTTGTTACGCCGAGAGTGGTCCATAACCCCGTTGATACCAGTTCGCCTACGGTGATCGGGAAGCTCCTGTCCAGCCGTACCTGCTGAGGCAAATAGGCCACAGAGCTGGGGTGCAAGCCGTCTATGCTCCCCTCTTGAATAGGCGAGAGGCCCGCCATTGCGTTTAATAGTGTCGACTTACCCGCACCGTTGGGCCCCGCGATGGCTAACCACTCACCTGGCGCAATCGATGCTGAGACATGGTGGACCACCGGATGCCGCTCGTAAGTAAGCGTGAGGTTATTCAGTTGAATATTCATGACGACTGGGTGATCCCTGCGACCATCAACCATACGAACCCGCTCAGCACCAGCGCCAAAGCCAGCCGGTTGACGGTACTCCAATACAGAAGAGGCTTGATGCGCTGCCGAATTCTGGCCATCACTCGGACGCCGTTTCCAGACAGTGGCGGCATACGCACTGCAGTTCCAATTGGGAGTTCCTGAGGGTGTACCCGGCTGTATCCACCAACGGACTCAGCTCATCGATAAAGTCTCTGGGCACCGCAACCTCCCTCGCGCCGTCACATTCGCCGCAGACCAGGAACAGCACAGCGTCATGCGCCTTGTCAGAAGCGATATGCGCACAGGCGATGTACTTTTTTGTGGAGCTCAGCTTATGGACCAAATCCCCCGCCTCGAGGAAGTCCATAATGCGATAGACCGATATTGTGGGTATGGAGTCCGGGAACGTTGCGTTGTAGGCATCCTTGATTTCGTACGCCGACAGAAGTTTGTTTGCCTCCAGAAGGAGTTCCAGAACCCGTTTGCGCTTTTCAGTCAAACGCCCGCCCGAACCGGTACAAACTTCCCGAGCTTTGTCCAAGACAAGACTGAGTTGCTGTGGGTCCATATTCGTGGCCTCGAATCAAAGGAAAGCGATAGGGTTTTTGTTACCGCTTATTGTTACGTTATAACGTATCTTTTTTCAACACCTTGCTGCAAAGAGGAAACAGCAAAGTTCTAGAACTGCCGAATCGCCCCCTGGGGGAATTTGAAGGTGATAAAGGGCGGGAACTTCTCTATGGTGACCAGGAGAGGACTTACGTCGAACCACGGGTTCGACGGTCCGAGCGCGGAAGCGCGTGTTAGCGCGACCGAAGTAAGCGAGGAGGGTTCAAGTCTGACGCGAATTCCTCGAAACTTGGTGCCCAGGAGAGGACTTACGTCAAACCATGGGTTCGACGGTCCGAGCGCGGGAGCGCGTATTAGCGCGACCGAAGTAAGCGAGGAGGGTTCAAGTCTGACGCGACTTCCTCGAAACTTGGTGCCCAGGAGAGGACTTACGTCGAACCATGGGTTCGACGGTCCGAGTGCGGGAGCGCGTGTTAGCGCGACCGAAGTAAGCGAGGAGGGTTCAAGTCTGACGCGAATTCCTCGAAACTTGGTGCCCAGGAGAGGACTTGAACCTCCACGGGGTTACCCCCACTAGCACCTGAAGCTAGCGTGTCTACCAATTTCACCACCTGGGCGTGGGGTCGCGCACTGTACTGAAATTGGCTACCAGGTGTCAAATCAGTTAAATAAGGCGGCCAACTTGCCGAAACGGCACCAGGGCAGATCTGAACATTCAAACCGGTATACCGCCGCGCAGGTGCAGGCCTGGCTGGCTGCGGAACCCGGTCCGGTGAGTTGGCGGCGCATGGTGGCGCTGGCGGAAGCGGACGGCCCGCGGCAGATTACCCAGTTGCGCCAGATGCTGAAAGGCATGCAGCGCAACGGCCAGTTGCAGCGCGACCACCAGGGGCACTACCACCTCAGCGGCGGTACCGGCGTCTATCGCGCCAGGGTGCAGAAGCTGGGCAAAGGGTTGGCTGTAGACGGCACGGTCATCGAGGATGCGCAGCGCTTTAATCTGCGTGAAGGAGATCTGGTGGAAGCCAGCGGCACCGATGAGGTGCGTATCCTGTCGGTGGTGGAACACAGCCCTCAGCCGGTGGTCGGGGTGCTGAGCTGGCAGGGCCGCACCGCATTCGTAGACGGCGTTGGCGGCTTCCGCGGCCGTATCCGCTTGCTGGAACCTCCGCTGCAGGGTGACCATGGTGATTCGGTAGCGGTGCAAATTGTTGACCGTGACCGGCGCGGGCTGGTAGGCATTGTCAGTGAACATCTGCCGGCGCGGAATGTACTGCAGCAGGCCATTGAGACGGCTGTGGCCGGCGGAAGCATTCCCCATGAGTGGCCGGCTGGGGTCACCTCGGCTGTGCAGCGTCTGCCCAGGCGGGTATATGCCAACCGCCACCCGTCACGGCGGGATTTAACCGGCATGGCGCTGGTGACCATCGACGGCGAAAGCGCCAGAGATTTTGATGATGCGGTGTTCGCCGAACGCCTGAGCGGCGGCCGCTGGCGTCTGCTGGTGGCGATAGCGGATGTGGCCCACTATGTCAAAAGCGGCTCGGCACTTGATCAGGAGGCGCAGTTGCGGGGTACGTCGGTGTATTTCCCGCAACGGGTGATTCCCATGCTGCCGGAAGAAATTTCCAACGGTTTGTGTTCGTTGCAGCCGGATACGCCGCGGCTGGCGCTGGTCTGTGAGATGTTGCTCAGCCGCAACGGCGCCGTGCGCGAGCATCAGTTTTATGAAGCGGTGATACATTCCCGCGCGCGGCTGACCTATACCCAGGTGCAGCAATACCTCGACGGCAATTTACCGGCGGCTGAGCTGCCGGTGGCGGCGGACTATCGTGCCGGGGTCTGCGAATCGGTGCAATCGCTGCAGCAGGTTTTCCAGCGTTTGCGGGCCCAGCGGGAGCGCCGCGGTGCGTTGGACTTTGCCACCCGCGAGGGTGACGTGCGCCTGAATGAAGCCGGCAGTGTGCGGGAAATTGTACCGGTGCAGCGCAACCAGGCGCATCAACTCATAGAAGAAGCAATGATTGCCGCCAATGTCTGCGCCGCGGAGTTTCTGGAAGCAAACAACCAGCCGAGCCTGTACCGGGTACATGAGCCGCCGGATCCGGACAAACTGGAAGAGCTGCGCCAGGCGCTGGCGGTGGCCGGCGTGCGGCTGCCGGGCGGTGCGCTCGATCCGGCTGCCCTGCAGCGGGCCATGCAGGATCTGCCTGACCATCAGAACGGCTGGCTGTATGCCCAGCTTGCGTTGCGCAGTCTGCAGCAGGCGGTGTACACGCCGGTTAACCGCGGGCACTTTGGCCTGGCGTTGCAGCGCTACATGCACTTTACCTCTCCCATCCGCCGCTATCCCGATCTGTTGGTGCACCGTGCGATCAAAAGCACGCTGGCGGCCAAAAGCGGCAAAAAGGCGGCAATGTTACCCGGCGGGGATGAGCTGCACTATCTGGGTGAGCTGTGCTCCAGTCATGAACGGCGCGCGGAAAGCGCCGGCTGGGTGGTGGACGGCTGGCTGAAGTGCGATTTTCTGCGTCGCGAGATAGGTAACACGCTGCCCGGAATTGTTGCCGGCGTTACCGAGTTTGGCCTGTTTGTTGAACTTGAGAATTACTTTATTCAAGGGTTGCTGCATGTTTCCAGTCTGGGCAGCGACTACTTCAGCTTTCAGCCGCGCAGCCTGGCCCTGGTGGGAGAGCGCAGCGGCCGCCGTTTTCGCCTGGGGGATGCGCTGCAGGTACAGATCACAGACATAGAACCGGCGCAGGGCCGCATCAATCTGCAGTTACCGCAAAGTGGCGGGCAGCGCCGGGGGCGCGGCAGGCGGCCGCGCGGATGACCGATGTAATCGGCATCCAGGCTGTACGCGCGGTATTGCGTGATGCTCCCGCCCGGGGCCGTACTTTATACCTGCAGCAGGGCCGCCGGGATGCCAGGGTGAATGAGTTGATTGGTCTGGCGCGGGCAGCCGGTGTGCGCTACCAGAGTGTGGAATCCGCCTGGTTCAAGCGGCGGGTGGCTGAAGGCGCGCATCAGGGTGTGTTGCTGGAGTGCCATGAGCTGGCGGTTGCGGATGAGAAAGCACTCAGCGCCGCATGGTCTTCGTTTGGCAGCCAGCCGCTGATTCTGGTGCTGGACGGGGTTACGGACCCGCGTAACTTCGGCGCCTGTTTGCGCACCGCGGCGGCTGCGGGTGTGGACGCGGTGGTGGTGCCTAAACGCAACAGCGCGCCCTTGAGCGCGGTGGCGTTAAAAACCGCCCAGGGCGGCGCGGAGAACCTGCTGATTGTAGCGGTCAGCAATCTCAGCCGTTGCCTTAAGCAGTTGCAGCGCAAGGGAGTATGGGTGATCGGCGCGGATGGGGAGGCGGAGCAGGATTACCAGCACATGGATGCGCGCGGGCCGCTGGCGCTGGTCATGGGCAGCGAGGGCAGGGGCCTGCGGCGATTGACCCGTGAAAACTGCGATCTGCTGGTGAAAATACCCATGAGCGGCAACGTCAGCAGCCTCAATGTCTCCGTGGCATCGGGTGTTCTGCTGTTTGAAATACTGCGCCAGCGTGGTGCTGACTGACCTGAAATTCTAATAGATATTCAGCTGATTGAGTGATCAGCGTGTTAACCATCCCCAATAGCTTCTTCC
Source organism: Pseudomonadales bacterium (assembly GCA_028279305.1). Classification (GTDB taxonomy): domain Bacteria; phylum Pseudomonadota; class Gammaproteobacteria; order Pseudomonadales; family Azotimanducaceae; genus UBA4421. The sequence goes on from JANQOA010000208.1 coordinate 46,315, forward strand.
TGCTTATGCCATCGGCGCTGCTTGAACGCCATTTTTAACTGAACTTCTTTGCAGTCCAGTTCAATCAGACGGCTGAGGAGGCGCTTGAATTCCGTGTTGTGGCCAATTGAATGCAGATAGTATTGCCGCAAAAAAAGGTCCGACTCCAGGGGTATGGCAGTCTTCCCCTTTTCCCAATTAGCAATGGTCTGGTCCGTCTTGTGCATCACCGCTGCAAGGGCTTTTTGAGAGAGTTCCAATTCGTTTCGCAAGAATCGAAACTCTGCGCCGGTTAGTAGTCGAGGGCGGTCAACAACGAAGCTCGCCAGCGCTTTTTGTAAACCTTCAAAATCTTCGAACGAGACTGCATTGCCGTTTTCCGGATGCACTTTATATCCGTTTACCAGAAAAACGTTGTCCAAACCGCAGGCTTTGTAGTGGTGCACGCTAACTTTCCAGACTCACATTTCTGACGATGCAGTCTTCGTTTTTGTCATCCAGCCACACCGTTACTCTGATCAACATGCCTCCACTGATACCCTGAACGTTGCAAATCCATTTTCTACCGTCATTTTTCCATCGTGCGCTTCCTACGTGTTCTCCCCGCTTGAGAACGGCAAAAACTTTCCGGTAGTTGATTGCAAGTTTAGTCATTCGTGATTCCGCCGCAGGTGAGAATTGCACTGCTGCAGGATTTGATGTCGCTGTGTTTGCGATGACTTTTCTTACTGCATCGCGTTTAATCCGCGGGAGGCGAGCTATGTTGTTGTTCACCCGCATTCCCTGAGGCTACGTTTGAGCCTATAAATATTATAGTTAGGCCTAAAGGTAGTCTCAACGAAAAACCAACGGGCGCAGTGATAATAGTTTTGCCTAAATCTTGCACATCCCCGCCGGCGCGCCTAAAATGCGCGCCCCTTGCGGTTAACTCTCAAAGATGACCGCGGGATTGACTTAACCTTGCTTCACGCGGCGCTGACCGGCACGGTCAGGCCAGCGGAGGCGTAACTTGAGCCGGAGCGCACACAGGGCTGGCTGAGTGAACCACAAGGAGACCTTATGCGGCACTATGAAGTCGTATTTCTGGTGCACCCCGATCAAAGTGATCAGGTGCCGGGAATGATTGAACGCTACCACGCCATGATCGAACGCGGTCAGGGCAAAATCCATCGCACTGAAGACTGGGGCCGGCGGCAGTTGGCTTTTCCCATCTCGAAGATCCACAAAGCCCACTACATTCTCTTTAATATTGAGGTGGATCAAAGCACCCTGGACGAGCTGGAAAGCGCCTTCCGCTTCAACGACGCGGTCATCCGCAGCATGCTGATCCGCCGCGACGGGCCGGAAACCGGCAACTCCAAGATCTACGAAGAAGAGCTGCGGGATCAGGAAAAAGAGCGTGAGCGGGACCGCCGGCGGGAAGAAGAGTACGCAGCGCGGGCGGCCTCCCAGGAAAGCGCGGGCGACAACGCTGCGCCGGCAGAGGCTGAAGGCGAAAGTGAAGCGACCACTGCAGAGGAGACCAGCGAATGAGCCGGCGCCGACTACAACAAGCCAAACAGGAAGTCGATATCGACTACAAAGACCTGGATACGCTGCGCCAGTTTATTGGTGAAACGGGCAAGATTGTTCCCAGCCGCATCACCGGAACCTCAGCGAGGTTTCAGCGCACGCTGGCACGGGAAATCAAACGCGCCCGCTATCTGGCCCTGCTGCCTTATACCGACCAGCACAAGTAACGGAGCCGCTGATGAACGTTATTTTATTGGAGCGCCTTAACAACCTGGGTGACCTGGGTGACGAGGTGGTGGTCAAGCCGGGCTTTGCGCGCAACTTTCTCATCCCCCAGGGTAAAGCCGTGCAGGCTAACGAAGAGAACCGCGCGGTATTTGAAGGACGCCGCGCAGAGCTGGAAAAAGTCGCCAGCGATAAACTCTCCCAGGCCCAGGCACGCGCTGATAAGCTGAATGAGTACGTCCTGACCCTGGTGGTGAAGACCGGCGAGGAAGGCCGTTTGTACGGTTCCGTGGGCACCCAGGACATTGCCTCCGCGCTGACCGGTGAAGGGCATGAAGTAGCCCGCAGCGAGGTACGCATGCCGGAAGGTGTCATCCGTCTGGCCGGCGAATACGGCATCAGCCTGCAACTGCATTCTGATGTGTCTGTTGATATACAGGTCCACGTCGTACCCGAGTAGATCCTGCGCGTGGCGGGGCCCGCGCCCCGTCAGCCGCGCTTACCCACATATTCCCACAGCTTGTTCACCGGCTTTTCCCTTGCATTCGGCGAACCAAACCTACACCCTTTGCGGATAAGTTCAGTTCGCCCAAGATGTCCGAATACGTCCCCGATAACCCGCCGGTTAACCTGAAAGTACCCCCTCACTCCATCGAAGCGGAGCAGTCGGTGCTGGGCGGGCTGATGCTGAATAACGAAAGCTGGTTCGATCTGGTGGAGGTGTGTGCCGGTCACGACTTTTACCAGACCCGCCATCAGATCATTTTTGAAGCCATGATGAGCCTGGCCAACAACGACGAGCCGCTGGACGTGGTGACGGTGTCCGAGAAGCTGCGATCGCTGCACCAGTTGGAAAAAGCCGGCGACGTCACCTATCTGGCGGAGCTGACGGAGTCCACCCTGGGTGCCAGCAATGTGCTGGCTTATGCCAGGATAGTCCGCGAGCGCTCCATCATGCGCCAGTTGATCGGTGCCGCTAACAGGATTTCCGATGCGGTATTCACGCCCGAGGGTAAAGACAGCGACGCCCTGGTTGAACTGGCGGAACAGTCCGTGTTCGAAATTGCCGAGAACCGCGGCAAGGAAGGGGGGCCGGAGAAAGTAGCGCCGCTGCTGTCCAAGGCGGTGGAAAAAGTGGAGTTCCTCTACAACAGCAAAGGCAGCATCACCGGGGTGGAGACCGGCTTCACCGATCTGGACAAAAAAACCGCCGGCCTGCAATCCTCGGACCTGATCATCGTGGCGGCGCGCCCCTCCATGGGCAAAACCGCATTTGCCGTTAACATGGTGGAACACGCAGCCATGTCGGGCAAGGCGGTGCTGGTGTTCAGCATGGAAATGCCTTCGGAACAGATTGTCATGCGCATGTTGTCCAGCCTCGGCCGCATCGACCAGACCAGGCTGCGCACCGGTGAACTGCAGGACGACGATTGGACCCGCTTTACCGGCGCGGTAAGTCAGCTGCGTGATAAGAAGCTGTACGTGGATGACACTCCGGCGCTGACCCCGGGTGATGTGCGCTCCCGGGCCCGGCGCGTGTCCAGGGAAGCCGGCGGCCTGGATGTAATTGTGGTGGACTATCTGCAGCTGATGCGCACCGCGGATAAAGCTGAATCCAGGGCCGGCGAGATTTCCGAAATATCCAGGTCGCTGAAAGCCCTGGCCAAGGAAATGCGCTGTCCGGTGATTGCCCTGTCCCAGCTCAACCGCGCCCTGGAACAACGCCCGGACAAGCGCCCGCTGATGTCGGACCTGCGCGAATCCGGCGCCATCGAACAGGATGCGGACGTCATCCTGTTTATCTACCGGGATGAGGTCTACAACGAAGAAAGTGAAGACAAAGGCACTGCGGAAATTATTATCGGCAAACAGCGCAACGGACCCATCGGCAAGGTGCGGTTGTCGTTTACCGGCAAGCTGACCAAGTTCGATAACCTGGCGCCGGATATCTACAGCGACTATGTAGACCGTGAATGACGCCGGGTGACAGTTAAGGAATAACCCCTACCGTTGGCCAGAAGCAAAACCAAAACCGCCTTTGTCTGCTCTGACTGTGGTGCTGAACATGCCAAATGGCAGGGCCAGTGCAGCAGCTGCGCGGAGTGGAACACCCTGTCCAGGGTCAGCGTCGGCCCCGTGCCGGAAGCGCGGGTTGGCTTTGCCGGCACCACTGCGCAGATCCAGAAGCTGAATGAAGTTAAAGCGGATGAAGCGGAACGCATCAGCACTACGTTGCAGGAACTGGACCGGGTGCTGGGCGGCGGGCTGGTGCCCGGCTCTGTGGTGCTGATGGGGGGTGACCCGGGCGCGGGCAAAAGCACCCTGCTGCTGCAGATGTGTACCCAACTGGCGCGCAGCCGGGGGGTACTGTATGTCACCGGCGAAGAATCCCTGCATCAGATGGCGTCGCGGGCCCGGCGCCTGGAGTTGCCGCTGGATGGGCTGGACGTGGCGGCGGAAACCCGCGCTGAAGTTATTGCCGGCCATATCGAGACCCATAAACCGGATGTGGTGGTGCTGGATTCCGTGCAGGTGCTGCAGATGGACGGCATCGATTCCACGCCGGGCTCTGTAACCCAGGTGCGGGAAACCGCAGCGTTTTTTACCCGGCTGGCGAAACAGACCAACACGGTCATTGTGCTGGTCGGGCATATCACCAAGGAGGGGGGCTTGGCCGGCCCCAAGGTGCTGGAACACATGATCGACTGTTTCATGATGCTCGACAGTCCGGCGGGCAGCCGCTACCGCACGCTGCGCGGCCAGAAAAACCGCTTCGGCGCGGTGAATGAGCTGGGTGTATTTGCCATGACGGATCAGGGCATGAAAGAAGTGGCCAACCCGTCAGCCATCTTTCTGCAGCGCGGCGACCTGGACTCACCAGGCAGCGTGGCGACGGTGACCTGGGAAGGCACGCGGCCGTTGCTGGTGGAGTTGCAGGCGCTGGTGGATGCGGTGGCGGCGGGTTATCCGAAACGGGTGGCGGTGGGTCTGGACCAGCAACGGCTGGCCATGCACCTGGCGGTCATGCACCGGCATTGCGGCATCACCCTGGCGGACCAGGATGTATTTGCCAATGTGGTGGGCGGGGTGCGCATACAGGAAACCGGTGCGGATCTGGCGTTGCTGCTGGCGGTGCTGTCGTCCTTCCGCGACCGGGTGCTGCCGCGGGACCTGATTGTATTCGGCGAACTGGGGTTAACCGGTGAACTGCGGCCGGTGGCCAACGGTCAGGAGCGCTTGCGGGAAGCAGCCAAACACGGCTTCAAGCAAGCCGTTGTGCCCTATGCCAACCGGCCGAAAAAACCATTGCCGGACATGGTTGTGCATGGGGTGAAAAATCTGGCCGGTGCGCTGGAGGTGCTCAGCCGGTTTTAGCACGCTCCGCGGAGGTTCATTGGGCAATACACAGCGTAAGAGCCAGGTCGGCATCGTTCAGCAAGATACCACCGGCCGCGGAGCAAGCAGCCGCTGTTGTTAAGCCGTAGTTTACGGTGTCGTCGATGATGACGCCCAAGACTACGCCGGTGCGGAACGTGAGTGCCGGTTCAACCACGCCCAGTGCCACTTCATAGGTGCCGGTTTCACACGCGTCACAGGTCGCTGTGTTGGGAAATTGATGCACCACGGCAACCGCCTGTTCCCGAGTGGCCAGGGTGGTTTTGATTACCAGGTCCGGGTCACTTTCGAGAGAATAAGGTAAACCCACGCCATTGATTCCGGCTGTTAGGTCCGTCAAGTTTACGTTCTGTAGGTTGGGAATGTAAGCCCCCAGCGCTGTGATGTCTGCGGGCCAGACGCTGTTGTCCGCGTAATAGGCATAAGCCGCTTCATCGAACTGAACAAACCCGTCGGTGGTTTTGCTCACCACCCGGTCGAAATACAGTGAGCCTCTCCAGTCGGAAAAAAACACTGCCAGGATCGCCAGGAAACTCAGCCAGATCAGGGCTTCAATTAAGGTCAGCCCGTACGGGCGCCTGGGTGGGTGTTTACAGGCCACCGCAGAGCCCTCTGTCCCTGGCCTGCTGGTAAGCCAGGCGTCCGTAATGGGAGCGCTGGGCTTTTACCGGCACCTGACGGACAACTACCGTGTTTTCATCCCCCGGGTCCACATAGCCGGGCAACTGCAACAGCGTCTGTTTCTCCCAGGCGTGGGTCACCGAGCGGTGCAGGCGTACGAACCTAAGTTGCGCATCATAAGAAACTGCCCAGGCGGAGGGGTTGCTGATGTGTGAACCCTCGCCCAGTTCACTCAGCATCATCGTTACCGCCATCGGGTTGGCCGGATCAACGGGCAGGTTGTCACAATGGACCAGGCGGTAACGGGCGGCCAACGCCGCTACCGCCCGGGCTTCCGCCTGTGTCACCCCGCGTTCGCGCCAGCCGCCGGCGCGGTCAACCACCACCGCTGCGGCGGTGAAGGTGACAGCAGCAACGGCCAGCAGCTCCGGTAGACTCATCGCTACGGATCGAAGCCGATCACCAGGGTGAGTGCCCAGAGGTTCGTATCAGCGGCGCAGGTCGCGGAGTCAATCAATTGATCCGTAGCCGGGTCGAAACGAAGCTTAAGCTGATTACAGTCCTTGCTGTGGGGGAAATCGTAGACAAGATCAGCCTGGCTGTTGTTGGTGGTATTCTGCGTGATTGTCACGTCCAGCCCGTAGGTATTTTCAAGCAGGCCGTCAGAAAACGGATCGATATTGTAGCCATCGGTGGACAGGTTGGTCATGGAAATACTGCCGAAGTCACCGACGTTGAGATCCCGGTACGCCAACGCGGCGTTTTTCACCTTGTCGATTTCAGCATACGCGCGTTCCACCTGAGTACCGGATTGAATGTTGTCCGCCTGGGCGGCGATAAACACCCCGGCAATCGCCAGCACTGTGACGTAGGTAAGAAGCTCCAGGATTGTAAGCCCTTGCTGATGTTCGGGCGGTCTGTAAAATTTCATAACAATTTCCTTAAGTCTGTTTAGAGGTGAGTAGGAAAAAAGACGCTGTCCGTGAACATCGTAAAGATGCCGCCGGCCATGGTCAGAAAGAGAACCACAAACCCGATCAGGGCTAGAATTCTCGTTGCCACCAGCAGGCTTTGATGGCGTTTCGCCAGCAGCGCCTGCAGGAGTTCGGTTAAGGCGGCATATGCCGCCGGATAAGATGTGGTCAGCCGCTGGGGGGCCATGTTCTGCAGCAACCCGGCGTGCTGGGGGTTGAGTACCCGCCCGGCCAACGCGCGTTCGATGGCCAACCCGCCGGTATGCGCATTGCGCGCATCGCGCAGTTGGCGCAGTACATAGGGTTCCGCGGCAAACAGCTCCATGGCATCGTTCAACACGTCCACATGACCGGCCCCCTGCCGGTGCATGAGGCTGGCAAAGCGGCTATAGCGCAGCGCCACGCGCAAACGGTATTCCCGGTCAAAGGGCAGCAGCAGATAGCGGCCGCTGCCCTGCCAGCGTGGGCGTCCCCACAATACCAGCATCGTGTATGCGCCGGATGCCGCCAGTAACGGTAGCAGCCATTGGTCCAGCCAGACGCTCAATTGGTACGCGGGATTTTGCCGCAGGGTTTGCGGGTCCGTGGTGATCTCCAGCAGAATACCCTGCATCAGAAACGCGAGAATGAGCGCCACGCCGAGAACAATCAGGAAGTAGGCGTTGGGGCTGATGACGCTGACAAAAAACGTCTGCGGTTGCTGGATTTCGCCGAACAAGGTGTCCAGGGCAGGCAGCCAGTTGCCTCGGCGCTCGGCTACGCGAATGACCCCTACGTCGCTGAGCGGCACCAGCCTGGAATCACGGAAGCCTTTGGCGGCACCGTCACCGGTCCGCAGTGTCTGTAAGGCCCGGCGGGCTGCAATGGCCGCTTCCGGGTATACGTACAGACTTTCGGTCAGGTTTTCCAGGGCTTTGCTTAACGGTAACCCGGCAGACAGCTGGGCGCGCATCATGCGGTAGAAAATCAGGCGCTTACCGCGGTCGAAGCGTAAGGTGCAGTTCCACCACCGCAGCAACGTGTCCAGCAGATTCACGCGGAGCGCTCCACGGCTGGCGGTTGCAGGGCAGGGACCGGGTGTGGCAGCAGATCCGCGGCAATAAATTCGCCGATGATGTTCTCGGTCAGCAGCGGATCGATCAGCCCCGCGATAATTTTCCGCGCGGCATGCTGATGTTTGCTGAGCACCCCAAATTGTTCACGCATATGTTGCTGCAGACCGCCGTAATCCCGGGCGCTGATGAGTTGATGAGCGCGGCCGCTGCGGTCCAGAGCCAGTGGAAACACTTCGGCCACCAGGGTCTGCCCGGCCACGCCGTAGCGGCAATGCCCGCAGCCCTCCGGGTTGACATACTTCAGTCCGGCGCCGCTGAACAGCTCCCGCATGCGGCGGGCATCTGCCGGATCCGCCGCTTCGGGCAGGGCACAGCGTTGACAGGTCAGGGGCACCAGGTTCTGATTGACGCAGCCGGCCAGGAATGAGGGGTGGTGGAGCAGATCGGAAGGTATGCCGAGATTGCTGAGCCTGGGGAACACCGATATACAGCTCTGGGTATGCACGGTGGCGTAGACACGTTTGCCTTGAATGGCCATGTCCGCGGCGGCATCAGCGGTCATACGGTCGCGTATCTCTCCCAGCACCAGCACATCGGGGTTCTGCCGGACGACTGCCGCCAGCACCTCACGAAGTTCGTGTTCCGGGTGTTCGCCGTACTTATTAATTTCGATGTGGGTGCAGTGTTCGAACTCAACTTCGACCGGGTCGGCAATCTCGATGATTTTGCGGGTGTCGGGCTCGCGCAGGATCAGGCTGGCTAGCGAGGAGGACTTGCCGGAATTAGTTTCGCCGCTCAGGACAATCAGGCCGCCGGGTGCGTGGCAAAGGCGGTTGATGTGATCGATCTGCCGGCTCGAATAGCCGCAGCGTTCCAGCGGCAGCACAAAATGAGGGTCGCGGATTCGGCACGTCAGGCTGTTGCCCCGGGTATCTTTAACACTGTTGACCCTGACCCGGTACAGGTGTTCATCAAATTCAAAGTCGAATGCGCAATCGCAGGGCCTGCCCTGCTGGAAATCTGTTGATCCGCCCATGGAAAAAACGCTGGTGGCCAGCCGCAGGCCGTCTTCGCGGCTGAGATTGCTGAACGGGCGCTTGAAACCATAACGCCGCATGGACACGTAACAGGTGTCGCGCAGGATATCGATATAGATGTCGCTGGCCTGGTCGCTGACCGCTTCCTCCAGGACATGCAGCAGCATGCGGTTGCTGCTGAACTCAAGGTCGGCGCTGTGTTGCTGCAGGGCTTCAGCCCGGTGCCAGTTTGAAAATTCAATGGGTGAGACATGGACTGTGCGGGCGCCCCCCAGCTCAGCGTTCACCAGGTCAAACAACGCCCGCTCAAGGCGCCGGTTTTCCCTGTCTTCCACAACGTATATCGTGCCTTCCGCTGACACCACGGCATCCAGATAATCCTGGTTGCGCTGCAGAAAATCCTGCACCACGCGAAGCGTGGTCAGGTTGTCTGCGTTCAGTTCTCGCAAGGGTCGGCTCTTCATGGCGGTATACCAGAATCAGTGCGGGTACTCGATGTTCAGGCGCTGATTGTTGACGAGCAGCGTCACCAGCAAGCGGTTGCCGGGCCCGGGTAAACGGGTGACTGCCTCCAGCTGCCACAAGCCGCCCGGCGCGTTCCGCGGCTGGCCAAGTTGCAGCGTATAAGGCGTGTTAGCAGGACGGATCACGGCTCTGGCTTCCAGGTTGTGCCGGGCATCCGCCGCCTGGGCGTACAGCAGGTGCTGACGGCCCGGTGCAAATGGTTTTGCGGCTGCCGGCGAAGGCTTGGCGGCGGCCGCACTGCTGCGCCGGGACATGGCACTGACCACCTGTTTGATCTTGTTGGTGTCGATATTGCCGTCCAGCAGCGACATCAGCGCCGGGTTGAAGCCGGCCAGCGCCTCAAGCTGCTCCGCCAGGGTGATCAAGGAAGCCAGGGAGCGCTGGCGGTCTTCAATGGCCGCGCGGGTTTCTTCCAGTTGGGAGAGCGGCGCCAAAGCTGAACCGGTTTGTTCAACCGCGTCTTCTGCTGCCCCGGCAGGCGTGAAGGCAGCGGCAAACAGAGGCATGACAAGGCAAAGGCAGTACTTCATATACCGTTTCCGGGTGATGTTCAGTTTCATGGGCGTGCATAAGCTCCTGGCGGTCATGACTTCAGTCCTTTGGCGGTCAGGCCGAAGGTACAGTGCGTCACCTGCTGTCCGCTGTACGTGCAACTGGCGCGGTTGGTTTGCAGCGGATAGCCGCGGAGGTGATTGATCAAGCGCACCAGGGTTTCGCGGCCGGGATTCTCGCTGGAAATGCTGATCTCGGTTTCATCCAGCGCGCCGGCTTGTTTTACAGCGCCTATGGAAATGGCGACGTTGGGCAACTGGTGCAGCAAAAACAGGTGTTTCAACACGGCCTGCAGTGATTGCGACGGGCGCCTTTGCTGCGCGACTGAAGGTATCCGGGTCTGCAGCGTCCATTGACCGGCGCCGAGACGGAACTGCCGGTCGGGGCTGGCGTGAGCGGCTGCGATATCCGGGTAACGGTTGCTGAAGCCGCCGCTGAACGTCAGGTTGCGGCCTGTGTAGTTGGCCTGGCGTAAACCGTCCCTGGCTAACAGGCGCGTGTCCGGCGAGTAGAGTCTGGAGACAAATCCGCTGAGTTCTGTTGCGGCGCTGAACACGGCCTGGTCGCTGGGCTTTGGTATTGCCGCTGTCGCCGCCGGTTCAGGCGCCTCACCCTGCCCGCCGATGAACAGGACGGTTATCACGACAGCGGCTAACAGGGCTGCTGCGGTTGCATAGTGCGGGTGTAACAGCCGCTGGCTGAGAAAAGCGGTGTAGACGCGGCGGAACGGATAACCGGTGATTTGGAAGGGGCAAGGTTCCAGTACAACCATCGGCTGAATCTGCGCGCCGGCGCTGCCGCCGGCAAACGCGCGTATGGTTTTGCCTTGCTGCTGCCAGGTTTCAATCAGCGCTTGCGCGTTGTTAGCCACCACAACGTGTTCGTTGGTGACCTGGCCGTTGTCTATCTCAGCGCCGTAGACCAGGGTGTCCAGCGGAACCAGCAGGTTGAAAGTACGGTTTGTGCCGTTGCCGTTGGTATGGCCGTTACCATTGCCATTGCCATTGCCGTTGTTATGGCCATTACTATGCCCGTTCCCGTTCCCGTTCCCGTTCCCGTTCCCGTTCCCGTTCCCGTTCTTCTTGGCCTGTAGCCAGCGCTCAATGGCGATGGATATTGAGCAACCGGGTGCGCCGGCAGCCATCCATACGCGTCCGTAGCGGTCATCGAATACCTGCAGGTGGTTGGCGTTGTGGCGCTTAACAAACGCATGCAACTGGCGCGAGACCTCCCATCGGGGCATGTCTGCCGGCAGCGGCAGTTGCGGTGCGGCACAGATCAGGCGCATCGCGCGGCCGTTGATGGTGTCTTCGTAGATCCGCATCTATAGCACGTCCGCGGTGAGCACCATGACCGTTTCCCGGCGTGTTCTGTCTTTCGACACACCGTCACCCAGCCAGGGCAGCCAGGGTGTACGGTTAAGGGTACGGCGGTCCTCAGCGTTGGACAGGGAGGTGATCATCTTGGTCTGGCCGTCCTGCAACGACACCGCCATCACCCGGTTGTAGTCGTCGGTGACAAAGTTGGTGCCCTGAATGCGTCCGTCATCAAAGGAGTAGGGTTCTTCATCCACAAATGTGGAGCGCGATATGCCCAGCCTCACGGTCACCAGGTTGCTGTTGATGGTGGGTTGGACGTGTACCGCCCAGCCGGTGCGCAATTCTTCAAAGTCCACGCTGGAGCGGTTGAACGTGGAGCCGCCCACCGCTTCCGAGGCATCCACGATCTGGCTGACGTACTGACGGGTCTGGGTGGCATCCACACTGCCGACAGCGTTATTGCGCACCTCTACCACTTCATTGAAGGCAATTTGCGTTTCGCCCTGGGTGCGCAGCCAGTTGAGGATAGCCTGGCTGCCGTCGTAACGGTTGCCTTCATTGAACAGGAAGGACAGGCTGCTGTTGACGTCTGCCGGCGGCAGCGGCAGCACGTCTACCCCGACCGAAATGGCCGCGTCGCGGATTGCGTTCAAATCCAGGCTGCGGTTGTTGCCGCCGTTAATTTCTACTTCGAATATGGCTATGCGTAACACCACGGAGCGGGAAGCGGCAGTGTTGTATGCATCGAGGGCGGTCTCCACCAGGCGCATCTGCTGCGGCCGGGCCGTCACCACAACCGAGTTTGCGGAGGGCAGAATACTGAAGCTTGTCCGCGGGTCCACGTTTGTGCCGGGGCCGCCTTCCGCGTTCAGGCCCAGCAAGGTGCGCAACAGGGTTTCCAGCTCTTCTACATATGGGTCGATGCTTACGTTCAGCCTGTTGGTGGCGCGGGTGTTGCTGTTGTTGTCATCGCCGCCGCTGCTGTTGTCCGCAAATTCGCCAAAGCCGTTGCGCTGATTATTCAAGCTGCGCAGCGGTATGCGGGCCATGCTGCGGCCCGGTTGGATAGACAGCGGAAATGTGGTGGTTTCGATGTCGTATACCAGCACTACGCCGTTGTGCACCTCATAAGACCAGTTGGCCTGCTGGCAGATAGCGTCCAGATGATCTTCGATAGTGGTCGCGTCCAGCGGCTGGGAAACGTTGACCTCACCCGCCTGGCTGCCGGGCTTGAAGGTCAGTTTTATCGGCCGTTGTTGGGCCAGTTGTTGAATGGCCAGGGCTGCCGGCAGGTTCTGGTAACTGACTTGGATGGGGTCGGTGAGCCAGGGTGCTGAACGGGGCACTTCCACGCGTAACGCCGGGGTTACGGTGGGTGGCTGGCCGTGACGGCCCGGCGGCAGCAGATGAGGCGCTTGCGGGCTGGTGTCGATGAGCTGACGCGCCTGGTCCTCTGCGGTGGGCTGATCGGGCTCGTTTTGAGACCACGGCTTCGACAGCCCGGAAAACCCCTGTTGCCAGGTGCAGCCGGATAGCAACAGTGCGGCTGCCATGAGGGAGCGGTTCAGGTTGTGGAGTGAGTTACAGGCCATTATGTACCTCCACAAAATCCACCGTACCGTCGGTACTGCGCACCAGGGCGGCGATACCATACATCTGGTGCAGAAATTCGAAAAACTCGCCCAGATCGAGCGCCTCCAAGCGGTAGCCCACAGGAATCATCCAATCCACCATGTGGCGTTGGTTGCCGGGGAACCAGTACCCCAGTTGCCAGCCGCAGGTTTGCAGTGCGCTCTGGACGTTGCTGCGCAGCGAACCGGCCTGCATGCCGGTGATCCTGCATCCGGCGGTTTCACCCAGCGGGCTTGCGCCGCCGCCAACGGTGGACCAGGCCAGAATGGACGGCGGCAAAGGCCGGGAGACTGACTGCCGGGGGCTGTCCGTGGACTCCGCAGCGGCCGTCAGCGGCTGCGACTCGGTTACGCTCACCTGCGCTGCGGCTTCAGCGCGTTGTTCCGCTTCAACGCCGGTGAAGTGGGCACAACCGGGCGCCAGGGTGGTGCAGATCAATAGCGCCAGCAGATGGAAGCGGGGAGCGGCATATTGAAGGCGCCGTCGCGGACGCAGCGATGACTGATAACGGATGTTGCGCATGGGCAAGATGTGGCTGTCTTGTTATTGATTCGGGCGGGCAGCTTATCGGGGGGTGGACGGCATGTATCCACAAAGAATCAACGAAAGCTTAACGAAATCGTTGTGAGTGCGGAGGTTATAAAAGGTATTGGGGGTAAAGGTTGTTTAAACAGGAAAGGCTTGATGCGGTTTGGGCAGCCGGCGGCAGCTCAGGCAGCCGGCGCCCCCGGGTGATGTAGGGTTCAGCGGTGTATCGGTTTGTATTTCACCCGGGTGGGCGTGCTGTCGCCCAGGCGTTTTTTGCGGTCCGCTTCGTAGTCGCTGAAGTTGCCTTCAAACCACTCAACATGGCTGTCGCCTTCAAACGCCAGGATGTGGGTGGCGACCCGGTCCAGGAACCAGCGGTCGTGGGAAATCACCAGCGCGGAACCGGCAAAACTCAGCAACGCCTCCTCCAGCGCCCGCAGCGTCTCCACATCCAGATCGTTGGTGGGTTCGTCCAGCAGCAACACATTGGCGCCGCTGCGCAGCAGTTTCGCCAGGTGTACGCGGTTGCGCTCACCGCCGGACAAGTCGCCGACAAACTTCTGCTGGTCGGTGCCCTTGAAGTTCAACCGGCCCACGTAGGCCCGGCTCTGGATTTCATGTTTACCGATGCGGATTACATCCTGGCTGTCGGAAATCTCCTGCCACACTGTGTTTTCCGCTTTCAGGCTGTCGCGGCTCTGGTCCACATAAGCCAACTGCACGGTAGGCCCGATATCAATCTGTCCGCTGTCCGGGGTCTCCTGGCCGGTTAACATTTTGAAGAAGGTGGATTTGCCGGCGCCGTTGCCGCCGATGATGCCGACAATGGCGCCGCGGGGAATAATGGCGTGCAGATCTTCGATCAGCAGCCGTTCGCCGAACCCTTTGTGCAGGCCGCTGATTTCGATCACCTTCTCACCCAGCCGCTCGCCGGTGGGAATAAACAGTTCGGTGGTTTCCTGCCGCGCCTGCTGCTCCTGGTTAACCAGGTCGTCAAAACGCGCCAGGCGCGCGCGGCTTTTACTCTGCCGCGCCTTGGGATTGGAGCGCACCCACTCCAGTTCACTTTTGATGGAACGCTGGCGCGCCTTTTCCTGGGCCGCTTCCTGGGCCAGCCGCTGCTCCTTGGCTTCCAGCCAGGTGGAGTAGTTGCCCTCGTAGGGAATACCCCGGCCGCGGTCCAGTTCCAGGATCCAGCCGGCCACGTTGTCGAGGAAGTAGCGGTCGTGGGTGACAGCCACCACCGTACCCGGATACTCATCCAGAAACCGCTCCATCCAGGCGACACTCTCCGCATCCAGATGGTTGGTGGGCTCGTCCAGCAGCAGCATATCCGGTTTGCTCAGCAGCAGGGCACACAGCGCCACCCGGCGGCGTTCACCGCCGCTGAGCACCGACACGGGTGTATCCCAGGGCGGCAGGCGCAGGGCGTCAGCGGCAATGTCCAGGGTGCGGTCGATTTCCCATCCGTCCACAGCGTCGATGGCGGTGGCCAGGTCACCCTGACGTTCCAGCAGGCGCGTCATCTCGTCGTCGTCCATCGGCTCGGCAAACTTGTCGCTGATGGCGTTGTACTCGTTGAGCATGGACATGATTTCACCCACCCCCTGCTCCACGTTGCCGCGTACATCCAGGCTGTCATCCAACTGCGGTTCCTGGGGCAGGAACCCCACGTTAATGTCTTTCTGCGCGCGTGCTTCGCCGTCAATTTCCGTGTCTTCGCCGGCCATGATGCGCAACAGGCTGGATTTGCCCGCGCCGTTCAAACCGAGCACGCCAATCTTGGCGCCGGGGAAAAAGGACAAATTTATGTTTTCCAGGATTGTCCGTTTCGGCGGCACAATCTTGGTGACCGCCTGCATGGTGTATACGTACTGCGCCATTGCTGTCGTTCCGGTTAATCGACCAATAAAGGGGCGGCAGTATACGGATATCACGCATCCGGCTCACTTTTATGTTGAAACTTTTTTACGCGATTTAGCAGCCGCTTAGTTTACAATGCGCGCCTTCATCAGCACCGCGTTGCAGCGCGCATCCACCACCAACACGAGACTTTAATGTTTACAGGAAACGAAACCATTGCCGGCTTTGATGACGAACTGGCTTCCGCCATTGCTGAGGAAAACCGCCGCCAGGAAGAGCATATAGAACTGATTGCGTCGGAAAACTATGCCAGTCCGCGGGTGCTGGAAGCACAGGGTTCGGTGCTGACCAATAAGTATGCTGAGGGTTATCCGCACAAGCGTTACTACGGCGGCTGTGAATATGTGGACCAGGTGGAAGTGTTGGCCATAGACCGGGTCAAAGCACTGTTCGGTGCGGACTATGCCAACGTGCAGCCGCATTCCGGCTCCCAGGCCAACAGTGCGGTATATCTTGCCCTGCTGGAGCCCGGCGACACGGTACTGGGAATGAGCCTGGCTGACGGCGGGCACCTGACCCACGGTGCGGCGGTGAACTTTTCCGGGCGCATGTATAACGCGGTGCAGTACGGCCTGAATGTTGAGACTGGGCTGGTGGACTACGACCAGGTGGCGAGCCTGGCGCGGCAACACCAGCCGAAGATGATCATGGCGGGCTTTTCCGCTTACTCGCGCAAAATGGACTGGCAGAAGTTCCGCGACATTGCTGACGAAGTGGGCGCATACCTGGTAGTGGACATGGCCCATGTTGCCGGCCTGGTGGCTGCGGGCTTGTATCCCAATCCGGTGCAGATCGCTGACGTCACCACCTCTACCACGCACAAAACCCTGGGTGGCCCCCGCGGCGGCATTATCCTGGCGCGTTCGAATGCGGAGATCGAAAAGAAACTCAACTCAGCGCTGTTCCCCGGCAGCCAGGGCGGGCCGCTGATGCATGTCATTGCGGCCAAAGCGGTTTGTTTCAAGGAAGCCATGGGTGAGGAATTCAAAACTTACCAGACCCAGGTGGTGGCCAACGCCCGCACCATGGCTGACGGTTTCCTGTCCCGAGGTTATGACGTGGTATCCGGCGGCACCGACAATCACCTGTTCCTGCTCGACCTGGTCAGCAAAGGTATTACCGGTAAAGACGCTGATGCGGCGCTGGGCCGCGCTAACATCACGGTCAACAAAAACGCCGTACCCAACGATCCGCGTTCGCCCTTTGTCACCAGCGGCTTGCGGCTGGGGTCGCCGGCCGGCACCCGGCGCGGCTTCCGCGAAGCCGAGTTTGCCACCCTGACCGGGTGGATGTGTGACATCCTCGATGACATCAACAACGACAACATGATCGGGTCCGTTCAAAAGCTGGTTAAAGACCTGTGCCAGCGTTACCCGGTGTACCCAGCCGCCTGAACCGGCGCCAAGCTGATGCATTGCCCGTTCTGCGCTGAGGATGACACCAAGGTTATAGACTCGCGCCTGGTGGCGGCGGGTGAGGCGGTGCGCCGCCGCCGCGAATGCCAGTCCTGCGGAGAACGTTTTACCACCTTTGAAACCGCGGAACTGGTGATGCCGCGCATCATCAAAAGGGACGGCAGCCGCGAACCCTTTGATGAGGAGAAGCTCAAATTCGGTCTCACCAAGGCGCTGGAAAAACGCCCGGTCAGTGTGGATGAGATCGAAGCCGCGTTGAACCACATCAAACACAACCTGCGCTCCACCGGCGAGCGCGAGTTGCCGTCGATGATGGTGGGTGAAGAAGTCATGGCTGCGCTGCGCAATCTGGATCCGGTGGCCTATGTGCGTTTCGCCTCGGTCTACCGGGATTTCCAGGACGTCAGCGAGTTTGCGGAAGAAATTCTCAAACTGAAGTCGGATATCAGCACCGGCCCGGACGCGGCGGATGTCAGCCGCTGATCTGCTGTATCTGCGGCGTACCGTGGAGTTGGCTGAAGGCGGGCGCTTTACCTGCGCGCCCAACCCGTGTGTGGGCTGTGTCATTGTGCGCGACGGCGTCATTCTGGGCCGCGGTTATCACCAGCGCGCCGGTGACGGCCACGCGGAAGTGAATGCGCTGGCGGACGCCGGCGCGGATGTTGCCGGCGCCACCGTCTACGTCAGCCTCGAACCCTGTGCGTTTACCGGCCGCACGCCGGCCTGCGCCCGCACCCTGGTGCAGGCGGGGGTTGCGCGGGTGGTTATTGCGGCGCTGGACCCGCACCCGAAAGTATCCGGCGCCGGGGTGGAGATCCTGCGTCAGGCGGGCATTGAGGTGCAGCATATCGATCTGCCGGAGGCGCACCTGCTGATTCAGGGTTATGTTTCCCGCATCACCCGCCAGCGCCCCTGGGTGCGGGTGAAAAGCGCCAGCAGTCTGGATGGCGCCACCGCGCTGGCGAGCGGTGAAAGCCAGTGGATTACCGGCCCTCAGGCGCGCCGTGATGTGCAATACTGGCGCGCGCGCAGCGACGCCATTATTACCGGCCGGGGCACCGTCATGGCGGATGATCCGGCGCTGACCGTACGCGATGCGGACCTGCAGCACGCCCGCGCGCCGCTGCGGGTGGTGGTGGATTCAGCATTGGCGTGCTCCACTGGCCAACAGATATTTAACGGCGCGGTGCCGACGCTGTGGGTGCACACAAAGCGCGCCGCGCCGCCCGGCGGATTACCGGCGGAGGTCGAAACGCTGATGCTGCCGGAGCAGGACAACCAGGTTGCGCTGCAGCCGCTGCTGGCGGAACTGGCCGAACGGGGTTGTAACGAGGTGCTGGTGGAAGCCGGCGCCGGGCTGGTGGGCAGTTTTGTCGCCCAGGACCTGTGGGATGCCTGGGTCTGTTATCTGGCGCCCAGGTGGCTGGGCGCGGGCACCCGCGGGGTGGCGGATTATTCGCTGGCGCGGCTGGCGGATGGCGCTCAAGGTCAGGTGGTGGACGTGCAGATGCTGGGGGACGACATTCGAATTCAACTGGAGCGGCGGCATGAGCGCTAAGCCCAACGTCTGGGCCAGACGCAAAAGCCGGCGCGCGCTGGTGCAGGCCATCTATCAGTGGCAGCTTTCCGCGCACAGTTACAGCGATATTGTTGCCGACTTCAAATCCGGCAGCGCGCTGGACAAAGCGGATGAGGTTTTTTTTACCGAAGTTCTGCACAGCGTGCTGCGCAACGCGGAGGCGCTGGACGCACATTTTGCGCCGCTGCTGGACCGCGGCATCGATCAACTCGACCAGGTGGAACGCGCCATTCTGCGTCTGGCGGCAGCGGAACTGAGTGACCGCATAGACGTACCCTACCGGGTGGTTATCGACGAATACGTTGAACTGGCCAAGACCTTCGGCGCCCAGGATTCACATAAGTACATTAATGGGGTGCTCGACCGGCTGGCGGCAGCGCTGCGTAATATCGAATATGGATGAGTTTGCCCTGATTGATGCCCTGGTACGGCAACTCGGCGGCCGCGCCGCCGGCGGCTGGGTGCAATTGGGTCCGGGGGACGATGCTTGTGTGGTGTCAGCACAACCCGGCAGGGAACTGGTGGCTTCCATCGATACGCTGCTGGCGGACGTACATTTCCCCGCCGCGGCGCCCGCTGAGCTGATCGGCTACCGGGCGCTGATGGTGGCGCTGTCCGATCTGGCGGCGATGGCGGCAACACCGCGCTATGTGTTGGTGGCGCTGTCTTTACCGTCAGCAGACAATGCCTGGATAAACGCCCTGGCGCGGGGCATGGCGGATGCCGCGGAAACCTGTGATGTGTATATCTGCGGCGGCAACCTGTGCCGCGGACCGTTGAGCATCAGTGTCAGCGTACATGGCGATTGTGCGGCTGGTGCGGCGGTCACCCGCGCCGGCGCCCGGCCCGGCGACACGGTTTATGTCAGCGGCGCCCTGGGCGGGGCGGCAGCCTGTGTCAAAGCGGGCGAATTTACGCCGGCAGAACCGCTCAGCGCGCGGCAGCGCAGTTATTTCCGCCCGCTGGCACGCTTCGATGTGGGTGAACAGTTGCGCAGCGCCAGTGCCGCCATCGACATCTCCGACGGACTGCTCGCGGATCTGGGCCACCTGGCACGGGCCTCAGCAGTAGACATCAGCATCACCTCCGGCCGTGTGCCGGTGCACAGCCAGGCAGCGCTGGAAGACGCCCTGCAGGGTGGTGACGACTACGAAATCCTGTGTACCTCAGCAGGTCCCATGGCGGGGTTTACGGCAGTGGGTGAAGTGGCGGCAGCGGCGGGCGGGACACCCCGGGTATTGCTGGACGGTCAGCCGGCGGCTGGAGGGTATAAGCATTTCACTTGACGGTGAACCGGCAGCACCGGAGTTGCGTCTCGCGGAACTGCGCCGCGTGGACGTGTTGTGGGCGTCAGCCTTTGGCATCGGTTTCCTCAAACCGGCACCCGGCAGTTGGGGGTCCGCGGCCGCTGCGGTGGTCTGGTGGCTGCTGCTCAGCGGTCTGCCGGCGGCATGGCAGGCGCTGATTTGTCTGCTCTATTTTATCTCCGCCTGGTGGGTCAGCAGCCGCATCTGCCGGCGCTACCGGGTTGATGACGCGCCGCAGATTGTCGCGGACGAAGTGGTGGGCATGTGGCTGGCGCTGTTGTTTATTGAGCCGAATGTCTGGTTGGCGGCAGCGGCGTTGGCGCTGTTCCGCTACCTGGATATCCGCAAGCCCGGGCCCATCGGCTGGCTGGACCGGGAAGTGAAAGGGGGCCTGGGTGTCATGCTCGACGATGTGCTGGCGGGGCTGCTGACCGGTGCGTCATTATTCCTGTTAAACCTGGCGCTTGTGACCCTGCTCGCAAAACCATAACCTGGCCGGCCCGCGGCGTATGCCGGTTAACACTGCCGGCGCGGCGCCCGGGATATCATATGCGGCTTGTGCAGCCGGTGGGCCGTGGGATTGGCCGGGTCCGGATGACTATGGAGTTGGGCAGGTACGTGACAGGTAAAATGACATCCTGGTGCAGACTCAGTGGATGCGGAGCAGCCGCGCTGCTGCTGTTGTGGGCCGTGTCCGGTTGGGCGGTAGCGCCGGTGGAGGTGGTGGCCCTGTTCAAAGACCGGGCGGTGGTGAAAACGGCTGAAGGCCAGGATATGTTGCGGGTGGGTGAGACTTCGTCTTCCGGCGTCACCCTGCTGGCGGCGGACACGCTGCAGGCCAAGGTCCGTTACCGGCAGAAGACATATACGCTTCAGCTCAGCGCCCGGGTCGGTTCGGTGTTCGCCGTGCCGGAGCGTAAGCAGGTGCAGATTAACCGCGATACCCACGGCCAGTACCGCATCCGCGGCACCATCAACGGCAACCTGGTGGACTTTCTGGTCGATACCGGTGCTTCCATTGTGGCCATCAGCGAGCGTCACGCGGTGGCCATGGGGTTGGATTTCATGTCCGGCCGCGCCGGCCATGTGCAGACTGCGCAGGGCAATGCGCCGGCATTTTTTATCATGCTGGACCAGGTGACCGTAGGTGGCATAACCCTGAACAACGTGCAGGGTACCGTGGTGCAGGGGGGCTTCCCCACCGATGTACTGCTTGGCATGTCGTTCTTGAATCAGGTGGAGATGCGCGACAACAACGGCGTGCTGACTCTGGTGGCGCGCTACTGAGGTCCGCCCCGGCGGCGCCGGCTAGCGGTCCCGCTGCACAACCAGCATGGCCAGCTGCTCCAGCAGGTTGCCCTGCAGCCGGGTGCGTGCGAGTAACAACCTGGCTTCCTCAATAAGGCTGTTGGCCATTTCTTTAGCTTGATCGATACCCATCAAGCGGGGGAAAGTGTTTTTGTCCATGGCCTCGTCCGAACCCGCGGGTTTGCCCAGCACCTGGGTGGTCTGGGTAACGTCCAGCACATCGTCCATAACCTGAAAGGCCAGCCCCAGGCGGTCGCCGAACTCGGTCAGCAGCAGATACTGTTCTTCGCTTACCGGCGTGGAGGTGGGGCTGAGGGCGCCGATCTGCACGGCTACCCTGATCAGCGCGCCGGTTTTGGCACTGTGCAGCACCTGCAGTTCAGACAGGCTCAGGCTTTTGCCTTCAGCGGCGATATCCAGGCACTGGCCGCCGGCCATGCCCGCCCAACCGGCCGCTTCCGCCAGCAGGGCAATCTTCTTCAGCTTGGTTTCCGCGTCTTCGTGGTTGCTGGCGGCGATGGTCTGAAAGGCAATGGAGTGCAGGCTGTCACCCGCCAGAATGGCGTTGGCCTCGCCGAACGCAATGTGCGCGCTGGGCAGGCCGTGGCGGATGTCGTCGTCGTCCATGGCCGGCAGGTCGTCGTGGATCAGGGAGTAGGCGTGGATAAATTCGATTGCGCAGGCCGCCGGCATGGCATGTTCAATGTCACCGCCGACGGTGTCGCAGGCTGCGCACACCAGCATCGGGCGCAACCGTTTACCGCCGCCCAGCACCGAGTGGCGCATGGCGTCGATCAGGGGTTGGGCAATATGGGAGTCGGTGGGCAGGCGGTCGTCCAGGGCTTGATTGATGCGCGCGCGCAAAGCCTCCAGATCCGGACCCATCAACTGTCCCCGCTGAGGACTTCGCCGGTTTCCATATCAACCAGGTCACCGCTGTCGGTGAGGGTCTGAACCTTTAGTTCCGCCGCTTTCAGCGCGGCCTGACACTGGCGCGTGAGGTTGATGCCGCGTTCGAATGCCTGCAGCGACTCATCCAGGCTGAGATCACCGTTTTCCATGCGTTGTACCAGACTTTCAAGCTCGGCCAGCGCACTTTCAAAGTTCAACTCCGCCGCTTCGTCCGGATTGGATTTATCGTTTGCCATGTACCCACGGTAACAAGGTGCGGGCAGGCTGAAAAGCCGCGGCGGGGTGAATATGTCCCGCTAAACGGGCGCGAGGTAATTTTGAGATTTTTGACTAGACTTATTTTTGAGAAAGGCCCAAGGAAGCTATTGCATGGATCTGGCGACTCTTATTGGTCTGCTCGGCGCGTTTGGCATTGTCATTTTTGCCATGCTGTCGGGTGGTTCGGTGGGCATGTTCGTAAACGTGCCGTCCCTGTTGATTGTGCTGGTGGGATCGTTGTTTGTCGTGCTGATGAAATTCAGCCTGAAGCAGTTCCTGGGCGCGATAAAAGTAGCCATAAAAGCATTCAGTTTTAAGATTACCGCCCCCGCGGAACTGATTGACGAAGTTGTGGCGCTGGCGGACGAAGCGCGCAAGGGCGGGTTGCTGGCCCTGGAGGGCAAAGAGGTGTCTACCGGGTTTCTGGATAAAGGTATTCAGTTGCTGGTGGACGGGCACGACGCGGACGTTGTGCGTAATTTGCTGCAGAAGGATCTGCGCCAGACCCTGGACCGGCACGAATGGGGCGCAAAGATTTTTACCGCGCTGGGTGAAGTTGCCCCCGCCATGGGCATGATCGGCACCCTGGTGGGTCTGGTGGCGATGCTGTCGAATATGGACGATCCGAAATCCATTGGCCCGGCCATGGCGGTGGCGCTGCTGACAACCCTGTACGGCGCCATGGTGGCCAACATGGTGGCCTTGCCGGTGGCTGACAAGCTTGAGTTGCGCCGCACGGAAGAAGGTCTGGTGAAATCCATGGTCATTGACGCCCTGCTGGCCATTCAGGCGGGCCAGAACCCGCGCATTATCGATTCCATGCTGAAAGCTTACCTGCCGGAATCCAACCGCGCGGAAGAAGAATAAACCGCCGTAATGGAAGACATCGAAGAATCAGGAGGTGACGAAGGGGGCGGCGCCGGCTGGGTAATGACCTTTGCCGACCTGATGTCGCTGTTGATGTGCTTTTTTGTCCTGCTGCTGTCGTTTTCCGAAATGGACGTGCTCAAGTTCAAACGCCTGGCGGGCTCCATGAACGAAGCGTTTGGCGTGCAGAAACAATTGAAGGTTAACGACCCGCCCAAGGGCACCAGCATCATCGCCCAGGAGTTTTCACCCGGTAAACCGCAACCCACGCCGCTCAATCAGATCTGGCAGAAAACCACCGACGAGTCGCGTAACAGCCTGGACGTGGCCTGCCAGGATCTGGGCTCCAGCAATTCCGGGGAGAGCGGGGATGCCCAGAAGATGATTGTGGTGGACAAGATCAAAGACCTGGTGGGGGATACCGAAAAGGACGCCATCGACATGGCGCAGGCGTTAAGCAAAGAAATTGCCGCCGGAGTGCTGGAGCTGGAGACCGCCGGCCGGCGCATTACCATCCGCATCAAGGAGCACGGCAACTTCGGCTCCGGCTCCGCCGGCCTGTCAGCAGCGTTTAAGCCGGTGCTGAAAATCATCCGCCAGCAATTGAGGGATGTTGAGGGCAAAATCATTGTCGAAGGCCATACCGATGATGATCCGATCGCCACCGCCCAGTTCCGCTCGAACTGGGCTCTGTCCAGCGCCCGTGCGGTGAGTGTGGCGCACGGCCTGTTCGAAGACCCGGAGATCGACCAGGACCGCTTCAGCATTATCGGCTACGCCGAAACCAAGCCGTTGGTCAGCAACACCACGCCGGCAGGCAAGGCGCGGAACCGGCGGGTTGAGATTGTCGTGCACCAGGGCCTGGATGAAGAAGTCCGCGGCGACCTGGAAGTGCTGAAAACCGAGTTCCCGAATACCTATGAGAACGTCCGCCGCGAGCTGATTCAAACTTTTGAACTCAGCCCGGAAGAAATCTTCTGAGCCACCAGCCTGTATCAGCGCTGCTGAGCGGCCGGCGCCCTGCCTCTGTTGCTCCTGGGCTGCTCCTGGCAGCGCCGCCCACTGCAGCGCTGAACACGTTATAGTGTCCCGCCGCTTGGGCAATAGACAGGAGAACAAAATGGAAGAAGAGGAAAAACTGCGCCTGGCGCGTTTGTTCACCGAAACCCTGGCCACGCCGGACGAGATCCGCGACGACTGGGGCAAGATGATTGTCGAAACCGTGCTGCCCGAAGGGGTCTGGTCCAGAGAGGGTTTAAATGCCCGTGACCGCAGCCTGATCACCATTGCCGCGCTGACCGCCCTGCACCGGCCCAACGAATTGCGTCTGCACATCCCGCGCGGCCGGCACAACGGCCTCAGCCGCGAGGAGATCTGCGAAGTGATCATGCACATGGCGATCTACGGCGGCTTTCCGGTGGCCGTGGAGGGCATGGCCGTGGCCAAAGAAATATTTGACGCGGAAAAAGACAGCTAGCGTGCGTTCATGGCTTCTTCAAACAGATCCAGTTTGGCGCGGCGTACGCCGGGTACGCTGACCGTTTGCGCGGCCACCTGCTGGGTGGTGTGCGTGTCTGTATTGTAGGCGGGCCAGTCCGGTAAATTATCGCCGTTAGGGTTGCCGCTGCGGGCAAAATTCACCCAATAGCTGCTGACCATATCCGCCAGCTGATGGTCCGTAGGTTGCCAGCTGTGGCCGACAAGGTGTGTGTTGGCAAATACGTAAGCCAGATCCCCCGAGTGATAAGCACCGGCACTGCGGGGTCCCGCCGACAGCTGTAGATCTGGCCGTCCCGGATTGTACAGGCGGAACGCCGGCGGCTGATGATCCATAAAATACAGATAAACCGACTCATTCGCCGGTTTCTGGTAAGCAGCCCAGCGCCGCATGCCCCAGGCCATGGCCAGGTCGGTGATGATCGCCTGTTGGGCGTGGCCCGGGGATTGTTCCAGTTCCTCTGCATAAAGTGCCAGTGTGCCGGAAACGTAATCCGCCCCCAGCAGCGACGCCACGTACTGCTGCAGGCCGTCCCGGCTGAGGGTCTGATCCACTGTAAACAGATGGATGCCTTCGTTGCTCAGAGACCCCAACAGCAATGGCACGGGGGCTTGCCGGCCCAGGGCAAAAGTTGTCCCGGCCGGTTCCGGCAGCACCCAGCCGTCTACAACAATGCGGCTGGGCTGTGTCCAAGCGGTTTTTTCCGCGGCCTGGTGCAACTGATGAGGTTGCAACAGGCGCAGAGCTGCAGCACTGCTGGCCGGCCCCGCCGCAGCAGCCAGGGCAACCCCGCGCTGGTGGCCGTTGGCGTCCGCGTCGGGCGCAGCAATCACACACGAGGCGGACTGGCCTATCGCTTTGTGAAACAGGTGCCGGGCCAGGGGTGAGGCCATGAGGCTGCAGACGCTCTGCGCGCCGGCGGATTGACCGAAAATAGTGACGTTGGCCGGGTCGCCGCCAAACTGGGCAATATTGTCGCGTACCCAGTTGAGGGCGGCAATTTTGTCCAACAAACCGTAGTTGCCGCTGCTGTTGTGGCTGGATTCCGCGCTGAGCGCCGGATGAGCAAGAAAGCCCAGGGGCCCGAGCCGGTAGTTGACGGTTACCAGCACAACCCCCTTGCCGGCCAGGGCGGCGCCGTCAAAAATCTTATCGTGAGCCTTGCCGGCGGTGTGGGCGCCGCCGTGAAACCAGACCATCACCGGGTTGCCGGCGCTGACGTCCGGTGTCCATATGTTCAGATACAGGCAGTCTTCGCTGACGCTGAAGTGATCTCGCCCCCAGACAAAATCCTCATAGCCGGTGGGCTGCCAGCAGGCCGGGCTGAATTCACCGGCATCCCGTGGCGCATCCCATGGCCGGGCCGCCCGGGGCGGCAGCCAGCGGGCCGGTCCCACCGGCGGGTGGGCGTAAGGTACGCCCCGGTACACTTGCACACCGCTGTTGCCCTGTGCCCAGCGGCCCTGTAACTCACCCTGGTAAGTTTGCACGGATTCAGGTGCCGGTCCCTGCTGCGGCGTGCTTTCTCCGGGTTGGCTGCAGGCCGCCGCTGATGCAGCGGCCAGCAAGGGTAGGAGCCGGAAGTAACGGGCCGGTTTAGATAGGCAATTGACTAGATGATATCCGGCGCCAGCGGATAGACGCGGCAACAGGCGCTTAAGAATTAGGGTTAATGGAATTAACTTTGGCGGGCGGGGCTTGTTCATCCTGAATGCGTTGGTAAATCTCTTCCCGGTGTACGGCTACGTTGCGCGGTGCCCCCACCCCCACACGTACCTGATTACCTTTGACGCCCAGGACGGTAACTGCGATGTCGTCACCAATCTTGATGGTTTCACCTACACGGCGGGTCAGTATCAGCATGTCTTCTCCGTGATCTCTCTCTTTGTTTAGTCGCGGTGTCCCCTACGCGAACGTTAGATTATACATATCTACAACAATGTTAATAGAGATGCCTTTTTTGCGCTGAATTTGCGCTTCATACTGTTTCGACCCTGGCGCGGGGTGAACGTTCCGGTGGGTTCACAGTGCGTCAAGTGCGGCTGTTGGGTCAACAATGTAAAATAGCTGGATGACCACCACCGAATTCCCCTTGCGCCGGCAGCGCAAGGAGGCCACCCGCAATAGCCTGATCAAATCAGCCCGGACCTTGTTTGCGGAGCAGGGTTACGACAACACTACTCTGGAGCAGGTGGCTGAACATGCCGGTCTGCATGTGCAGACGCTCTATCGGCATTTTGCCAACAAACAGGAGTTGGCGACCGCCGGGGATAAAGAAGCGCTGGAGGCATTCACCCAGGCCATCCGCAACCCCGCACGCACCAACGATACTTTTACGTTCTGGCGGGGCTGGGTGCAGGCTGCGGTCACCCGGGTAGCAAAAGACGGCGGGCAGCAGTACCGGCGGTTGCTGCGGGAGCGCTGGGCACCTCCGGTAGTGTCCACCAGCCTGATCAGCATCGGTCATGCCTACGAAGATCTGTTAACCGAGAGCGTGGCCCGGGATTTTGGCATGCCGGTGGAAAGCCCCGCTGAAGGGGTGGGCACCCCCCGGCTGGTGGGCATATTGCTGTGGGGAGTGAATGCGCACATCCTGCGCCTGCATGCCAGCCGCGAGCAGTTTGATATCGCCGCTGAGGCTGTACGGGTGATAGATGAGGTTGAGGCGCACTTCGGGCATCTGGTGCAGGGGCGGCGATAACTCCGGGGCGGAGCTACACATGAAAAAATATCAGACCAGGGCGCTTGATTCGCGCACCTGGCCGGACTTTGAGCGTCTGGTTGAGGCAAACAACGGTGTCTGGGGGGGTTGCTGGTGCATGTGGTACCACGGCAAGGGCGAAAAGGCGGAAGACACGCCGGCGTCAAGACGTAAGGCGAAGGAGTGCCTGGTGCGCGAAGGCCGCGCGCACGCTGCTCTGGTATACGACGGCGCCGACTGTGTCGGCTGGTGCCAGTTCGGATCGCCGCAAGAGCTGCCGCGAATCCATAACCAACGCGCTTATCTGGCAACCGATCCGGCCCTGCCGGACTGGCGCATCACCTGTTTCTTCTGCGGTAAGGGCCATCGGGGTCACGGCGTGGCAAGCGCCGCGCTGAGAGGGGCGGTTGAGCAGATAAAAGAACTGGGCGGCGGGCACATCGAGGGGTACCCGGAAAATACCGCGGGCCGGCAAGCCTCTCCAGCGTTTCTTTTTAACGGCGCGCTGACCACATTCGAACGGGCCGGTTTCAAACGCTCCCGGCAGATCGGAAAACACAAGTGGGTGGTTGCCCGAACGGTCCGCAAAGCCCGCAGCTAGTAAAGGTGTTAGTCCCGCGGCTGTACCGGCGGCGGCAGATTGTCGAACAAGCCTGCTGTGCCGCCTATGTGCGCGCCCTCAATTGCCAGCATTCTCAGCTTGGTCCCGACTCCGCCGTAGGCCGAAAAACCGGTCAGTTTGCCGTTTGCGCCAAGCACGCGGTGGCACGGCACAATGATCGGCAGGGGGTTGCGGCCGAGGGCCCTGCCGACATTCTGGGCCAACCGTTTGTCACCCAGCTGCACTGCGATGTCGCCATAGGTCAGCGTCTCACCCGCCGGAATCGCCCGAGCGGCAAGGTAAACCTTTGCCGCAAACGGATGAACTCCGCTGAAATCGCAAACGATGTAGTTGAGATCGGCTTTTTCTCCTGCCAGCAGCGCTGTTATCGACCCAATGGCGCGCCGGATATCCGGCGGCGGTTGATCTTCAGATGCGCCTGCCTGGGCGGCCAGACGGGCAGCGGTGGCGGCGGCAGTTTGCTCCGGCAGGTGGGTTGCCACAACCGCGCCGCGGCGCCAGGCAATACCGCAGACACCCAGGGTGGTGGGGAAAAGTGAAAAGTGCGCCATAGTCCAGCCTCAGCCGCGAGGGTTAAATGGTCACGGCGGCGTGTCCCTCAGGAGCGCGTCAGGGTACTTCACTTCACCGCAAACACCCGGTGGATGGGGCCGCCGTCTCCAGTCCGTGATTTTGTAACAGCTATGATGTTGTTAAGCCAGGCATACCGTGAATCCCCGGTTTCGAACTGGGGTGCGGCGCGGAAGTAGTAACGCCATGCGCCCGCCGGATCATCAGGCTTTTCAATATCAAATGCATATCCGGCATCCTCCGGCGCGGACCAGAACCGCCCTTGCCAATGAAGATAGAGCAGGGCGTTGTCATGGGTTTCCAGGCAGAAGCGCACATCCAGAAGTCCCGACCCGTCAGGGCGGATGCGTATCCAGTCCGCGCCCGCATCCGGCACCACGCGTCCATGCAGGTGGGGTCCCTGGAACGTTCCGCCTTTTATGAAGTAGATCACACGCTGGCCGTCGGGCATGGAGCCGATATCCGTTGCGGGCGAATGAAGTTGAACGCGGGCTTCAAATAAAAACTCCAGGTCGGGCGGACTTTCCGCGTCCCAATCCGACGCGTTGTATTGCAGACTATCAAGCATTCGAATTCTCACTATATGTGTGTAGCGCACATATTAAATGTGCATGGCGCACATATTGTCAAGTTGAAATTTCTCCGGCTTGCACTTACTTTCAAATGAATGATTGACCGCACTTCAAATCTACTCGGGGTTGTCGGACTTGCCGTTGCCGGCCGGATCGAGGACAGCGCGCGGGAAATACTGAAGCATGCGGGGGAAACCCCCGCTGCGCTGGTTGTTATCGGCTACGGCCTGGGTCCTACCAACGACCAGCTGCGGCGCATTCTGGGTTTGTCCCACTCGGGCACGGTACGCTTGATCGACCGGCTGGTTAAAGACGGTCTGGTAAAACGCCGCGAGGGCCGCGACAAGCGCGAGATTGCGCTGTACGTCACCAAGCGGGGCAAAACCCTGCGCGAACAAATCCTTAAAGAGCGTCTTGCCGCCATCCGGCCGCTGCTGATACCGTTGACCGGTGCTGAGCAGGAGACGCTGGCCGCGCTGCTGCACAAGATGCTGTCTTCAATGGAAACGACGGATCTGCAGCGTCGCACGCTGTGCCGCCTGTGTGACAATCGCGTCTGCAGCAACTGCCCGATTCCGGCGGACTTCCAGGCTGAGGCATAAGCGGAATGCCATCGCCCCGCGAGTGGCTTGGCGCAAGCATACTCTACCTTTCCATACCTCTGATCCTGTTAGTCTGCGGCGGGGATGGCGGTTGGTGGCAGGCCTGGACCTTTGCACCGCTTATCTTTGCAGCCGGCGTGGGCGGGCGTGTCTGGGCGGAATGGCGGCATCCGGGCCTGATGGCGGAGCGGACGCAGCCATTGAAGGCGTCGGACGTAAAAGCATGGGACAAAATCCTCGCCCCGTTAATGGCATTGAGCCTCTCTTTCCCGCCGGTCATTGTCGCGGGGTTGGATCACCGCTTTGGGTGGTCACCCGTGTTTCCCTTATGGCTCAATATTACCGGTTTGTTCTTCATCGCTATTGGTTACGCCTTTGCCGCCTGGGCTCTGGCGGAGAACCGCTTCTTCTCCAGCATGGTGCGCATCCAGAACGATCGGGGACATGTTGTGTGTGACAGCGGTCCGTACCGGATAGTCCGGCACCCGGGTTATGCCGGGAACCTCGTGTCCATGCCGGGTATGGCGCTGGCTCTGGATTCTGCGTGGACACTCACACCGGCGGCCATTGCGATAGTTATTGCGGTGATCAGAACCGAACTGGAAGACCGGACCCTGCAGGCCGAGTTGCGGGGATATACGGAGTACGCCGCCCGGGTGAGGTACCGGCTGTTCCCCGGGGTATATTAAGATCCGCGGCGGCAGCATCCGCACCCGTTGTCCGCCTTGTTTTCAACAGCTTGCCGCCTGGTTCTGGTAGTCGGACCTGCTGATTTCGTAGATCACGTGGGGATAGCTCCTGGCATTAAGGGTGCGGTGGCTCAGGCCCGGTCTCAGAACGCCGCCGATCTTTTCCATGGCGCGCCGCGAACGGACGTTTGTCTCACCCACCCAGAAGATCACGGTTTCCACGTACCGGAAGGCGTGTGTGAGCATGAGATGTTTTACCTCCCGGTTGGTCCTGCCGCCCCAGTGAGACCTGGCGAGGAAGGTCCAGCCGATTTCGACTTCATTGTTGCTGATATCGAGTCCGTGATATCTGCTGGAACCAATAATCTGCCGGGCTTCCAGATCCACAAAGGTAAAGGCGCTGCCGGACTGCAGCGCCGAATCAAAGAACACCCTGAAAGCGGGTTCCTGGTAGCGGTCCGATGCCGGGTGCACCGCCCAGATTTCCGGGTCGGACGCGGCGGTGAACATGCCGTGCCAGTCGCTGGGCTGTATCGGCCGGATCAGGATTGTTGGCCCCGTCAGGGTAGGTTGAAAGTCAAACTCTTCTATCTTCATGAGGTTACCTTCATGCGGTAAACAACCGATTCGTTGCTTGCATCATAAAAGCCGTAATGCGGATAAAACGCGTGCGCCGCCGCGCGTTGCGCGTGTTTTGCGCTGCTCAACTCAATTGTGCTGACGGCGGATTGTGCTGCGTATGCCTTCACGCGGTTGAGCAGAGCCCGGCCGATGCCGGACCTGCGCATGCGGCGGTCAACACAGAGCGCGGTGACTTTAAGCAGCAGGCCGCCGTCAACCAGCATCGGGATTGGCAGGGAAGTGGATACAAATCCAACCGGGGACTCTCCGTCGAGGGCCACCCACATATGATAGTTCCCTGCATGTTGAGAGAGTTCTGCAGCAAGGTCACTTAACGTTGCCGTGTACCCCAACTGGTGCGTGAGCTGCCAGACTTGCTTCAGGTCCGTGTCCTGGTATGGGCGCACGTTGATACTCACGATGCCGTCCCCGTAGGCCGCGGCTTCAGTACCGAATTCAGGGTTGCGCGCAGCGTTTTAGCGTATTCGTCAGCGCTGGGCGCCACCCCCCAGATCAGCTGCAAAACATAGCCATGGTAGGCCGCGGTAAGCAGGCGGCTGAAGGCCTCCGCGTTTATGCCGTCAATAAGGCGGCCCTGTTCCTGCAGCCGTGCAACAAGCTCAGTGATGTGGTTGTTCGGCTCGTCAAAGCCTTTTGCCGTCAGCTTGCCGATATCCGCGTCGGTTACGCCTTCAGCCCAGATCAACAGATTCAGCTTGCGGTGGTTCAGATCTCCGCGGGTATCCAGCTGTGAAAAGTAGGCGTCTCCGATCGCCAGCAGTTCATCAGCCGGATCATCAAACCGCTTTTTGATGCGCTTTACCGCGTCGGCTTCATTTGCCTGTCTGGAAGTGACGAGGGCTAGAATGAGCGCCTCTTTACCGGGAAAGTAGTTGTAGATTGCGCCGGCGCTCATGCCGCTCTCATCAATAATCTGGCGCATGGTTGTTTCCCGTATACCTGTCCTGAGAAAACACCGCCGCGCGGCGTTCAGAACCCGGTTCTTCTTCCTGGCGAGGTGGGCTTCAGAAACTTTTGGCATCGCGGATCCGATTATATAGAACGTACGTTCTATATAAAACAGCATTTCCGCAAGCCAGGCAAGCGCGCGGGTGCGCCTGCGCTTCCTTTGGTCGAACAGAAAGCCTCAGCGAGTCCGCACCTCTACCTTCACTTCCGCCCCGTCAATGGCGTCGCGCAGGCTGGCCGCTTCCTCATCGGTCAGCACGCCGCCGGTAACCTTCACCTTCCGCGGGTCTTTCTCTTCCGCAAAGTAGTCGGGCAACAACCTGTCCCGTTCCGGCAGCGCATCTCCGGCGTCGCCGGATTCGTCCAGAAGCCCCTGCAGGTGCTCGTCAGAAAGGTCCAGGGGCGCCGGCGGTGGCGGCTGCGGAGCGGAGTCAGGGGCATTGGATTCTGTGACACCTGGCGCTGATGAATCGGCAGCTCCGTTTTCCGCGGGCCCCTGATTACACCCTGCTGCCGCCAGGGTCACGGCCAGCAGCAGGGCGGGTACGGTCAAATTGCAGCGCGGCGCCACCTATTGAGCGCTGGCCACGTTGTGCTTTTTGCTCTCTTCAGCTTCCCTGGCCCGGTATTGGGCGGCTTCCTCTTTGTCCAGGAAGCGCAGTGACATGGCGCCGAACAGCATCTCCTCCCAGGACTGTTCACCCCAGGTGACATCAATGCTGGGGTCCGGGTTGGCTTTGTTCTGTGCGGAATTGTCCCACCAGTTTGCCTGTACCAGTTTGGTACCGGCGGGAATAAACATGGGTTCCGCCAGCTCGTAGGTGGTCTGCCAGTTGAAGTCGTAGTTGGGCACCGATAGCAGCAGTTGCTCGCGCCCGTCCGGGAACACTGCGCGGAACTCCGCTGCTTTGCCGCGGAAGTGGGCGTGGGGCATCAGGTTGTACAACAACGCATCTTTGGGGATTACCTCCTCCACCGTCTCTTTGTGGTTGCTGGCATGGGCCGGGATTTTGATGCGCGAATTGAGCACAAACATGCTTACCACCTCATGTTGCGGGGGTTCTTCGTAAAACCACAGCCCCATTTTCGACTCGTCCACGGTGGCTTTGCCGGAGGTGGTGTAATGCATCTGGAATTCCAATGTGGTGTCCGCCGGCAGGAATACGCCGGTATTTTCAGGGAACGCCTGATTGGTAATGCCGGGGGCGTAACCGCGCAGGCCGCCTTTGTGCTTCAGGCGGCCTTTGTGGCGGCCTTCGGTGATGATATCGCCGAAGGTGGTGATGGTGTGATGCAGCACGGCGCGGTCGCCGGGCAGAACTTCCGCGGCCTTAACCCACACATCACGGCCGATGGGATTGGCCACGTGATGGTATTGATAATCGACGGTACCGGTAGCCGGGATCTCCATGGCCGGGATATCGATGACTGCATCCGGCTCGCCGAGCATAGCCTGGGTGTCCCACTTGTAGTAGGTGCGTTGGCTGGTCACCAGCGGGTCTTCCCCCTCGCCGCGGGGGGCGCCGGCTTCCACCCAGTGCACCAGCGTTTTGATTTGCGCGTCGCTCAGAGAGCGGTCGTTGGCCCAATGGCCCACCATCGGGTCGGCGTGCCAGGGCGGCATGCGCTTGGTGCGCACGACCTCGCGGATCATCAGGGAGAAGCCGCGCACCATGTTGTAATCGGTCATTGCCCAGGGGCCGATGCCGCCTTCCCGGTGGCAGCTCACGCAGTTCTGCATGAGGATGGGGGCAATATCTTCACTGTAAGAAATGTCCGCATGATTGGCGCGGGCGGTTTGTTCCGGGAAATTGATCAGGCAACCCAGCGCGTCGGTACTGGCGGTTTGCACCGCTTTGCCGGCCACCATGTCATCCAGCGCGTCGCGCAGATAATGAGCGCTGGCCTGCTGCTTCTGATTTTCGTAGGTCAGCCGGTCGTCTAGCGCGCCGCGGTAGGCAACTTTCCAGGTTTTCGGGTCCACCACAAACACTTCCCCGGTGCGCACCAGGCCCAGGGATTCGCCGATAATCTGGGTTTCGTCCACCAGTATGGGGATGTCGTAACCGAACTTGTCCGCCTCTCTGGCAATGCTGGCGCGGTTATCCTGCAGATTGCTGTTCAGCAGAAAGAACTGCACCCCTTGCGCGGCGTAGGCGTCGCGCAGCTCACGGAAGCGCGGCATGGCATTGCGCACGATGGGGCAGCCGTTGCCCTGCACCAGGAAAGCGATGGCTTTGGCGTTGCTGTGGTAGTACAGCTCGTGGGAGCCGCCCTGATGATCAAACAGGCGGAAGTTTTCCACCCGGTCGTTTACCGCCAGAGCTGCCGCTTGCGCGGTCCAGAGGCCGCAGACGGCTAAAACGAGGAGGGATAAGCTGGCCTGTAAGGTGCGGATTGGTTTAGGCATACGTCGCTCCCATACCGGATGTCAGGAAATGACCGCCAAAAATAGCAAAAAGCCGGGCAAAAAACAGCAGAACGTTACCGTTTTACCCAGTTTGTACAGCCGAATTGTGGAATGATTAGCGCGCTCGGCCGGGTTTCCTGCTGCAGCGTCTTGACTGGGAATCTTAACCGGGAATCTTAACCGGGAGAGGGAGACACACGGAAATGACCGCGGATTCATTAGGCTACCCCCTGGCGGGTTTGAAAGTACTGGATTTTTCCCGGGTGCTGGCGGGCCCGTTCGCCGGCCGCATGTTGTGCGACCTGGGCGCGGATGTGGTGAAGGTTGAACCGCCCGACGGCGACGTGACCCGGCTGTGGGGGGCGGTGAAGGGCGGTGTGCCCGGCTACTACCATCAGCAGAATGCCGGTAAACGCAATATATGCATCGATCTGCGCGCGGACGGCGCGGTGCCGCTGGTGCACGACCTGGTGCGCCAGGCGGACGTGCTGATCGAAAATTACCGGCCCGATGTAATGCCGCGGCTGGGCCTGGGGTACAACTCGCTGGCGGAAGTTAACCCGCGCCTGATCATGCTGTCGATCTCCGGTTTTGGCCACGGCAGTCCGGAATCCCACCGGCCGGCTTATGCCCCCATAGTTCACGCTGAAGCCGGGCTGATGCACAGACAGGCCCAGCGCGGCGAAATTCCCGCCACCGACCTGCCGCTGTCGGTGGCGGATACCAATGCTTCCCTGCACGGCCTGGTCGGGCTGCTGGCGGCGGTTATTCAAAGGCAGAATAGCGGCCGCGGCCAGCATATCGACATTGCCATGATCGACGCCACGGTGTGCACCGACGACCAGATTCATTACGCCACCGAAGATTCTGAACATACCGGTCCGCTGCCGAACAAAACCTGGATGACCGGTGCCGGGGAGGTGCTGGTGTCGGCGGATTTCCGCTATTTCTGGCATCAGCTGAAAACCTGCCTGGGGCTGGCGGACCCGGCCGCCGGCGGCAACCTGGAGCTGGAGGCAAAAATTGCCGCCCGGCGTGCCGCGGTGGAACAGTTCATGCGCGGGCTGTCCACCTGGGCGGAGGTGGAAAAGTGTATGCACGCCATGAACCTGGCCTGGGGTAAAGTGCGGGATCCGGCGGAGATCCGCCAGCAGCCAACGGTTAAGCAGAGGGGCGCCATTGTCGACGTCGACGACCGCCAGGGCGGCACCCGTCCGGTCACCCAGTCCCCGTACCGGTTCTCCGCCGCGCGCAGCGGGGTGCGCGGCCCGGCGCCGCACCGGGGTGAACACAACGCGGAAGTGCTGTCCCAGTGGCTTGGCCTGTCCGCCGGGGGCGTGGCTGAATATGTTGCAAACGGGGTATTGCAGCGGGACGAGGAGACCTTGCTTGAACAGCCGTAAGCTGGCCCTTGCCGGCGTGCTGCTGGTACTCGCCGCGTGCGCCGATGAACCCGCCGGCTTTCTCGCTTCAACGGCGGTGCAGCAGGCGGCGGCGCACATAGACGGCGAGCGGATGCGTGCCCACATCGTCGAAATATCAGCGGACGATTACCAGGGCCGGGCGCCGGGCACCGAAGGTGACCGCAAAACCCGCGACTATCTTGTAGCCCGGCTGCAGGCGCTGGGTCTGCAGCCGGGGGCCGCGGGGGGTGACTGGGTGCAAGCCTTTAATCTGGTGGGCTTGCACACGGCCGCGCCGCAGGCATGGACGTTCCGCGGGCCGGCGGGCAGGGAAGTGTTTCGCTGGCGTGAGGATTTTATGCTCAACGCCGGGCGGCAGGCGCAGCAGGTGAGCGTGGCTGATGCGCCGCTGATTTTTGTCGGCTACGGGATTCAGGCGCCCGAGTACAACTGGGACGATTTTAAGGGGGTGGACGTCAGCGGCAAAGTTCTACTGATGTTGAACAACGACCCGCACACGTCCGCTGATTTGTTTGAAGGGGAAACCCGGCTGTACTACGGGCGTTGGACGTACAAGTACGAAATGGCCGCCCGGCTGGGTGCGGCCGGGGCAATCATTATTCATACCGATTATTCCGCCGGCTACCCCTGGCAGGTGCTGCAGACCTCTAATGCGGGGATGCAGTTTGAGCTGCCCAACGAGGGTGAACCCACCATTGAACTCAAAGCCTGGATGACCGAGGACGCCAGTAAGCGCTTGCTGGCGCTGGCGGGCGCGGACCTGCAGGCGCTGACAGCGGCGGCCCAGCAGCGGGACTTTCAGCCCGTGGCGCTGGACCTGACCACCTCGCTGGAGGCGCAGGTCACCCGGGAGCAGACCGGCACCGCCAATGTGCTTGGACTGTTGCCGGGGTCTGATGCCAGCCTGGCTGATGAGGTGGTGATCTATACCGCCCACCACGACCACCTTGGTGTCGCGGAAGCCGGCGGCGATACCGCGGGTGCGCAGGACCTGATCTATAACGGAGCAATGGACAACGGCACCGGTGTCGCCGGGGTGCTGGCGATCGCCCGCGCTTTCAGCCAGCTGCAACCGGCGCCGCGCCGCTCAGTGCTGTTTGCTTTTGTTGGAGCTGAAGAGCAGGGGCTGCTGGGGTCAGCGTATTACGCGCGGCATCCCACTTTTGCCCCGGGCCGTATTGCCGCCAACATCAACCTGGACGGCGGCCAGATCGCCGGCCGCAGCCGTGACATCAGTTACATCGGCTACGGGCGCTCCAGTCTGGACGCGGTGGCGGAACAGGCTGCGGCGGCCCAAGGCCGGGTGGTTAAAGGGGATAGTCTGCCCAGTGCCGGTTTCTTTTACCGCTCCGACCACTTCAGCCTGGCGCGTATCGGCGTGCCGAGCATCTATTACCGGGGTGGGGTGGATCTGAGGGACGGCGGCCTGGCGCGCGGGCGGGAGCTGGCGGCTGACTATATTACCCGTCACTACCACCAGCCGTCGGATGAGATTACCTCGGCATGGCGCTTTGACGGCCTGGTGGAAGACGCCCGCTTCGGTTTTTATGCCGGTCTGTTGATTGCCGCGGCTGACTCGCTGCCCGACTGGCGGGAAGGTGATGAATTTGCCGCGGCCCGGCAGGCAGCCCTGGACGCGCTGCAGAACAATAGCCGTTAAGGCTTGGCGGTGCTTAAGGTATCGCTGCCAAAATAGTTGTACCAGGCAAACCAGTACGCAAGATGTCCCGGCAGCCGGGTCAGCTGTTCCCGGTTG
The DNA here is from genome assembly GCA_028279305.1 of Pseudomonadales bacterium. Classification (GTDB taxonomy): domain Bacteria; phylum Pseudomonadota; class Gammaproteobacteria; order Pseudomonadales; family Azotimanducaceae; genus UBA4421. The sequence continues at coordinate 83,673 of JANQOA010000208.1, forward strand.
GGGCCCAGCAGGGCTGCTTCAGTGACCTGCCAGGTGCCTGCATCTGAAATCACGGTGTGCGGATCGCCGCCCGGGCCGAAGATCTGGTCGCCGCGCCGGTAGGCGCGAATGTTACGGCTGGCCGCGTTGCCGATCAGCACGACCTTGATCACCCCAACCTGATCGTTCAGCACCTTACCGCCGCGGAATGTCTGCAACGGCCAGGCGCGGTTGGCGCCGCTCAGGCGCAGGCCGAATACCTGTTGCTTCTGGCGCAGCTCGCGGCTGTTGGTGAGGGTGGGAAACATCAGGTCCGGGCTGCTGAAATAGGTGCCGTAAGGTTTACCCGGACGGTAGTCGCGGGTGAAGCCGGTCTGCAGGGACAGCACCCGTGTCTCGGGGTGGCGGCTGCGCCACTCGCCCCAGGTGGTGCTCACCAGCGGCAGGGTTTGCAGTTGCGTGCCGGAGCCGGTTAAGGGCCCCACCACCGGACGGCCGGTGAATTGGTTCCACAGCGACTCCGTAGCGCGGTCGTACATCAGCTTGTTCGAACGGTACAACAACCCGGATGAGCCGAACGTCAGCGGCTGCGCTTCTCCTGCCACCGTGGTGTTGAACAGAATGCCGGAACCGCACAGCGTGCAATAAGCCAGGCTGACCGGCTGCCCGCCGATGGTGTCGTTCAGCATTTCGTGCCAATCCATGATGCGGTACGGATAAGCGCGGGTGTCGCCGTTAATCTGGATGCCAAACACCCTTTCGTCAGGGCTCAGATAGCCGGCATCCGCGGCGGCAATCAGTTTCGGGTGGTCCAGGGCGGGAATGCCGTCTTTGCTGCGCACGCCGCCCCAGACAATTTCTTCCAGGCGAATGTCGTGTTTCACGTCAGCGTGGACAAAATCGCCGAACCCGGGATCAATGGCACGCAGCAGGCCGCCCAGGAAAACCGCAAAATGCGGGAACGGCTTTATCTCCGGGTTGGCCTGTTGGTACTGTTTCCAGCGAAACCAGTCGCTGCCGTATCGGCGCCCGGTGAGCCGCCGCAGGGTATCGGCAATTTCCGCCTGGTCCCGTTCGCCGCTGTAGCGCAGCGCGTAGATCAGCGCCGGTACCATGTCCTTGTCCCCCCGTTTTGCAGCCCAGCGTAACGTCTGGCTGCGCTGGCGGCTGTTGCCGAACAGCAGGAAACGGGCATTCAGCAGCGGGCTGTCCGTGAGGGTTTCGGGCAGTGTGATGTCTTGTTGGCCGGCGCTGTCTGCGGTCTCAGCGCTGTCCGGGTCGGCTGCAACCGCGGCCAGCGGCAGGATAAGGGCGAGGCATAAGACCCGTCTGTTAAGGCAACTGCACATGGCAGTGTGACTGAACCAGGGGCGGTTGGTTCATCCGCACCCGGCGCGGCAGCACACTTGTCAGACAATGAGACGCGTGGCCCGGAGCAGGTCTCAGGGCCGGTAGCTGGATCCGGCGCGCCGCCCCAACTGGCTGTGGATGACCTTCCAGGCATCCTGCAGGAAATCCACCAGCAGCGGGCGCGTATCACGCGGATCGATGATGTCTTCAATGCCAAAAGCGTGCGCGTTGCGGAACGGTGACGAGATGGCCTGCAGCCGTGCTTCAATCTCCGCGCGCTTGGCCTCCGGGTTGTCCGCTGCTTCGATTTCGCGCTTATAAGCGATGGCGGTGCCGCCTTCGATGTGCATGGAACCGCCGTGGGTGGAAGGCCAGGCATAGCGGCGGTAGAAACCGTCGCTGCGGTTGTGCAGACCGCCGGCCACGCCGTAAAGCTGCCGTACGACAAAACAGATGTAGGGCGTGCGGCTCGCGCTCATGGCGGTGACAATGCGCGCGCCGGCGCGGATGATGCCCAGTTCTTCCTGCGCCGGCCCCACCGAAAAGCCCGGCTCGTCCGCAAAATACACCAGCGGCAGATGGAAGGTGTCACACAGGTCGAGCAGGCGCAGGGTTTTCTCGCCGGCTGCAATGTCCATGGAGCCGCCGTTAAATTTGGGGTTGTTGATCATCACGCCGCAGGGAATGCCATGCACCCGCGCCAGGCCGGTGATTCGCGCGCGCCCGTAGTAGGGTCCGATCTCGAAAAAGCTGCCTGCATCCAGCACCGCATTCAGGATCTTACGCGGATCGTAAATCTGCCGGCGGTTTTTCGGTACAACGGACAACAGGCTTTCATCTCTGCGGTTGGCGTCATCGCGGCTGGCTTCCCGGGGCGGCATCTCATAAACGTTTGCCGGCAGGTATGACAGGAAACGCCGCACCTGACTGATGGCATCCGCTTCATCTTCAGCCAGGTTCATGATGACACCGTTCTTGACCTGAATGCGTTCGTCCCCCAGATCTTCTTTGCTGATGGCTCTGCCGGTTGCCTGTTCCACCACCTTGGGGCCGGCGACAAAGACCTGGCTTGTGCCTTTGACCATCACGTTAAAATGGCAAAGGCAGGCCTGCACCGCCGGCAAACCGGCCACGGAACCCATTACCGCGCTGACAACCGGCACGGTGTCCAGCATTTCAGCCAGGCGGCCGCCGCCGGTGCTGTCGCCGGGCAGATAAGTGCGGCCGATCTGTTCAAAAGTTTTTACGCTGCCGCCGGTGGCGTCCAGCAGATGGATAAAGGGGATGCGTGCCTGGGCGGCAAAGTTTTCTATATAGCTGCGTTTGTCGCCGATGGCCGCGTCAGCGGCGCCGCCGCGGATGGTGAAGTCGCCGCCGGAAAACGCCACCTTACGCCCGTCTATTTTGCAGGTGCCGATCACCGTATTGCTGGGTTTCAGGCTCTCCAGGCTGTCGCCCTGCCAGCTGGCGGTGCCGGCCAGCTTGCCGATTTCCTGGAAGCTGCCCGGGTCAGCCAGCAGGTCGATGCGCTCCCGCACGGTCAACTTGTTACGCCCGTGCTGAAACGCCACCCCGTCAGCGCCGCCCATGGCTTCCGCCATGCGGTGTTGGCGCGCCAGTTCGTCGACCTCATCCTGCCAGCTCATTGATCCCCCCTGTGGTGTCCGCGCGGCTCGTTTCCAGTATGCCAAAAGCCGGGCAAGCGTGGCCAACCCGCCCGGCGGCCGCCGGCAGACTTTGGCGCCGCTGCAAATGCTGGCAGTATGGCGTGCAGGAAACGGATGGGAGTGGGGTTGATGACTGATGATGCGGCCAACAGCGCAAGTGGTGCTGAGGCGGGTGAGTACCTGTTCAGCGGGCTGCGGGTAATCGATTGTGCAACGGTTATTGCGGCGCCGGCGGCAGCAATGATGCTGGCGGACTTCGGTGCGGACGTCATCAAGATTGAACAGCCGGGTGAAGGGGATATGCTGCGCATGCTGTCGCATATTCCCAGCACACCGGAAGCCGGTAACGACTGGTTCTGGCAGATGGACGGCCGCAACAAACGCAGCCTGGCGCTGGACCTGAAGCAGCCCGCGGGTAAAGAGATACTGTATAAACTGGTGGCCGGTTGTGATGTTTTCATCACCAACCAGCCGCTCGATGTGCGTGCATCCCTGGGGCTGGCCTATGAAGACCTGCAGCCCCTCAATCCGCGCATGATTTACGCATCGCTGACCGCGTACGGGGAACAGGGTCCGGAACGCGAGCGCAAGGGTTTTGATCAGTTGGCCTACTGGGCGCGCAGCGGCCTGATGGATCTGATGCGGGCGCCTGATACAACCCCTACCCAGGGGCTGCCGGGCATGGGGGACCATCCCACCGGCGTGGCTGTTTATGCCGGCATAGTGACCGCCCTGCTGCAACGCCAGCGTACCGGTGAAGGCGGCATGGTGCATACCTCTCTACTGGCTAACGGCCTGTGGTCAGCGGCGGGCATTGCCCAGGGTGTGCTGGCGGGGGGTGATATGCCGGCGTACCGGGAAATCAATAAAGTAAATGCCGCCATGTTCCGGGTTTATCAGGCAGCAGACGGGCGCTGGCTGCAGTTCAACATGGTGCGCAACGAAGAGTTACTGTCGCTGGCGCTGGCTGGCATGGATGCCCTGCACCTGCTGACGGATGAGCGCTTTATGACCCTGGAAGATATGTGGGCCAACCGCAAAGCCCTGGGAGATGAACTGCAGGCGATTATCAGCACCCGGGATTCTGCGCAGTGGCTGGACATATTTACCGGCCTTGGCGTGCCGGTCAACCGGGTGGCGCTGGTTGAGGAAACCCTGCGCGATAAACAGATTACAGCCAACAATATGTCTTTGCCGACTGACGGGGCCGGCATTGCAGCGCCGCGTCTGCTTAATCATCCGCTGCAGATCAGCAGCGTGGCCCAGGTAGGACCGGTGCGGGCACCGGCGTTGGGGGAGCACAGTGCCCAGGTGTTGGCAGAACTGGGCTACAGCGCCTCGGAAGTTGCCCGGCTGCGGGCCCGGGGAGTGATTTAACGGCCGCCCAGCGCCCGGCTGACGGTAATGTCACCGTAGACCTGGTCGCGGCCGCCATTGGCGGGTTTAATTTCCGCTGATTGATAGCGGACCGCGTATTTGATGTCCCAGCCGCGCCAGCGGGTTGCGACGCCGGCCCAGGCTTCCGCAACCCAGGGCCGCAGTTCGCTGCGGCTGTAAGTCACCGCGCTGCTGCGAAACTGGCCTTGCAGCAGGGCGTTATAGGCCCGCGCTTTGATGCGGGCGCCGGTAAACCAGTAGCGGCCGCTGTTGGCGCGTACCGGCTCGTCCAATTGGGTGACAAAATCGTCTGCCGCATCCCCCCACCATTGGGACTGGCGGCTGAGGCGCAGATTGATGCCCAGAGATGCTTCGGTCAGGTAGCCGGCGCTGACCTGGGTTTCGGAAACGACACTCAGGTATCGCTGCCGCGCCCCAGCGGCTCCGCTGACGCCGGTGTACACCGGGGCAAACCGGGTCCAGCCGGCGCGGGCGGTCAGCTCTCCGCCATCGGCAATCTGTTGATCAAAACCCCGCGGCCGTTCGCTGCCGGTGGCCCGGTGAACGGCCTTTTGCAGGGCTTCAGCCAGCGGTGATCCCAGCAGCCCGATGGTCACTGTGGTGCGGTGCAAAGCGTCAGACTGCGCATTCATCTGCCATCTGGATCTGCTTAAGTACACCAGGTTGGCGTAGGGGCGGTCGGTGCGGTCAGCGCTGCTGCGCTGCAAGTTGTCGGGGGTATACATCAATAATCCGAACTGGGTGCTGGAATCCCGTTCGCGCCAGGTGGTCACGCGGAAGCCGGCGGTGTAATCACGGTCCGAGCCGGCGGCGTACAGGTCGTTATCCAGGGCAACAGTCCACTGGCGGGCGGTACCGTCCTCTGCCCGGTCCGCAGCGGCAAACGCCGGCGCGGTGGTGAATAAGATAACCAGCAGCAGGTAGCTCAGCGCAACACTTATCAACAGGCCTTCCGCGCCGCTGAGCCGGTCGTCTTCTGAGATTCGGGGGTGGTGCTTGTTCATCTTATTCACTTCTTGTTCGGGTTAAAAAAGGCGTGACGGCCGGAGCAACGTAGGGGAGAGGGGCCGTCACGCCCAAGGGGGTTACAGAGACGCGGGGTTCTTGTCCTTGATGCCGGCCCACTTGGCGTCCGCGGATTTGATGCGGCCGCTGGTATCCTTCAGCCACTGGTCCTGGATGTTGGCGTCCAGATTCAGGTAGGTTTTGCCGTCCACGACCCGCCATACTTCCGGGTCACCAACAAATTTTTTGCCTACCGACACGCCAAATGCGCAGAAACCGTTGTATGCAGGCACGTACTTGTCCGGATTGGATTTGAAGGTCTGCAGGTTGTCGTTGTTGGCAAACAGATAAGTGGCACCGTCGTGCACGGCGGTGAAGTGGCCGTTGCCGCGCAGCGGCCGTTTGGCAGTGTGGTAGGAAACCACGTCGTAACCCTGTACAGCGGGCAGGCTGTGTGCGTATTCGGCAGCCGCCGCGTGGGCGCTCAAACCGGCAACAGCCATAACCAGGGTGATCAGAAAGGTCTTGATTTTCATCGAAAGCTCCAATGTGTATTCGCGTTAATGCGTCAGGCTTGAGGCCCGTTCAGCCGAAGTAAACCGTTCTGTTTACTCGACGGAGCGCAATGTATACAGATCTGTTACCTTGGTCAATGCCCTGGAATGGGTGTATGGGTAAGAAAAGTTATTTTTGTGTGTAAATTAGGACGATTTATGCTAAAAAGTGCAGGAAAGAATGTTCTAAGGCGTGATTACATCTAAACAGTTCGGTAACCTACTGGCTGCGAAAGATCAGCACGTAGGCCATCAAGGATGACCCTGCGAGAAAGATCACTAAGGAATCACCAAGAGAAACACCGGTAAAAAGTATGTCTCAGAAGCGGCAGGAATTAGTGGATACGGCGATTGAATTATTTGCTGAGCACGGCTTTCACGCCACCGGCATAGACCGTATAGCGGAGGCGGCTCAGGTCTCCAAAAAGACGATGTACCATCATTTCCGTTCCAAAGAAGAGCTGATTCTCGCTGCCCTGCGGCATCACGACGGTGTGTTCAGAAACTTTTTCATGAAATCTGTGGAGCAGGTTGCGGATACCCCCTACCAGCGCCTGTTGGGCGTGTTTGATGTGGCCCATGAATGGTTCTCCGGGCACAGTTTTTATGGCTGCATGTTTATTAACGCCATTGGTGAGTATTCGCACCGGGATACCGCCATCCGTAAAACCTGCCAGGACTTCAAGGCGCAGATGACGGCGTTTATTGAGGAACTGGCGGTACAGGCGCAGGCGGACAATCCGGCGGCGCTGGCGCAGTCGCTGTCTCTATTGCTCGAAGGGTCCATAGTCACCGCCCAGGTTGCCGGCCGCTCTGACTCGGCGGCTACCGCCAGAGCAGCAGCCAAGGTGCTGGTGGATAATTCGGTGCCGGCGCACCTCAGGCTTTAGAGCAGGGGTCAGCCCTGTCAAATAGGCGGGAGTGGACTTCCCTGTCCAATTTACTCCCTGTCCGGTCAGCGCGGCGGTCAGCTTTGCGCGCGAATCTCTGCCACCAGCTCCATGTAACGTTCAGCACTCAGTTTGGTGCGGCCGCGCATCACGTCCAGCAACTGCTGCATCCGTTCCTGCTTGGGGCAGGGCTGCGGCTGACGGGTTTCAGGCTGTTGTTCTGTATTGTCGCGGCGGCTCATGGCGGCTCCTGGCAAGTGTATTTATCTGTCTATTTGTATAGAGCAACTTGCGTGCCAACCCTCTGCGCCAAAAAGAATCTATTTAAAATCAATAAGTTAGCGCGTTGCACATACGATTTTGCGAAATTCGGGCGGTATTTCCACCTGACGGGCGGGAAAAGTGTTGGCCTGCTGCGAACATACCCGGCCAACTGTCTGCCGCATACCGCGCAGGTGCTGTTAACTGCGGCGGGCCACCTTATTGGCGAGAATTGAGATCAGAATGCCCAGCATGACGTAGCCGACAATCACTTCAATCATCACCACCGCCGCCGCCAGCGGTGTATAGGGGGTTATGTCGCCAAAGCCCAGGGTAGTGAAGGTCACGACGCTGTAGTACAGGGTGGTGAAGTACGTCCAGCCCAGACCGTCCGCGTTGCTGACGTTAAAGGCGGCAGGACCGAGCAGAAAATAAACCAGCCCGAAGCCCAGGGTGATGACCAGAGAACAGGCCACCACTCTGGCAATAGAGCGGCCGCAATCGGTGACTACGTACCACAGGCTGTAGTACACCGGGTGCGCATCGCGGAATTCTTCAATGTAGTCCTGGTCCTGGGCAAAACGGCGGAAACGGCTGCTGCCGTAACAGGTGACTGCACGGATGCCGCGGAAGGTGGTATTGCGGTCGTATTCAATGCCGTCCGCCTTGGCATTT
>JANQOA010000224.1 GCA_028279305.1 Pseudomonadales bacterium
AACAGGCCATTGCGGCTTTCCGGCACCTCAACCAGAATGCCGCTTACGGGGTGGTCAATCCGCGCCTGTTGTGGAGCTCACACCCGACTTTGGAAGACCGCATCAAAAACCTGCAGAAGTCGGTGGCCAGGGCGAAACGCAAGAAAAATTATGAGCCCGGCGAAGTGCCGCCGGAAACAGCGTACAGGCAGCGCATCGCACCGGCGTTGCGTGAAACCGGGCTGCTTGATCTGCGCGACCGTCAGTTCGAACGCGCGCTGAAGGTGTTTGAGAAGTACCGCAACACCCGCCCCCAGGAAGGTCTGGGCAGTTTTCTGATCGGCGAGACGCTGCGCCTGCAGGCGCCGGACGGCCCGGACTTTGAGCCGCGTATACAGGCTTACCAGCAGGCGGCGGCAGCCACGGAACCTTACGCGGCGGCGCACAAAGAGCTGGGCATGGCATACCGGCAGATGGGAGACCGCGCCGCGGCCGAGGCCGCCTTTCAGCAGTATCTGCAACTGTCCGAGGATGCCGTGGACGCCGGTATTATTCGAGGCTATTTGAGTAACCTACAGAGGGTCCAATGAGCGATCAGCCAGACACCCAGCCCAGCGGCCCGCTGGCCGGGGTGAAAATTGCCGACTTTACCGCTGTCTATTCAGGTCCGCTGGCGGCGGCCATTCTCGGCGATCAGGGTGCGGAGGTGATCAAGGTGGAACCCGCCCAGGGTGATCTCATGCGCCGCGGCGTGCCGCGTCACAAAGATATGAACGCACCGTTTCTGACCCTCAACCGCAACAAAAAATCGCTCTGTCTGGATTTGCGCAGCGAAGCCGGAGTCCGCATTGCGCGCCAACTGGTGCAGGAAAGTGATGTGCTGATGGAGAATTTCCGCCCCGGCGTAATGGACCGGTTGGGGTTGGGTTACGAGGCCCTCAAAGAGTCGCACCCGAAACTGGTATATGTCAGCATTAACGGCGTGGGTGCTACCGGACCCTACGCCAACCGCAGGGTATACGACGCGGTCATCCAGGCAATTTCCGGCTTTGCGGCGCTGAAACCCGACCAGCCGCCGGAACTGGTTAACAACCTGGTGTGTGACAAGATTACCTCCCTGACCGCTGCGCAAGCGGTGGCGGCGGCTCTGTTTCAGGCGGAACGCAGCGGCCGCGGTCAACGGGTAGAGCTTTCCATGCTGGATGCGGCGCTGTTTTTCTTATGGTCGGATACCATGGCTAACTTTACTTTCCTGGATGAAGACGCTGAACGGGTGCCTTATGGCGATTTGAGCCTGTTCATCCGCCAGACCAAAGACGGCTGGGTGGCGCAGATGCCGGTGCAGAAGGCGGAAATTGAAGGGGCGTTCCGCGCCCTCAAGCTGGACCATCTGATCGGCGACTCGCGTTTTCTGACCATGGCCGACCGGCTTGCCAACCGCGCGCTGTTGAAACAGATAACCGACGAGGCGTATGCCGCCTTCACAACAGATGAAATTTGCGCGCGTCTGGAAGAAAACGACGTGCCGTTTTCACGGGTCAACCTGCGCGACGAGGTGCCCGACGACCCCCAGGTTGCCGCGATGGACGCCTTGTGGACCCTGCAACATCCTTCAGCCGGCAAAATCAGGCAGCCCAGGCCGCCTGCCCGGTTCTCCCAGACCCCTTCAAATCTGCACACTCATACGGCCCGGCTCGGCGAGCACAATGCGGAAGTGCTGCAACAGCTCGGATACAGCGCGGCCCAGATCGGCCAGCTGCGCGCGGACAAAATAATCTACAGCGAGCTGGATCAGGCGGCGGACAACTGATGTTTAAACGTGTATATACATATATGCGCGGCGCACGCGGAAAAGTCAGCGGGTTCAACAAATGATCGAACGTCTGCATGTGATTGACGGTACCTATGAGTTGTACCGCGCCCACTACTCGAAAAGGCCGTCGAAGACAGCGCCGGACGGCCAGGGTGTGAAAGGCACCGCCGGGGTGGTGAGTTCCCTGCTGAGCCTGCTGGCTGATCCGGCTGAAGCGGTCACCCATATCGCGGTGGCGTTTGACAATCCCATAGAGTCTTTCCGTAACGGCTTGTTCGATGGTTACAAGACCGGTGCGGGCATGGAGCCGGCTCTGGTTGCGCAGATGGACCTGGTGGAAGCGGCGGTAAGCTCGCTGGGCATCGTGGTGTGGTCGATGCAGGAGTTCGAAGCGGATGACGCCCTGGCTGCCGCGGCGCGCAAATACGGCGGCCAGACCCGCCAGGTGCGCATCATGACCCCGGACAAAGATCTGGGTCAGGTTGTTGACGGCAACCGCATCATCCAGGTGGACCGCATGCGCCAACGGGAAATTAACGCCGCGGGGGTGCGTCAGCGCAACGGTGTGGATCCGCACTGTATTCCGGACTGGCTGGCGCTGGTGGGAGATACCGCGGACGGCATTCCCGGGTTAGCCGGTTTCGGCGCCAAAACCGCGGCCAGCCTGCTCAACCGTTTCGGCCGCCTGGAAGCCATCCCGGATGATCCGCAGACCTGGGGGGTGCGCGGCGCGGCGCGCCTGGCGGCGACCCTGGCAGCGGAGCGTCAGGCTGCGCTGCTGTATAAACAACTGGCAACGCTGCGTACTGATGTGCCGCTGCCCCAGACGCTGCCGGAATTGCGCTGGGCGGGGGCGCCGAAGCGGCAGTTTGAGGATATGTCAGCACGCCTGGGCGGCGTGGCGCAGCAGCCGCAACAGTTTGTCTAACGCGGGATGACGGATGCCTTACAGTTTTACCGGCGCGCCGGCCTGATCCGTTAAGCCGTCCACATCGAACGTCATCATCACCAGGTCGCGGGTCATGCCGTTGCGGTCTTCGACAAAGTCTGCCAGCAATGCTTCGGGTACAAATCCGAGTTTCCGGAATACCGCTTGCGCGCCATGCTGGTCGGTGGTCATCTGGGCAATCAACTTTTTCAGGGAGACGCTGCCGGCGATGTCGAAGATATGGGAGATCATGACCCGGCCGAACCCCCTGGCGCGGAAGTGAGGCGCCACGTTAACCCGGATTTCGCCCACCCGGTGCATCCACGGCGCGCGGTTGCGGTGGATGTTGGCATAACCAACTAACTCTTCACCGTCGTAAGCAACCAGGGAAATGGAAACACCGTCGCGGATGTTCTTGATCCATTCTTCCACCACCGCCGGTTCGGTCAGATCCATGCTCAAAAACAGCAGGTCCTCCTGAGGCAGGCTCTTGGCGAATTTGAGAATGGCCTTTTTGTCGTCCGCGGACATGGCGCGCAGTTCCACGGCGGTGCCGTCACTCAAGCTTACGGTTTTCGGGTATTGATCGTCTAGAATGCTCATCACTCTACTCCTGTATATTCTTTATTTGCCGCTCAGCTCAGCAACGTGCGCACGCGCCTCCGCCAGCAACTCGTCAAAAGACTCCGACACGCTGTCCACTACAAGTTCGAGGTCCGGCAGCAATCGCGGTTCGCAGATCATGTTGAAATACAATTGTTTGTTGTAGCTGAGGATGGTCACGCTGAAGCCGATATTACCGGTAAGGATGAGCAGGCCGATGGTGTCCAGGACCTTGTGACCGGCCAGGTACTGGGGCACCTGCACCCCGGGCACGTTGGTGCAGACAAAGTTAATCCCCGGATTGGGCGGCCGCCAGCCCATGTTCGGCGGCACCGGCCAGGGCACCCGCGCCAGCAGCGCGGTTGGGTCGGCCGGGGTGCCGACCAGCTGGGTCGGCGCCAGCGCCAGCGGCCACACGGACGAGGCTGAATCTGAGGCCAGGGTTAAGGCCTGTGCTTCTTCCTGAGCCTTGATGCGCTCCAACTCCGCACAGATCACCGCCAGCCGGTTTTTCAGCGGCATGCTCCAGGCCGGTAGCATGGGAAATATCGCGGACACCTGATTGCCCAGTGCACCCTGCTGATCTTCGGTGCGGACGTTAACCGGACACATGATCCGCAGATACTGATTGCCGACGGGCTCGTTATGCTCCTTGAGATAGCGGGCGATACCTTCGGACACCACCGTCAGCACAACGTCATTGATGGTGCCGCCCAGCGCGCGGCGGATCTCGCGGATTTCCCCAAAATCCCGCTTCAGGAAGCGCACTTTGCGCTGCGGTCCGACAATGGACGCGTTAAACGGTGCGGTAACGGCGGGCCGGGTGACAAAGCCGGACACCATATCGGTGGCGCGGCGGAACAGCTCGCGCTGCTTATCGCTTTGTTCAGTGAGCGCCGCCGGGCTCAGATCGGCACTGCTCAGGCGCGGCAGGTTCTGCAGATTCTCCTGCAGCGCTTCCTGAAACAAGGCGACGGGACCGGGCGGCTGTTGCGGCTGCCAGGCCTCCTGCGCTTCGGGAACCGGCTCGCCGTTGGGGTCGAAGTCGTAAAGGATGGTGGTGAGTTCGATGCCCGACGCGCCGTCGATCATGGCATGGTGGGTCATCTGCAATAACAGGGTGCGGTCTTCAACGCCGGAAATCACGTAGAAATGCCACAACGGCCGGTTGCGGTCCATCATCGGCTCGTTCAACCTGGAGGCGGCATCGATGCCGTCTTCCAGGCTGGCGCCGGCCGGTAACTGGTGGTGGCGCACATGGAAGCTCAGGTCAAAATCCGGGTCATCCACCCACTTGGGGTGCCCGAGGTTAAATGGCACCTGGGCGATTTTGCGCCGGTATGCCGGGATCAGGTGGATGCGTTCTTCAATATGTTGCAATACGGTCTCGAACGCGATCTCGCCCTCAAGCACGTAGATTGAAGAGATGTGCATCGGGCCACTGTGTGATTCCGCATACAGAAATGAAGCATCCGTTGGGCTGAGTCTCATGGACAGCCGCTCCCCTTTGTTCCCACTACCGGGTGGATAGTGGACGACAAAGCAGGGTGAAACAAGCCCCCGCCAGGGGCGCAGAGCTCGGCCGCGGTCTGTGGTAGGCTGGGCTTACGAACCGTTGAGATTGAAGCATGAAAGTTAACATAGAGATTGACGTCACACCGGAAGAGGCCAGAACGTTTTTTGGCTTGCCGGACGTACAAGGCATGCAGAACCGCATGATGCAGCAGTTTGCGGACCGCATTGAGGGTTCCGCGGAGCAACGCGAGGAATTTATCCGCGGCATGTTCAAAACGGCCATGGAACCCTGGCAGATTTTCAGCCGAATGGTTAACTCTGCCAGTTCCCCTGCCAGAAGCACGCCGAAAAGCGACTGATCCGCCGCCTCAATCCGCGCCGTCCCCCCTGGCGGCCGGAAACCCCGCCGTCAGCCCGCCGCTCAGGGCGCAAGCGCTTGACAGATTAATTCATGCGAGTAGCATCGTGCCCATGAATCGAATTACGAACAATCTGTATACGGTGTGGCCGGGCACCAGCAAACGCCTGCTGCACCATGGCGGCTACACCCCGCACCCGCGCTAGTTCAATTCGGTTCGTTCACCGGTTGTACCAGCAGGTCAGGCCGGTGAAACAAACACACCTCATGTTGCATCATTTGTTTCGTCAGCCTTCCGGTTGCAACCGGCCTGTAATGCAAGCGTCTATGGAGAGAGGACGAGATGGCATTGTTGGAACAAAGTCTAAAAAACCCCCAGGCGGTGCTTGCCGGCCTGGCGATTGTGCTGCTGTTCGGTACCCTCAGCCTGTTCGAGTTCCCGATACAGCTGCTGCCGGATATAGACCGCCCTCAGCTTTCCATTTCCACTGAATGGCGCACCGCCTCTTCGCGGGAAATTGAATCCGAGATCATTGAGCCCCAGGAAGACGTGCTGGCGGGTTTGCCGGGGCTGGAGCGCATGCAATCACAGGCGTTCAACGTTAACGGCTTCTTGAATCTGGAATTCGAGTTCGGCACCAACATGCAGGAAACCCTGGTGGAAGTGATCAGCCGTTTGAACCGGGTACAGGGTTTCCCGGACGATGCTGAACCCCCGGTGGTGCAACTGGGGCTGAACAATACCCTGGGCAGCGGCAAGGCGCTGAGTTGGTTTTACGTGCAGCTGGCGGAAGGCAACAGCCGTCCCATCGAAGAATACATTCCGCTGATTGAAGACGTTATCCGACCCAAGCTGGAGTCGGTGCCGGGGGTCGCCAGCGTGTACGTATCCGCCACGGAAGTGGACGAACTGCGCATTCAGTTTGATCCGTTCAGGGCAGCGGAAATGGGTGTCACCGTGAACCAGATTGCCCGCCATGTGGCGGCGGCAGATGACATTTCCGCCGGGTTTGCCGACGTCGGCCGGCGGGAATATACCGTACGCTTTGCCGGGCGGCACAAGCCCGAGGAATTACGCAACCTGATCCTGGAATGGCGGGAGGGCCGGCCGGTTTTTCTGCGGGACGTGGCGGATGTACTGGTAACCCGCAGCGACAGACGTTCGTTTGTCTACCAGAACGGTAATCCCGGCATTGCGCTGCGGGTGGACCGGCAGCCGGGGGCCAACGTGCTGGAAGCGTTGAACCGGGTGAAGGCGGTATTTGCCGAGCTTGACGAGACCGTGCTGGCCGGCAACGGGCTGATGGTGGAACAGTCTTTTGACCCGTCCCTGTACATTTACCGCGCCATCGCGCTGGTTACCAACAACATTCTGATCGGCTCGCTGCTGGCTATAGGCGTGCTCTGGTGGTTTCTGCGGCGCTTGCGCGCCACCCTGATCATCGCGCTGGCCATTCCCTGCTCGCTGATGGCTTCTTTTGTTGTCCTGCAGCTGGCCGGCCGCAATCTCAACGTGATCTCGCTGGCAGGTATCGCGTTTGCCGTGGGCATGGTGCTGGACGCTGCCATTGTGGTGCTGGAAAACATCGTGCGGCTGCGCCGCGGGCTGCCCGCGGAACAGGCGGCTGCCCAGGGGGTCAGCCAGGTGATGGGGGCATTGATTGCATCCACCACCACCACCGTGGCGATATTTCTGCCGGTGATCTTTATCCGCGACGTTGAAGGCCAGTTGTTTGCGGATCTGGCGTTGACCATTTCCGTGGCGGTGGCCATGTCCCTGCTGGTGGCTACGCTGGTGCTGCCGGCGCTGGCGGTCCGTTACCTGGGCAACGAAACAGCGGTGGATCACCATGTCCGCATGTGGGCCACCTTGTCGGCAAAAATCGTCAGGCTCACGGATACCCGGGGCCGGCGCCGCTGGCTTGTTTCCGGTCTTATAGCCGTGCCGCTGGCGTTAACCGGATTGTTGTTGCCGAGCATGGATTATCTGCCGCCGGTAAAACGCGAGGTTATCGAGGCTTATCTCAATTTCCCCGCCGGCGCTACCATCAACTCGGTTGATCAGAATGTGGCACGCACGGTTGTCGAGCGCCTGCAGCCGCACTTCAGCGGGGACAAAACGCCGCGTTTAAAAAACTACTATATCTATGTGCCGGGTCCCTGGGGCGCCAATATCGGCGCCCGGCCCCATGACCCGGATGACATTGACGCCGTGCATGAATTGATGCGTAACGAGGTTGTGGCGGGGCTGCCGGATACGTTCAGTTTTGTCCAGCAGGGTAACCTGTTCAACAACTTTGACGGCGGCCGGCACGTGGTGCTGCACTTGCAGGCACGGGACCAGAAAGCGCTCACCGGTGCCGCCGCGCAGATACAGAACACCCTGCGCGAGGCGCTGCCCGGTGTAAACGTGCGCGCCCAGCCGCCGCTGCAGATGTCACAACCGGAACTGCGTATGTTGCCCCGGCATCGTGCCATGGCGGAGGCCGGCTGGACCAGCCGCGGTCTGGCGGACGCGGTCAGAGCCCTGGGCAGCGGCCTGTATATCGGTGAGTATTTTGACGGTGATGTGCGCATGGACATCATGGTTCGCGCCGCGCAGTGGCAGACTCCGGAAGAACTGGCGGCGCTGCCCATGGCAACCCCATCGGGAGCGGTATTTCATCTTGAACAGCTGGTGGACATTCAACGCACGGTGGGTCCCAGCCAGGTCAGCCGCATGGATGGGCGGCGCACCATAGATCTGGTGGTGTCGGTACCTGACAGCGTTTCCCTGCAGGAATACATCACTACCGTGCGGTCGGTTGTTGAGCCGGTTGCGGGCGGATTTATGCCGCCGGACGGCAATGTGCGTTTCGGCGGCAGCGCCAGCCAGCTTAACAAGGCTATCAACAGCATGGCGCAGAACTTCGGGTTGGCGTTGTTTATTCTGTTTGTGCTGATGGCGGCATTGTTTAAATCCATACGCGACAGCCTGCTGGTGTTACTGGCTTTGCCCCTGGCCACGGTGGGCAGCGTCCTGCTGATCCGGTTGCTGGATCTGGTGCGCTTTCAGCCCATGGACCTGCTGACGATGATCGGCTTTGTCATTCTGTTGGGGCTGGTGGTCAACAACGCCATTCTGCTGGTCTATCAGACCCGTGCCGCGCAGCGTGCCGGCGCTGATGCCCGGGAGGCGGTGCGCCAGGCCCTGGAGGTGCGCGCGCGGCCGATCCTGATGAGCACCCTGACCAGTATTTTCGGCATGCTGCCGCTGTTGCTGGCGCCCGGCGCCGGCAGTGTGGTTTACCGCGGGCTGGCGGCCGCCATTGTCGGCGGTATGAGCGTCAGCATGGTGTTTACGCTGATCCTGTTGCCGGCATTGTTGCGCATGGGCAAGCAGGGCGCGGCGGATGAATCAGTGCAAGCCCTGGAGAGTCGATCATGAAGTATATCCTGCTGGCGGCGGGCCTGTTTGCCGTTTGCCTGTGGCAAACAGCCGCGCACGGTGAAATGGCTGCCTCGATGGTGGCTGTGGGCGAGGTTAAATACCTGCATTCCGCGCCGCGCTCATGGACCCCCGGCACGGTCCTGAGCCGCACCGATTCCGCGTTGGGGGCTGAAGTCGCGGGGGTCATTACCTGGATCGCGGACCCCGGCACCCGGGTGGCGCAGGGGGACGTTGTGGCCCGTCTCGATAACAGTCTGGCGGGCCTGGCGGTGCAGTCCAGTGAAGCCCAGGTCAGCGCGCTGGAAAAACGTCTGATTTTCCTGCGCAGCGACGCCCAGCGGCTGGCCAGTCTGGCTGAGGTCAACAGTGCCGCGGAAAGCCGCCTGGAAGAATCGGTGGCGAACCGTGATGTTGCCGTTGCGGATCTGCAGCGGGCCCGGGCCGAGCTTGAGATTAACCGGTACAAACTCGAAAAAGCTGAGATTTCAGCCCCTTTTGCCGGCCAGATTGTCGAGCGGCTGGCGGAAGCGGGGGAGTACGTAAATGTAGGCCAGCCGACGGTACGGCTGGTGGATACTCATCATGTTGAAGTGCGCAGCCGCGCGCCGTTGCGCGTGGCGCCCTTTGTCAGAGACGGCATGGTATTGCCGGTCCGTCTGAACGAGGAAACCCGGCAACTGCCGGTACACATGGTGATACCGGTGGGGGATCTCAGCAGCCGCACGTTTGAAGTGCGTTTGCGTCTGCAGGACAACCCCTGGGTCATCGGCACCCCGGTGCAGGTGGGTTTACCCACCGCCACTTCCCGGCGGATCTTAACCATTCCGCGGGACGCGCTTGTGTTGCGTGAATCCGGCACGGTGGTATTTAAGGTGGCGGAGGGGAATGCTCAGCGGGTTGAAGTGCAAACCGGTATCGGCGCGGATGAGCGCATAGAGGTACAGAACAGTGGTCTGAATGAGGGCGACCAGGTGGTGGTGAAGGGCGCCGAAATGCTGCGCAACGGCCAGCCGGTCACTTTGCTGACGCGATAACCTTAACTGCCGGCTGCCAAGCGCTCACACCGGGGCAAGATTCTCGCGCAACTTCCCCAGCGGTCTGATCAGGCATTCCTGGGCCGCGGTGGCCACCAGTTCTCCGCCGCGGTTAAAAAAGTGCCCGCGTACAAAACCCCTGGCGCCGTTCGCATTGGGCGACTCTTTGGCGAACAGCAGCCAATCGTCAGCCCGGAAAGGGCGGTGAAACCACAGGCTATGGTCCAGGCTGGCGCCGCGCACGGATTCACGAATCGCGTTGCGGCCGTGGGGCAACATGGAAGTGGACATAAAGTCCAGATCTGACATATAAGCCAGCAGCGCCAGATGCACCTCCGGATTGTCCGGCAGCGGGTCCCGGGCTTTCAGCCAGGTGTGCTTGAAAGGCGGGTGTTCGCTGCTGTCGGTCATGAGAATGCGCTCGACCTGTCTGGAGTCGATCGCTTCAAAGCGAAAGCTGAAGCGCGCGGTCTCCGGGCGGACCTCAGCAAATTCGCGGTAAGCCTCCAGATCACCGCGCAGAGACTCCGGCGGCGGTACGTCAGGCATGGGTTGTGAATGAGTCAGCCCGGTTTCCGCCTTCTGCCAGGAGCAGGAGAGGCTGAAGATGGCTCTGCCGTGCTGGATTGCCGCCACCCGGCGGGTGCTGAATGAACGCCCGTCGCGAATCCGGTCGACTTCATACAGAATGGGAATCTTCCAGTCTCCTGCGCGCAGAAAATAGGCATGCAGGGAGTGCAGCTGGTGATCTGCTTCTATGGTGCGGTAAGCGGAGGCAAGCGCCTGTGCCAGCACCTGTCCGCCGAAAACGTGTTCTGTGTTGTGGTTCTGGCCGCGGTATAAGTTTTTCTCGATGGGCTCAACATTGAGGATGTTGAGGATTTCCTGCAAGACTTTATTCATCTGTTATTAGAACCCTGGCGGCGCTACCGCGGTCTGGGCCGGTCCGGCGCGGCGGCCGTGTCGCGGCTGTCTGAAAACTGGCACAATAGCAGATCATCGTTGCAAACTTCGTTTCTTTTTATTGGAGGTCACGGCATGGCTTTAGACGTTCATCAGTTCCCATGTCTTAACGACAACTACGGGTTTTTGATCCACGAACCGGTCAGCGGTTGTACTGCAACCATCGACACTCCGGAAGTGGAGCCCATCAACCGCGCGCTGCAGGAAAAAGGCTGGAAGCTGACCCATATCCTTAACACCCACCACCACTTCGATCACGCCGGCGGCAACGAGGCGCTGAAGAAACAATGGGGCTGCCAGGTGGTTGGCGCGGCCAATGACGCGGAGCGGATTCCGGGTATCGATGTGCGTGTGGAAGACGGCGAAAACTTCGCCTTCGGCAAAACCTCCGCCACGGTGCTGGAAGTACCCGGCCATACCACCGGACATATCGCGTATTACTTTGCCGAAGAAGCCCAGGCGTTTGTGGGTGATACATTGTTCGCGCTCGGCTGCGGCCGGCTGTTTGAAGGCACCCCGGCGCAGATGTGGAACAGCCTGCAGAAGTTGATGGCCTTGCCCGATGCCACCACGGTTTACTGCGCCCACGAATACACCCAGGCCAATGCCGCATTTGCGCTGTCGGTTGAGCCCAACAATCCGGCACTGCAGAAGCGCGCCCGGGAAATTGACGAATTGCGAGCCCAGGGTGTACCCACCGTGCCCACCACCATAGGGCTGGAACGCCAGACCAACCCCTTTGTGCGGCCCATGAGTGAAGATCTGCAGAACACCGTAG
>JANQOA010000253.1 GCA_028279305.1 Pseudomonadales bacterium
AGACCCTGGTGCTGGTGGACGGCGTGCCCGTGAACGACCCCAGTTCTCCCGGTGGCGGCTTCAATTTCGCCCGCCTGGACCCGGAAAACGTTGAACGCATCGAAATTCTACGCGGCCCGCAATCCACCCTGTGGGGTACCGATGCCATTGGCGGGGTTGTCAGCATCACCACCAAACGCCCGCAACCCGGCCTTGGCGGCAATGTGTTCTATGAGTACGGCTCGTTCGACACGCATCGGGGCGGCGTGGAATTGTCTGCAGCCAACAGCACCGGCGACGTGCGGCTGGGTGTGCAGCGCAACGACAGCCACGGCATCTCCAAAGCGGATGAAGACAACGGCAACCGCGAGGAGGATGGTTACGAGGGCACCTCCATTAACCTGCATGGAAATATCAATCTGCCCCGGGATGCTTATTTGAACGTGTCGGTGATCAGCACGGACGCGGAAGCGGAATTCGACAGTTTTTCTTCTGGCGCCCAGGGTAACGTCGGTGACGGTGACGAAGTCAGCAAAACAGATGAGTTGTCCAGCCAGTTGAGCCTGTTTGTGCCGCTGCTGGACGGCCGTCTGGAAAACACCTTAACCGCCGGGTATACCGAGATCGAGCGGGAGAACTTCACCGACGGCCTGCCCAGTTTTGCCGCGGACGGTGAACGTTGGATCTACCGCTATCACGGCCGCTTCCAGGTGAACAGCAACCACCGCTTCGGTTTTGGGCTGGAGCGGGAGGACACCGAAGCCAGGGACAACGAGAACACGATAGACGGTTTGTACGCGCTGTATGAATTCCGCCCGCTGGACGCGCTGACCCTGACCTTCGGCGCCCGCAGCGACGACATCGACGGGTTTGGCAGTAAAACCACCGGGCGTTTTGCCGCGGCTTATCAGCTGAGCGACAATCTGACTCTGCGGGGCACCTGGGGGGAGGGCTTTAAAGCGCCAACCATCTTCCAGAACACGTTTTTCTGCTGCGGTGCCGCCGCAGCCAATACGGACCTGCAACCGGAGGAATCCGACGCTTATGACGTAGGTGTGGACTGGCGCAGCGGCACCGGACGCAGTTACGCCAGCGCCACCTACTTTGCCCAGGACACCACCAATCTGATCACCTTCTCATTTGCCGCCGGCGGTTACGAAAACATTGCGGAAACGGAATCCAAAGGCGTGGAGTTAACCCTCGGGCACGAAATCAACCGCTGGCTGCGGGTGGATGCAGCGTACAGCTACATCGATGCCACCGACAATAACGGCGACCAGTTGGTTCGGGTGCCCGAGCACAGCGGTGACCTCCAGCTG
The DNA here is from genome assembly GCA_028279305.1 of Pseudomonadales bacterium. Lineage (GTDB taxonomy): Bacteria > Pseudomonadota > Gammaproteobacteria > Pseudomonadales > Azotimanducaceae > UBA4421. The sequence goes on from JANQOA010000253.1 coordinate 1,299, forward strand.
GGGATTACCCCCAACGAGCGCCTCAACGTTACCCTGCTGGCGCGCTACAACGGCGAAGAGCGTGATCCCAACGGCGAGGTCGCGGACTGGTGGCGCGTGGACCTGGCAGCAAACTATCAGCTTGCTGACCAACTGGAATTGTTTGCCCGGGTGGAAAATCTGCTGGATGAGGAGTATCAGCAGATTATCGGTTACGGCACACCGGGCTTGTCAGTGTCCGGCGGCATGCGGCTGCGCTTTTGAGCCGCAGGCAATTGCGGCCATGGCTTTGCCTGCTGGCCGGGTGCCTGGCGGCACAGGCCAATGGGCAGGCAGCCGGCCGTATTGTCAGCCTGGACTATTGTGCTGACCAATATGTTATTCAATTGGCCGTACGCGATAGCATAGCGGGGGTGTCGCCGGACGCCACCCGCGAATTCTCTTACCTGCGCAGGCAAGCCGCCGGTCTGCCGGTGGTGCGGCCGGTGGCGGAAGACGTGGTCATAGCAAGCCCGGATCTGGTGGTGCGCTCATACGGCGGCGGCCCCAGCATGGTGACGTTCCTGCGCCAACTGGGCATTCCGGTGCTGCAGATTGGCTACTCCGGTAACCTGAAGGACATTCGCCAGACCATTCTGGATATGGCCGCGGGCCTGGGCGCCGGCGGCCGCGGCATTGCCCTGGTAAAACAAATGGACCAACGTTTGCAGCGCATCGCTGAACACGGCAGCACCGCAACCGGGCAGAGCGGCGGCGCAGCAGAAGCGTTGTATATGACCCCGTCCGGGGTCACCAGCGGCCCCGGCACCCTGGTGCACGACATGCTCAACGCCGCCGCGCTGGATAATTTTGAACAGCGGCCGGGCTGGCATGCGTTGCCGCTCGAGCGCCTGGCCTACAAAAGCCCGCAGGTGGTGGCGCTGGCCTTTTTTGCGTCCATCACCAACCACACCAATGTGTGGTCCGCCATTCACCACCCGGTTGCCAGGGCGCAACATGAACGGCCGCAAACGGTGGCGCTGAACGGCGCCTGGACCGCCTGCGGGGGCTGGTTTGTGCTCGACGCGGTGGAAGCCCTGCACCAGGCTGTACTTGACCTGCAGGCGGGCGGTTAGCACGCGGTGATGCTGCGCGCCTATCTCAACCCGCTGCTATTGCTGGCCACGCTGATTGCCTTACTGTTGGCTTGTCTGCTGGGTTCCACCCCTTTGGGCGCGGACGCGGTGCTGGCGGCACTGCTGGGATACGGCAGCCCGGGCGATACGCTGGTCGTATGGCAGATCCGCCTGCCGCGCGCGGTGGCGGCATTTGTAGTCGGCGCGGCGCTGGGTATCAGCGGCGCCGCTCTGCAGGGTCTGCTGCGCAACCCGCTGGCGGAACCCGGGGTACTGGGTGTTTCCGCCAGCGCGGCGCTAGGCGCCACCTGTGCCCTGTATTACGGGGTAGTCGCGCTATGGAGCTATGCGCTGCCGGTCGCCGCCATTGCCGGGGCGCTGGCAGCCACCGCCATAGTGGCCTTTGCCGCCACCCGCACCACGTCCGTGGTAACGTTAATTCTGATCGGCGTGGGATTATCCAGCTTTGCCGCGGCTGCCATGTCGCTGCTGGTCAACTTCGCGCCGCATCCGTTTTCCCTGGCGGATATGATCAACTGGTCGCTGGGGTCGGTAGCCAACCGGAGTTTCAGCGACCTGGCGCTGGTCACGCCTTTTCTGATCCTGGGCGTGGCTCTGTTATGGAGCACCCGGCGCGGCCTGACCGCATTGACCCTGGGGGAAGAAGCCGCCCAGGGGGTGGGGCTGGATCTGCGCCGGCAGCGCATCTGGGTGGTGCTGGGCGCCGGTCTAACCACCGGGGCTGTGGTAGCGGTGGCCGGCACCATCGGTTTTATCGGCATTGTTGCACCGCATCTGGTGCGCCCGTGGGTGGACTACGACCCGGCCCGCAGCCTTTTGCCCAGCGGCCTGCTGGCCGGGCTGGGGCTGTTGTGCGCAGATCTGGTGATCCGCGTGCTGCCCACTACTCAGGAGCTTAAACTGGGGGTGATGGCGGCGTTGCTGGGCGCCCCGGTATTCATCTGGATCGCCTACCGGCGCAATGATTAAGCCATGACTACCTTAGTTGCGCACAACCTGAGTGTCACTGTTGCGGATAACCATGCCGACAAAACCCTGCTGCAGCCGGCGGACTTCGAACTGCGCAGCGGTGAACTGGTGACGTTGCTGGGCCCCAACGGCGCGGGTAAGACGACCCTGCTGCGGGCGATGCTGGGCCTGTTCGCCAATACCCCGGCCCGGGTGCACGGGCGGGTGGAACTGGACGGCCATCCGGTCAGTCAGCTCAGCCCCATGGCGCGCGCCCAGCAGGTGGCTTACCTGCCCCAGGAGCGGCCGCTGGCCTGGCCTAACAAAGTGAAAGATGTGGTTGCGCTGGGCCGCTTTGCCCATGGCGTTGTGCTCGGCCGGCTCAGTGAAGTGGATGCCGCGGCGGTCAGTCAGGCGCTGCGCGCTTGCGATTTGCTGGATTTTGCCGAACGGCACACCGACACCTTGTCCGGCGGGGAGATGGCGCGGGTGCACTGTGCGCGGGTCTATGCAGCGGATACGCCTTTATTAATTGCTGACGAACCCACCACCGGGCTGGATCCGCTGCACCAGCACCGGGTGCTGGAGTTGCTGCATCAATACGCCAGGGCGGGGCACGGGGTACTGGTGGTGCTGCACGACGTTAACCTGGCGTTGCGCTACGCCGACCGCCTGGTATGGATTCAACAGGGCCAGTTGGTTGCGCAGGACCGTCCCGCAGAGGTCACCGCTGAACGCCTGTCGCAGATCTACGGCGTGGCGGCCAGCGTACAGGAGATACCCTCCCAGCCAGGCACAGGTCAACCCGGCACAGATCTACCAGGCACAGGCCCGCTGCGCCACGTGATATTCGGGCCCGAAGCATGACCGCCCGATGCATGATGCTGCAGGGTACCGGCTCCGACGTCGGCAAGAGTGTGCTGGTAGCCGCTATCTGCCGTGCCGCCCGCAGCCGGGGTTACCGGGTGGCGCCGTTTAAGCCGCAGAATATGTCCAACAACGCCCACGCATGCAGCAGCGGCGGTGAAATCGGCCGCGCCCAGGCGCTGCAGGCCCGGGCTGCGGGGCTGGAACCCCACGTGGATATGAACCCGGTGCTGCTGAAACCCCAGTCGGATCAGATCGCCCAGGTGGTAGTGCAGGGCAGGGCGGTGGACTCGCACACGGCGCGGGAATACATGACAGGCCGCCATCAATTGCTGCCCAGGGTGCTGGACAGTTTTCACCGCCTCTGCGCGGCTTACGACCTGGTCATCATTGAAGGGGCCGGCAGCCCGGCGGAGATAAACCTGCGGGCCCGGGACATTGCCAACATGGGATTCGCCCGCGCCGCGGGCGTACCCGTGGGATTAGTGGGCGACATCGACAGGGGCGGGGTGATCGCCGCCCTGGCCGGCACCCGCGCAGTGCTGGACCCGGCTGACGCTGCCATGATTGTGGGCTTCCTGGTGAACAAGTTCCGCGGCGACATCAGCCTGTTCGAAGACGGTGTAACACTGGCTGAACAACACACCGGCTGGCCGTGCTGGGGCGTAGTGCCCTGGCTGGCCGCCGCTGCACGGTTGCCGGCGGAGGATGCGGTGGTATTGGAACAGCCGGGGGCAAGAGGCGAGGGCGGTTTGAAAATTGCCGCCCCCATGCTGTCGCGGATTGCCAACTTTGACGACCTGGACGCGCTGCAACACGAGCCCGATGTACAGGTGCATTTCATCCCCCCCGGCCAGGTAATCCCCAGTGACACTGATGTCATCATCCTGCTGGGCACTAAATCCACCCGCGGCGACCTGGAGTTTCTGAGAGAGCAGGGCTGGCACCACGACATCCACGCCCACGTCCGCCGCGGCGGACATGTGTTAGGTATATGCGGCGGATACCAGATGTTGGGTACGCATATAAATGATCCGCATGGCTACGACGGCAGCCCTGGTACCAGCGAAGGCCTGGGTCTGCTGCAGGTGAGCACGGATATGCTGCCGGAAAAGGTGGTCAAACCCGCGGCAGGAACCTGTGTGAACAGTCAGGCCCGGGTGGACGGTTACGAGATACATACCGGCAACAGCCATGGCACGGATACCGGCAGACCCGTGTTCAGACTTGACCACGGCGAGGATGGCGCCACCTCAGCAGACGGCCGGGTGCAGGGCTGTTACCTGCACGGCTTGTTCAACAACAACACGTACCGCACCGCCTGGCTGCAGCGCATGCAACCGGATGCCCGGGCGGAACGCAACTATGAAGCCGGCGTGGAGCAGGCCCTGGATGAACTCGCGGAAGGATCGTGCCGGCATGCGGACCTGGACACTATGCTGGCCGCCGCACGGGCCCCGGGTTGGCAGCCCGGCGGCGAATATTGAGGGAAAGCAAGACCGCCGAGTCCGGTCAGCCCGATAAGTCCGGCCCCTTCAGGCTCAAAGGTAAACCGGCGGCGATGAAATACACCCGATCCGCCGCCTGTGCGACCTGCTGGTTCAAGCGGCCTTGAGCGTCCCGGAATGATCTGCCCAGAGGTGTTTCCGGCACCAGCCCCATACCCACCTCGTTGGAGACCAGGAACAGGTTGAGTGTCGAATTGCGCAGCGCGTCCAGCAAACCAGCGGTTTCGGCTTCGAGATTGCTGCCGCGCAGCAGGTGATTCGACAGCCACAGCGTCAGGCAATCTACCACCACAGTTGTGCCTGGCTGTTGCTCGACAAGCGCCTCGGACAACGCCAGAGGCACCTCAAAGGTCGACCAATGCTGCCCGCGTTGTTGCCTGTGTAGACTGATACGTTGCGCCATCTCCGCATCACCGGCTTCGGCGGTGGCGATATATACCGGCGACGCGGATAAGGATTCTGCTTGCTCCAGTGCAAACCGGCTTTTGCCGGAGCGGGCGCCGCCGAGGACAAGGGTGGTGGTGTTCAATTGGGTTGCCACGTGCGGTCAGTTATTCTCAGCAGGCCGCACCTGAGGAAGATAATTCGGTATCCCATAGAGGCAAAGGGCTGATACTAACATATGCCTTTCGATGTGATAGTGTTGCTTCACGTTGCACCCGTTCAAGTATGATGATCCCGGAAAAAGAGTATATTGACGTTAGATTTGAAGCCATGGAAGCTAGATTGGACACAAGAATAGAGGCGATCACTGCTTCCCTCACGCAGCTCGCCGACTCTGTTCAATCCCTGCGCGTGACTGTTCGCTGGACGGCAGCCATAGCTATTGCAGTTTTTGCCGTGCTCGTGAGCCTGGTGCAGTGGAGTGTGGATGCGCGGTTTGTTGGGCTGGAGCAGCGTTTTGAGGCGGTGCGGTTGAAGGCTGATACGCTACAACATAGCATCGATACGTTGGCACTGAAACTTGAAACGTCACATCAGCGGCTGAGCCTGCTTCTGACAGAAAACCAGAAATGAGGCGCAATTGAGCTGAAAAGGCGCGTCTTGCCCGTACTTGCCTCTCTCATCTACTCCAGCCGTTTTGTCATACGCAGCGACACGGACGGCATAAACCAACGGTTGGGCCAGGCGAAGTCGACGGCCCAGCCCCTGTTTTTATAAAAGCGCTGAGCCACTTCATTTTTTGTCGAGACGTCCAATGAGAGGCGGCTGGACCCGCTGGCACGGGCCTGGCGCTCAAACTCTTCAAGCAAGACCGTACCGATACCGCCCACACGCTTTGCCTGGTCCACGGCGATAAAGTGAAGGTAGTAGTCACCAGATTCAATCGAATCGTTCAAGCGCATCAGCGGCCCCATGAACAGCTCGATCATTCTCATGCGTAACCGCCAGGGGCCCGCGGCCTGTCTTTGTGGTTCTATGGACGAGGCGCGGTGCTGAGCTTCGGTGTAAGCCAGAATCATGCCGACGATGTCATCGTCGTAAACGGCAAATGTCACGTTCTGATAGGACATATCGTGACCGGGCTGCAGGAACGCTTTGGCCATGATCTCCGGGTAGCAGCGCCCGTATAGCACCTGCATGAACCCCTCGGAGGCTTCATTGGCGAAGTGAGCGCACATCAGGCCTTCATCAAATGTGGCTACAGCGGGTCTCAGGATGATTGATGGTTTGTTCATATCCCAGCACCTGGCAAGTTTACACTGCGGAGCGTCGGGATTATTGCACGCGAGCTGACTCCCCAAGTGCATTTTTAACAAACTCAGGATCTACCTGGATCACGCGAAGATAATTGGTAGCTGCGGCATCGGGTTTTCGCTTGCCCTGTTCCCATCCCTTTACCGTATCCAGGCTCAGTTGAAACGTTTGCGCGAATACGGCCTGGGACATTTCGACCCCCTGGCGAATACTTTTGATATCGGCAGGGGAGAGCACGAAGTAGACAGACTTCGGTTGGGCTTCGCCTTTCGCAAGCTTAACCGCTTGCTTGAGATTGCCCTCCAACTCATGAAAAAGTTTGGTGTCCATCGTCCAGTCTCCTTAGCTAAAGTTATCGATTACCTCGTTGACTAACTTCTTCAACACGTGCTTTTGCTTCTGGGTCAGGTTCTCCTGATCTGCCTTGGCATAGATGAGGAGCATTAAGATGGGTGTGTGCTCATTGTGATAGTAATACACCACTCGAGCGCCACCACTCTTACCACGCCCTTCGCGGGCAATTCGGATCTTGCGTAGGCCTCCTGTACCCTGGACGAGACGTCCAGCTGTTGGATGCTTGGCCAGTAGCTCGAGCATCCCGTCGAACTCGCCATCATTCAATAAGCTTCGCGCGCGTTCCTCAAAAGAACCAATTGGGACTAGCGTCTGCATATACTATGACCCAATGAACTCCATTGTAGTTCATTGAACCCTAGTGTGAAATCCTTTTTATGGCTGTCGCTTGGAGCTGAAACCCGGGTTCTTGGCGGTATCAGTAATGCGAGACAATCTGACATGACCTCAACACCGTTATCAGAAATCGCATTCGTTATGCCGCATGGTCGGATAAAAGTCTCAACCAACCCATAACGGTCGGAACAAGTTGCTGGACTACTTAAAACCTGAAGTTCTAGCGGAGAGGGTGCTCGGAGGGTATGCGAACCTGCTGGTACACGCGGACATTCATGCCTCAGACATTTTCTGCCGTCGTGGCAATATCGCCATCTCTATTTAACATAATATATATTATGCGACAATCATTGGTTGCGTTTAGTCTTCTAACGCCGCCTAATCACCACCAACTCGCCATTCTTGTCCAGGCCGGCAAGTTCTTTGTTTTTACTCAAGTACTCCCTAAACGCGGTCTGTTGTTCTTCTGAACAAGGTTGCGCCAATTCGTCTGCAAGTTGGTCGAAGAATCGTTCCTGCTCTTCAGCACTCAGCTTGTCCGAGTTAACTCTTTTCATATCAGTGCTTTAGCATTGAAATCGATATTTTGTATGAACAAAAGATCAACCTCGCCCCAACAGATTTCCAACTTTCCGTCTCAACTTCTGCTGCAACGTCGGCGGCGCTTCCACTACAGGCGCCTGAAAATTCAATTTCATGAAGTTCAGCGGCATCAGCGTGCCGACAACGTCCTCATCCGCCGGCTCCGGTAAATCACGCGCCGGCATAAAGGCTTCCTGGCTGAACCACTCGTGGCTGTCGAACCAGGTCCAGCAACCGGCCTCACGGTAGATTTCAGCAATTCTCTGCGCTTCCACCGCATCCGTGGGCAGGATCCAGTAATCGGTAGCAAAGCCGTCCACGTACTCCATGGCACGGTTGATGGTCTGATTGGAGACATAATTCGAATGCCACAGCGTATAACCATAGCTGGCCTGCAACTGGCGCAGCACACAGTACAGTTGAACGTGATCCGCATGACCGTACTCACCCCAGGGATTATGAGTGAACACGTTCTTTTTTCCCTGCAGATGCTTGTCCAACTTGGCAGGTAAAGTGCGGAAATTGTCCTGATACCGCTGTTCAATGTGCGGATGCCGCAATTGCAGCCCGAACTCGGTGGGCTGTGGGTGATCCCAGTCGATACTGGCAAATGTATCCACCTCGGGCAGATCCAGCGATACAAACTTTTCCGGCAACTGCGCCAGGGCTTTACGGCGGGACGCGCCCACGTCAGCCAGATGGGGGTGATCCGTATAACAGATCACCACACTGCCGATATCGGCAAGGAGCGAACTGAACCACAGACATTCGTCGTCAGGGTGAGCTACGATTAGAACGGAGTCATCAAACAGCGCAGACACCCTGTCTCCATAAGAATTAGTTTCCAAGTACGCCATTGTCCGGGAAAAACCAGGAAAAGGAACGGGTTCATGGCGAACAACAACATTTTGATTACAATCCAACCATCACCGCTAATCGGCAAGGATTCCGACCTGTGACACATACCATTCCCGCCGTTGTGCACTCTACAACCTCTATTAACGGTTACGGCGCCATGTGGAGTCTGAACCAGGCCAAGGTGCCGGTGGTGGGCTTGTTTGAAGACTTCGCGCCGCATGTGCATAGCAAGCTGACCATGCAGAATATCCAGGTTCCCCATGAAAATGCGGATCCGGACGGTTTGATTGCAAAGCTGGTTGAACTGGGCGAACAGGCGGGTGAGAAGCGGGTGCTGTATATGCTGTCCGATCTTGGCGCTTTTCTGGCCAGCACCCACCGCGAGCAGCTGGAACCCTACTACCTGCATCCGTGGATGGATTGGCAACTGGTCAGAGATACCCTGCACCGCCGGGACATGTTTGACGCGGCGGAACGCGCCAACGTGCCGCTGCCCGCCACCTGGTGGTCCGACGACCAGCAATGGGAAGACCTGGATATCGATCAGTTGCCCTACCCGATCATGTTGAAACCCATGGTTTCCAGGTTTGATCTGGACGGCGAAGCGGTAAAAAACCCCTGGTCATTTACCAGAAAGTACGGCAAAGCCATCGAATTACACTCGCCGGAGGAATTTCGCCGGATTGCCCCGGATTTGCGCACCGAAGCAACTCCGGTTTGTGCACAGCAGCGGATTCAGTGTGAAATCGACGATTTGTGGACTCACCACTTTTATAGTGTTGAGGGCGAAATACAGGTTGAATTTACCGGTTACAAGCTGGATCAGGTGCCCGACGACTTTGGTACCGGTTCCATTTGCCGTTCCGCGCCAAACGAAGAAATCAGTGAGCTTTCGCGCCGTTTCCTGGCAGAAACAAAATTTACCGGTGTGGGTAACATCGAGTACATCAGAACCGACAATGGGTACCTGTTTGTCGAAATTAACCCGCGCAGCAACTACTGGAGCAGCCTGGCGACCGGCTGCGGGATAAACCTGTATTACGCCATGTATCTGCACATGACCGGCGAAGATCTTGATCCATTAAAAGGCCGGAACCAGAAAAATGGCAGGGTCTGGTACGATATTGGTCATATCGGCCACTATTTGGCTTCTAAAAATAAGAGAATTAGCCCCCTCTCCTTCCTCTTCAGCCGCAAAATGGAAGCTATTGCCAACCTCGGCGACTACAAGATTGCGTTGCGGCGTTATGGTCAGGCTGCCCGTCTGTTAACCGGTTAAAAGAATCGAGCACCTCACATATCGCTTACATATGAATGAGCAACATACTTTGTTTTAATTGTCAGTGTAATTACTATTACCGGGCGTGATGAATAATTGCGCAAAGCACTGAGGGACTTGTGCTGCATGCCATACTACAACGCGGGCTACTACCAGGGAGAGCAGCCCACAGGCGATTGTAGGCCAAAAACAAGAACATGGGGCCGCATTGCGCCGCATGTCAACAAGGCATCCCAGTGAACACGAAGTCACGTTATACATCCCGTTAGGGTCTGGATTGTTTGGGGACGAGAGACGCACTGATGCGAAAATGCCTTGTAAGAGCAGCACTTTGTATGTTGAGTACGGTTATTGCGATGTCTGCGTGGGCAGAAAACATTGCCGTGCTGCCGTCCACAGTGGTGACGTTTTCGTCACAGAACCTGCCAAATCAGGCTGCGGTTAAAGCAGTAGACGGTGTTGTTGACGGTTATCCCGGGGATGTGACCCGGGAATGGGCCGCTACCAACAACGGCTTTCCATCCGCGGCCGGCGGCACGGATGCCTGGATACGCCTGGACTGGCCGGTAGGTTACGAGGTTACGCAGGTAACGCTGTGGGACCGTCCGAATAATTCAGACTGGGTACAGGGCGGCACCCTGTCCTTCAGCGACGGTTCCTCCGTTGCGGTAGGCAGCCTGCCGAATAATGCTTCCTCACCGCTGGTGGTCAATTTTGCAGCCCGGGTTGTGACATGGGTTCGGTTTGATGTTGACAACATAGGACCGAATACGAACAACGTCGGGTTATCCGAAATTGCCGTTGAAGGCACGGTAGCGGCCAACGCAGCGCCCACGGCTGACGCTGGACCCAACCAGACCGTGGTGGAAGGCAGCCTTGTACAACTGAACGGCAACGGCAGCAGCGATCCGAACGGCGATCCGCTGACCTACTCCTGGACACAGCCCGGCGGTACCCCTGTCACCTTGTCAAGCACAACCGTGGCGGCACCCACGTTTACTGCCCCCACCGGACTGTCCGGTAACGAGAACCTCACTTTCAACCTGCAAGTCAGCGACGGCGCTCTGACGGATACCGACACCGTGGTCATCACGGTTACCCCCGCCGGTACCGAGTCCAACATTGCGTTGTTACCCAGCACCATTGTCACCTTCTCCAGCCAGAACCTGCCGAATCAGGCTGCTGTAAAAGCAGTCGACGGGGTAGTCGACGGCTATCCGGGTGACGTGACCCGGGAATGGGCGGCCACCAATAATGGCTCGCCCACCCCGGAAGGCGGTACGGACGCCTGGATTCAGCTGGCCTGGCCGACTGCCTATCTGGTTGATGAAGTGCGCCTGTGGGACCGGCCCAACTTCTCCGACTGGGTCCAGGGCGGTACCTTACGTTTCAGCGACGGCTCTTCGGTTGGCGTTGGCGCCCTGCCGAATACCGCAACCAGCCCCGGCACCCTGAATTTCTCAGCACGCTCCGTAACCTGGGTGCGATTTGAAGTGGATGCCATCGGGCCTAATACCAATAATGTGGGCCTGTCGGAATTTGAGGTGATTGGCGTACCCGCGGGTAATCTGCCGCCTAATGCTGACGCCGGCCCGAACCAGACCGTGGTAGAAGGCAGCGTGGTGCAGCTTAACGGCACCGGCAGCAGTGATCCCAACGGCGATCCCCTGAGCTTTGCCTGGAACCAGACCGGCGGCACCACCGTTTCCCTGTCCAGTACTACCGTGGCATCACCAACGTTTACCGCCCCCAACGGCTTGTCCGGCAATGAGGTACTCACCTTTAATCTGCAGGTCGACGACGGTGAGGAAAGCGCCAACGATACCGTAGTAATTACAGTCACCCCGGCTGCTGCTAATCAGCCGCCGGTGGCTAATGCCGGCCCCGACCAGGTGGTTAACCAGGGGGTAAGCGTGCAACTGGATGCCTCCGCCAGTTCGGATCCGGAAAGTAATCCGTTGAGCTTCACCTGGTCACAAACCGGCGGCACCAGCGTTTCCTTAAGCAATACCGGCGTGGTCAATCCCACCTTCACCGCGCCAAGCGGGCTCTCTTCGAACGAGGTGCTGACCTTTAACGTGAACGTCAGCGACGGCAACAGCAGCACCGACGATAGCGTGCAGGTGACGGTGCTGGCGCAACAGACCGAATCCAACATTGCGCTGCTGCCGTCCACTATTGTCACCTTCTCTACCCAGAACCTGCCGAACCAGGCGGCCATAAAAGCGGTAGACGGGGTCGTTGACGGCTATCCGGGTGACGTGACCCGGGAATGGGCGGCCACTAACAATGGTTCCCCCACCCCGGAAGGCGGCACAGATGCCTGGATTCAGCTCGCCTGGCCGGTTGCTTATCTGATTGACGAAGTGCGTCTGTGGGACCGGCCCAACTTTTCCGACTGGGTTCAGGGCGGAACCTTGCGTTTCAGTGACGGCTCTTCGGTTGGCGTTGGCGCCCTGCCGAATACCGCAACCAGCCCCGGCACCCTGAATTTCTCAGCACGCTCCGTAACCTGGGTTCGCTTTGAAGTGGATGCCATCGGGCCGAATACGAACAACGTGGGTCTGTCAGAATTTGAGGTGATCGGCGTACCCGCGGGTAATCTGCCGCCCATTGCCAACGCCGGTCCTGATCAGACTGTTGAGGAAGGCACCCTGGTGCAGTTGAACGGCAGCGGCAGCAGCGATCCCAACGGCGACCCGCTGACTTTTGCCTGGAGCCAGACCGGCGGCACGACGGTTTCCTTATCCAGTACTTCCGTGGCTTCGCCGACGTTTACCGCACCCACGGGCCTGAGCAGTAACGAGATTCTCACCTTTAATCTGCAGGTTGGCGACGGCGCTTTGACGGCCAACGACACGGTGGTCATCACTGTCACGCCAGAGCCGGCCAATCAGCCGCCGGTGGCAAATGCCGGACCCGACCAGGGTGTGGAAGAGGGAGAAAACGTACAACTGAATGCCACCGGCAGTTCAGACCCTGACGGTGATCCGCTGACGTATAACTGGTCGCAAACCAGCGGCACCACGGTATCGCTGTCCAGCACCAGCAGTGCTACGCCAACCTTTGTGGCGCCCAGCAACGGTGCTGAAAATCTGATCTTCCAGGTCACCGTGGACGACGGTGAAGATAACGATACCGATAGCGTAACCATCAGCGTGTCTCCGGCAGGTTCCGGCCCCACCGCTAATGCCGGGGCCGACCAGGCGGCACGCCAGGGTGTGCTGGTGGGCCTGACCGCCGCCGGCAGTTCCGGCACCGGTCCGTTAACCTATAGCTGGAGCCAGACCGGCGGCACCCCGGTGACGTTGTCCAATACATCGGTGGTCAATCCCACCTTCACCAGCCCGGGTAACGCCACCACCCTGACCTTCTCGGTGAATGTGGGGAACGGCTCGGGGAACGATTCGGATCAGGTGGACGTGATTATCCTCGCTGACCCGGTGGCGGAAAATATTGCCCTGTTGCCTTCCGTGGCGGTCACCGCATCATCCGAGAACCTGCCCAACCAGGCTGCCATTAAGGCCGTGGATGGAGTGGTTGACGGTTACCCCGGCGACGTGACCCGTGAGTGGGCAGCCACCAACAATGGTTTCCCCTCCGGTGCCGGCGGCACTGACGCATGGATCCGTCTGGACTGGCCCACCACTTACGTTGTCAGTCAGGTGGTGTTACACGACCGGCCGAACTTCTCGGACTGGGTTACCGGCGGCTTGCTGACCTTCAGCGACGGCTCAACCGTTAACGTGGGCACCCTGCCCAACAACAGCGCGGCCGCGGTCATCAACTTCACGCCGCGCCAGGTGCGTTGGGTGCGCTTCGACGTGGATGCCATCGGGCCTAATACCAACAACGTGGGCCTGTCGGAATTTGAAGTATTTGGTACCCCGGGATGTCTGAACTATCCGTCGGTGAACATCATCAGCCCCGAAGCCAGTCATTTTCAGACCTCCAGCACGCTTAACGTGGAAACCGACGTATGTCTGGACAGCACCC
>JANQOA010000258.1 GCA_028279305.1 Pseudomonadales bacterium
AGCCAGTGTGCTTACACCTTGGGTATTGCAGCCGCCGTGCCAACTTTTTCTCAAGGCTCCGAAAGCGTCGGCTGAAAACTTCTAAGCCATTGGTTTGAAAGAGGTTATTCGCATTGCGGCGGGTTTTGCAGTGGTCTATGGTGCTGCCGCAGGCTGAAAACCGGCGGAGAAGTGTTGGCCCGGAGCCGGCAATTCAGCGGTACTGTTTGCGGATAACCATCACGCCACGGCCGCTTGCGGCTGACCGGGATCAGCCACCGCCAGCGCTTCGATGAGGGCGGTGTTGGCGTTGTACAAAGCCCGGTTTACGTTCAGCACGGTGGTTACCTTGTCCAGCGGCAGCTCACCATCTTTTACCGCGGTATAAATAAGGTTATGCAGCAGGCGGTGGCCGTGCTCGTTTGTAGTGGTCAACTCGCTGATCTGCTCAGCGTCGCAAGGGCCGCTACCCTGGGCTCTGGTGGTCTGCAGCAAGACGTAGAATCTGTTCGCCGTGCTCACCAGCTTTGCATATAACCGGGGCTGATAGTCGGCCAGTTCCTGCAGATCCTGCAGATTGTCCTTGCACAGTTTGGAGGACAGTAGGAATGCCCGTGCGGAGGTCAGCAGCGCTTCCAGACGCGCGCCCACGCCATCGTCCGCTGCGGTTATGTCCACGCTCAAGGCATAAGCCAGCATCTCTGCCTCCAGCTGTTTGCTCACCTGGTAGCTTTGCCGGAATGTCGTTGCGGACGGCCGGCTATGGCTGAAGAGCGCTGCGTTCTGGCTGATGACACGGGATGCCAGATTCGCCAGTTCGTTGTCCAGAGCCTGCAGCGCAGCATCCGGCACTTCAACCGCGGCTGCGTCCAGGTAGCGGTTGGCCTTGTCCTGCTCCGCGCTGAAACGGTTTTGCAGAAAGGCAGCGATGCTGGAGACAAAGGGTGTACACAGGCATACCCCTAACAGGTTAAACGCCGAGTGGAATGCAACCAGCGACAGCAGCGGATCATCGATGATCGATACCACGGCAACCAGCGGCACCAGCAGCAGAAACGCCAGGGTATCGGTGATGACGTTAAACAGTACGTGCCCCAACGCCACGCGCTTTTTGTTGGCGCTGCCGCGGATGGCTCCCAGGACCACGGTTGAAGTGGTTCCCAGATCCGCACCGATGACCACCGCGGCCGCGGCATGCAGATCTATAATCCCTAGGTTCAGAGCGCTCAGGGTAATGACCATCGCCGCTGAACTGGATTGCAGCAGCGCGCTGAAAGCGATGCCGAAAGCGAGAAACTGCAGGGTGTTGAACTGGCTCAGGTATTCAGCGTTGACGGCCTGGACTGCCTCCACCCCGGTCTTCATAAACTCCAGACCCATCAGCAGCAGTCCCAGGGCGAGAAAAAATTTGCCCGCGTGGTGCATGCGGTGGCGGCCGGCTGCCACCCAGGCCAGGCCGCCGGCGCTGATCAGGGGCAGGCTCAAGGCTTCCAGATCGAGTTTGAAGCCGATTAAGGTGACCAGCCAGCCGGTAAACGTGGTGCCCAGGTTAGCGCCGAAAATGATCAGCAGGGCATTGGTCAGGTGCAGCGCGCCGGCGCCGACAAAGGCAAGGGTCAACAGACCGACCAGGGAACTGGATTGCAGCACCGCGGTTGCCGCGGTACCGGCTAACAAACCCTTGAGGGGTGAGCGGGTGCTGCGGGAGATGAAATCTTTAACCCGGTTACCGGCCAAGGCGCGTATCGCGTCTTCGATGAGTGACATGGCCAGGATGAACAGCATCAACCCGGCAAGCAATTTCCAAATATCCATTCGGGCTGCGATCAATCCAGGGGCTTGATGATTATTGCCGGGGGCATGGCGGCTCAATACGCACATCTACTTACGTACGGGATTCCACGCATTGTGGCTGCCGCGGCGTTGGGTAGGCTGCACGCGTACATGCCTGAATATATGCCCTTGCAGTCAGCAGATTCACAATTTGCGCCGGACCGCCGGTATGCGTCCGCAACTTTGTCATCGGCAACTTTGCCGAAGCAGGCGCCGTTGCGCCGTAAACTATGTGTTGGGACGCTGGTCGGGGTTTGTGTTGCCGCCTGGCTGGCGGCGGCCATTGCGCCTTACGATCCTCAGGCCTGGCTGCTGGAACAGGTGGCCAGCGGGTTGTGTATCGCTCTTTTGTTGTGGGCCGTCTTTAACCGCAGGCGGCGGGTGCAATTTTCGCTGTGGTCGCTGACCGGTTTAACGGTACTGTTTGTGGCCCATACCGCGGGCACTCATTACACGTACTCCCTAACCCCCTATAACGAAGTGCTGCAGCAGCTTACCGGGTTTTCGCTGAACGGGTGGCTGGGCTTTGAACGCAATAACTATGATCGGCTGGTGCACTTGTTATTCGGCGTGGCGACCGCGCTGCCGATGTTCGAGTTCCTGCGCCAACATCTTCATTTGAATGCTAACTGGTCCTGGTTGCTTGCGGGCAGTTTTAATCTCTCCGCTTCAACCTTGTATGAGCTGCTGGAATGGGCGGCTGCATGGCTGTTTGCTGACGGTGCCGGGGTTGTTTATCTGGGCGCACAGGGTTATATCTGGGACGCCCAGGCTGACATGGCTCTGGCACTGGCCGGCTTCCTGGCCGTTTATACGGTGTACGGCATCCGCTCCGCCTGTGCCGCGTTGATGCGTTCGGCCTAGTCGAAGTAGCGCGGCAGGGGTTCGTCTTCCTGCATTTCGCTGAGTTCGTTCATCGCCTGCATTGCATGGGTGGCGTAAACCAATGCCGGTCCTCCGCCCATCAGCACCGCCACCGACAAGGCTTCTTTTATTTCGTTGGCCGTTGCTCCGGCTGTTATGGCGTGGTCGACGTGAAAGGCAATGCAGCCGTCGCATTGGCTTGCCACGGCAATGGCCAGGGCTATCAGCTCTTTGGTTTTGCTGTTCAAGTCACCGTCAGCCAGGGCAGCCTTGCGCAATGATGAAAAAGCCAGCACCGTCTCCGGCTGATGTTCAGCAAAATCGATCACCTGGGCGTTAACGTCGCGCAGGCTCTGCTGATAAGACGCAGTTGAGGTCATGGGAATTCTCCTTTGGTCATTGGCGCCATTTTGCGGGTGACGCCCGGCGGAAAGAATCCGTAGTTCCGCTTACGGGAATAGTCTTAGTCCGTATACCGGTGGGTTGCCCTGTCTGTGCGTCGCCCGGGCAGGTCAGCACGTTACTTCAACGATTACCCGGCAGGTAATTGTTCTATTTACCCGAAGGCACTTATGCTGGATATAACACGCCGCGCCAGGCTGCAGCGTCTGCTTGTTTGGGACTTATTTGGGAGGAGCCTCAGGTTGAATATGTTCCGTGTTTTTCTGGCGATCATATTTATCGTCATTACAGGGTATACGCTGCCGGTAATTGCTGAGCATGGCCCGAATCTGTTTACGCCCTTTTTGGGTGATATACGAATGATGGCCTGGCCCGGGCAGTTTAATGTCGACTTCATGTGTTTTCTGGCCCTGTCCGCAGTCTGGGTATCGTGGCGCCACGAGTTCTCAGCGGCAGGGCTGGGCCTGGGTGTTGTAGCCTTTTTTGGCGGTGCTTTTTTTCTAAGTGTGTACCTGCTGGTGGCCAGCTATGCCGTGAGCGGGGACGTTCGCGCCCTGCTGCTGGGCCCGGGCCGCTCGCGGGCCTGAGCGGCTGTAGCGACATTCCTGTACCCCGTACCCCGTACCCCGTACCCCGTACCCCGTACCCCGTACCCCGTATCCGGCGTATCCCGGTAGCCGCTGCGGCAGCACAAAAAACCCCGCTTAAAAAGCGGGGTTTTTGGTTGGGCCTTGGAAGATCCTTGGAGGATGTTCCCTGGGCCCCGAGCTCCAGCGTTGAGGTTAACCC
>JANQOA010000282.1 GCA_028279305.1 Pseudomonadales bacterium
AAAATCAGCACATTGGCATCCACCGCCATGCCCACGGTTAAAACGATGCCGGCAATGCCGGGCAGGGTCAGCGTGGCCCCCAGCACGGACATGATGGCCACCAGCAGCATCAGGTTGGTGGTCAGCGCCACGTTCGCCGCTACGCCGAACAACCGGTAGTAGAACAGCATGAACACCAGCACCGCGGCAAAACCGATACCCACCGACTGCCAGCCGCGGGTAATGTTCTCATCACCCAGTGACGCGCCCACGGTACGCTCTTCCACTATATACATGGGTGCGGCCAGGGCGCCGGCGCGCAGCAGCAGGGCCAGATCCTGGGCTTCGCGCAGCGACAGCCCGGTGATGCGGAACTGGAAGCCCAGCGCGGACTTGATGTTCGCCACGCTGATCAGCCGCCGTTCCTCTTCACTGCTGTGCACTTCAACTTCTTCACCGTCGCGCAGCATCCGCGTCACCACCGGCTTCTGTTCGATAAACAGAATGGCCATGGCGCGGCCGACGTTGTCCTTGGTGGCGTCGTGCATGCGGTTGCCGCCGTCACTGTCCAGTTCAATGCTCACCTGAGGTTGACTGGTTTCCGGATCAAACCCCTGCTGTGCATCCTGGACGTTGTTGCCGGTGACGATGTTGCGCCGCAGGATATCCTGGGGCACGCCTTCATAGTCGTAGGTCTCGCGCTGGAAACGCGGCGTGTTCGGCAGTGCCGCGAGGCGGAATTCCAGGTTGGCAAACTTGTTGAGGATTTCCTTGGCTCGGGCGCTGTCCTGTATACCCGGCAGGTCGACGACAATGCGTGAGCGTCCCAGCCGCTGCACCTGGGGTTCGGACACACCCAGTTCATTCACCCGGTTGCGCAGGCTGACCAGGTTCTGGGTAATCGCGCGGTCCTCCAGCGCCTGCACCCGCTGTTCGGTCATGCGGTAGACCAGGCCCGGATAACCGTCCACCTGCTCTTCACGGATCTGATAGTCCGCGTAGTCTTCCAGCGCCGTGCGCGCCAGTTCCACATCACTTTCGTTGGCGAACGCAATGCGGATATCGCGGCCTTCCACCCACTCCCGGCGGCGCACATAACTGACGTCTTCGTCGCGGAGCTTGTCCTGCATACCCTGGGCGGTGCTGCTGACCACGGAGTCGATGTATTCGTCCATGCGCACCTGCAGCAGAAAGTGCACCCCTCCGGAAAGGTCCAGCCCCAACGACATTGGTTTTGCACCCATGTCGCGCAGCCACTGGGGCGTGTTGCTGGCGCGGTTCAGCGCCACCACGTAGTCGTTGCCGCCGTCATTGAGCAGACTGTTGGCAATGGCCTGGGCTTTCAGCTGGTTTTCGTCAGTGTCCACCCGCACCCAGCCGGAACCGTCGTCCAACTCCACCGCGGTCACCGGCACCTGCTGCTCCAGCAGCGCCTGCTTAACCCTTTCCAGCAGCGGCTGGTCCACCACCACGTCATCTTCCAGAGTTTTGATCTGCAGGGCCGGGTCCGGTTGGAATAAATTGGGTGCTGAGTAGATTCCGCCGAGAATCAGCACCACCACGATGAGCGTATACTGCCAGGGACGAAAGGTATTTGGCGGGGCGGTATTTCTGCGCCGCACGCCCAGCAGCGGCGGCCCGTCAAAACCGGTTTCGGCCATAGTGGATTCCTTTAATCAGCCGCGTTGGGGTTCAATCAACCGTTATCCAGGCCTTTAATTGTACCTTTCGGCAGGGTGGCGCCCACAGCGGTTTTTTGGATCCGCATTTCCACCCCTTCACTGACCTGCACCTTCACGAAGTCGTCCTCAACTTTGTTGACAACACCCACCACACCGCCGGCGGTGACAATCTCGTCTCCCTTGTCCAGGCCGGCCATCAGAGCCTGATGCTCCTTGCGCCGTTTGTTCTGCGGCCGCAACAGCAGAAAGTAAAAAATGAGGACAAAGCCACCGATAAAAAGCAGGTTGATGAGGCCGGCGTCACCGCCGGCGCCGCCCGCTTCGGCCGCATATGCGGTGGTTTCAAACAGATTCATGAATTGCTATTCCAATCGTTGTGGAGGGTCTGGACAAGGGTGCGAAATGTACCCGTTTCAATAGATAGGCGCAACGCAGCCATCAGGCTGTGGTAGTAGTGCAGATTGTGCCTGGTCATCAGCATGGCACCGAGCATTTCACCGCAGCGGTCCAGATGATGCAGGTAGGCACGGGAGAAGCGGCTGCAGGTATAACAGCCGCAATTTTCATCCAGCGGCAGGTCAGCATGTTTGTGCTGCGCGTTGCGGATTTTGACCGTGCCGCGGCTGGTAAACGCATAACCGTTGCGGCCGTTACGGGTGGGCATGACGCAGTCGAACATATCCACCCCCAGCGCCACCCCGCGCACCAGGTCTTCGGGAGTGCCCACACCCATCAGATAACGGGGCTGTTGCGCAGGCATGTGGGGCAGCAGCGCCACCATCACTTCATCCATTTCCGCTTTGCTCTCGCCAACCGACAAACCGCCGATGGCATAACCGTCAAAACCGATATCCACCAGGGCCTGCAGGCTTTGCCGGCGCAACCCGGCATACATGCCGCCCTGCACGATGCCGAACAAGCGGGCGCCCGGGTTCAGCGGCGCCGCGCCGCGGTCGAACTCATCACGGCAGCGTTGCGCCCAGCGCAGGCTCAGCTGCATGGATTCTTCCGCCTGCTTGACGGTGGCCGGATGCGCGGTGCACTCGTCCAGCACCATGACAATATCCGAGCCGAGATTCCGTTGCACCCGCACCGAAGACTCCGGCGTCAACTCCACCTTGTCGCCGTTCACCGGTGAGCGGAACTGCACGCCCCGCTCGGACAATTTGCGCAGCTCGCCGAGACTGAACACCTGGAAGCCGCCGCTGTCGGTGAGGATCGGACCCGGCCACTGCATGAAGCGGTGCAGACCGCCCAGATCCGCAATAGTCTGATCACCGGGACGCAACATGAGATGAAAAGTGTTGCCCAACAGAATCTGTGTGCCGGTGGTCTGCAGGTCTTCCGGGGTCATGGCCTTAACCGTCCCGTAGGTGC
>JANQOA010000291.1 GCA_028279305.1 Pseudomonadales bacterium
AGAACACACCGACGAGGTGCTGTCCGCGCTGGAATAAAGCAGCTTGCCGTCGATCAGCGTGTGCCGCACCTGCAGCGACGTCAGCGCTGCCGGTTGCGCGAACAAGTCATTTAACGGCCGGTCGAGGATACACAGATCCGCGGGCACCTCAGGCCGCAGCCGCCGGGCCGGCCCGCCCGGATCTTCCGCCGCCGCCAGGTAGCCGCGCAGCGCTTCACTCACCGGTACCGCTTCCGCCATGCCCAGGGGTTGTCCCGTCCGCGTGCGCCGGCTGACCGCCGCATGCATGTTATGCCAGGGATTCAGCGGCCCGTAGGGTGCGTCGGAACTGGCTGCCACCGGCACTCCCGCATCCAATAATGTGCGGTAGCGGTACAGGTCCGCATGCTCTGCCGCCGGCACGTCGCGCCGGTAACGTTCACCCCGGTCAGCAATAAACCCGGGCTGGGTAACCACGCACACCCCGGCCACCAACAGCCCTGGAATGGTCTCCGCCGGGATCACGCCGCCGTGTTCGATGCGGTCGCCGCGGCGCGGGCCGGCCATGCGCAAGCCTTCCAGCGCCACCAGCAGCTCGGTACGGGTCACGCAATGGAAAGCCACCGGCCGTTGCTGCTGATGGGCCGTGCGGATGCGCCCGGCCAGCGCGTCCAGCTCCGGCAGCCGGTCTTCGTCGAGCATGATTTTCAGCGCACCCGCGGGCATGGATTCATCACCCATCAACACTACTTTCTGCGGTACCTGGGCAAACTGCTCAAGCGTGTGCTGATGATTGGTAAAAGACGCGTCGGTAAACCCGGTAATGCCGTAGCTGAGTAATTCCGCGGCAGTCTCATGCACCGCCGGACGCACCCCGCTTAACCGTTGCTGCAGCCACCGGTCCATGCGGAACAGACGCCCGGTCACCTCTCCCAGCGCATTGCGCTGCACTCCGGGCAGGTGGCAGCCCTGCAGTTGCAGGCGCTCACAGGCGGTGGTGTTCAGCAGCCACATCTTGCCGGAGCTGTGCTGCAGGCGCACCGCCCGGCCCGGCGCCAGCGCCTCCAGGGCGCGGTGATCCAGATCTCCCGCGACACTTTCGTGATAACCCACTCCACGCACCCAGGCACCTTCGTCCGCGGCCCGCAGCAGCCCGGCGAGTTCAGCACGGCTGGTCACCCGGGGCGGACCGCACTGCAGCGACCCGCGGGCCGCGGCGAGGGCAAAAAAGTGCAGATGATGATCGTGCAGGCCGGGCAGTACCGCGCAGCCGCCCGCGTCGATAACAGTCTCCTGCTGCCCAGTCAGCCGCTCATCTATTTCAATTATCCGCCCCCCGCGGCAGCGCAGCGCGGTGATGCGGCCATTTATTTCAGCGTTCTTGATTAGCATACTTGGGTTATGGAAACGCCGATTTCCCTCCAGCAATATGTACAGCAGTGTGCGGCGCCAGCAGACCCGGAAAGTCATGCCAGTATTGCGGGTCATCCCTACCTGCTGGTGCAGCTGCACGATACACCACCCCCGGGTGCCCCCGGGCACCTGCCCCATTGCCCGGTGATTGGCCTGGGATCATACCAACAGGCCGGCGACTGGGTCGACCTGGTG
>JANQOA010000303.1 GCA_028279305.1 Pseudomonadales bacterium
CGCGGCATGCTGGCGGCGCTGATCGACGATGTGCGCGTGGCGGTGGTGAAGCTGGCGGAACGGGTGGTGGCGCTGCGCCATGCCAAGAACTATGAGGCCCAGCGGCGCCTGCGCATCGCCCAGGAGGCGCAGAGCATATTTGCACCGCTGGCCGGCCGCCTGGGTATCTGGCAGCTGAAGTGGGAGCTGGAAGACTTGTCGCTGCGCTATACCAATCAACAGGCGTACATGCAGATTGCCCGGCAACTGAAAAGCAAACGCGGCGACCGGGAGATCCAGGTTGAGCATATGGTGGACCAGGTGCGGGGGCTGCTACGGGGCCATGGCATCGATGCTGAAGTATTCGGCCGCGCCAAACATATCTTCAGCATCTGGCGGAAGATGCAGACCAAGGGTGTGCCGCTGGAACAGGTTTACGATGTACGCGCGGTGCGGGTGGTGGTGAATACCCTGGCGGAATGTTATGCGGCGCTGGGCGTGATCCACAATACCTGGCAACACATCCCGGCGGAATTTGACGACTACGTCGCCACCCCCAAGGAGAACGGCTACCGCAGCATCCATACCGCGGTGATGGCCTCTGACGACCGTACTCTGGAGATTCAAATCCGCACCCGCGCCATGCATGAGGATGCGGAACTGGGGGTATGCGCCCACTGGTCTTACAAGAACGGCAGCGCCGAAGCAGATGATTTCAGTCAGAAAATGGATTGGCTGCGCCAGGTTATGGAGTGGCATGAAGAGCTGGCCGGCACCGAACGGCTCAGCACGCTGCTGCGGCACCGGGTCAGCCGCGCGCGCATCTATGTATCCACCCCCAAGGGGCACGTACTGGATATGCCCACGGGTTCCACGGCGCTGGACTTCGCTTACCGGGTGCATACCGATGTCGGCCATGCATGCCGGGGGGTGCGGGTCAACGGAGTGCAGGCACACCTGCAGCAGGTGCTGCAGACCGGGCAGCAGGTTGAAGTGGAAGCCGGCCGGCAACGCCAACCCCACCGCGACTGGCTGGAAGGAGACCTGGATTTTGTCAAGACAGACCGCGCGCGGGCCAAGCTGACCAGCTATTTCCGCAACCTGCCCGCCGCTGAGCAGTATCAGACCGGCAGGGAACTTTTGCACGGCCGTCTGCACAGCCTGGGGGTAGACCAGGTCAGCGGGGAAGACCTGGACGACGCGCGGCAGACCATGGCATGCGCGGATCTTGACGAATTGTACCGGCGCATCGGCAGCGGCGAACTGTCTCTGTGCGCGGTGTTGCAGTTGATTCTCAGCAACCGCGAGCGGGTTGCCCAACTCAACTTCGCGGAGCAGGGGGAAGCGCCGTTTCCGCGCGGCTTCCGCTTCCGGGTGCGGGCTGACAACCGCAACGGCCTGTTGCACGACATCACTCAGTTGGTCAGCGATATGGGGCTGGCGTTGACGGGAACAACCGGACGGGTGAGTAATCCGGACAGTCAGGCTATCATTACGCTGGACCTGCAACTGCGTAGCTGGGGTGAAAGCATCAAGTTTGCAAGTTATCTGCACCACATCGACGGGGTTCATGAGCTGGGTACCGAACCCGGCTGAGCGCCGCTGATCACACGACAATAATAATCTGGAGACACCATGCGCATTATCCTGTTGGGGCCGCCCGGTGCCGGCAAAGGTACTCAGGCACAATTCATCAAGGAACGGTTAAACATCCCGCAGATCTCCACCGGTGACATGTTGCGGGCGGCGGTGAATTCCGGCAGCGAGCTGGGCAACCGGGTAAAAGCAGTCATGGAGTCCGGCGCACTGGTATCCGATGAAATTATTATCGATCTGGTTAAGGAACGGATTGCACAAGCGGATTGCAGGGAAGGGTTCCTGTTTGACGGCTTCCCCCGCACCATTCCCCAGGCTGAGGCCATGGACGCCGCCGGCGTGGAAATTGATGCGGTAGTGGAAATAGCCGTGGACGACGAGGAACTGGTGAAACGCATCACCGGACGCCGGGTCCATCCGGCTTCGGGGCGGGTCTATCACGTGGATTACAACCCGCCGCGCAACCCTGACGTGGACGACGAAACCGGCGAACCCCTGGAACAGCGGGAAGACGATACCGAAGCCACGGTGCGTGAGCGCCTGGCGGTTTACAAGGCGCAGACCGCACCGTTGATCGAGTTCTACAGAGGCAAGGATGCAGCCGGGGTGAGTTACCTGGAGGTTGACGGCAAAGGGGAAGTCAGCGCGATACAGCAGGCCATCTCAGAAGGCTTAGCTGCGATTTAATTTGTCAGATTGCTTTTTATGGGGTTCCTATCCTGCCCGGGCTGCTTGGTGAATAGCAGGGGAGTTTCAGGAACGCCGTAAATACGTCCCTGTAGGCTCGAGGACTTTTGGAGTGATTTCTTTTGGGTATTCAGTTCTGCCCGGGCTGCTTGGTGAATAGCAGGGGAGTTTCAGGAACGCCGTAAATACATCCCTGTAGGCTC
>JANQOA010000308.1 GCA_028279305.1 Pseudomonadales bacterium
GCCCGGCTTTCACGCACCGTGTCTTCCAGCTCCGCGTAAAGCTGATAGTTCATGGAGTTCATCGCCTGCGGACGGTTTAATGTGATCACCCCAATATGATCTTCAACCGTATACAACAGAGGTGTCTCTTCCAGTTGTTCGTCCATCCGTTCTCCCGATTCTTCGCCCTCACTGCCGGCCCGATAGTCTGCCTGTTTTACACCCGGCTTGCACCA
Organism: Pseudomonadales bacterium; assembly: GCA_028279305.1. Taxonomy (GTDB): domain Bacteria; phylum Pseudomonadota; class Gammaproteobacteria; order Pseudomonadales; family Azotimanducaceae; genus UBA4421. Next base: position 216 of record JANQOA010000308.1, read on the forward strand.
GCCCGCCGCGGTTGCTAATTTGCGGAGCATGAGCGAGCGCGGCCCCATAGACTACATTCAACGCACCCATGATCAGTACAAGGCGCTGGGTTATCCGGCTTACCAGTGGGTCCACAACCCGGATCCGGCCGCTTTTACGCCATTGCGCAAGCCGCTGAGCGAATGCACGGTGGGCCTGGTAGCCTCCGGCGGCATTTACCGGTAGGGTCAGATTGCATTTCACTACAAAGACGACTTCAGTTACCGGGAAATTACCACCGACACCCCCGCCGGCAAACTGCGCGCCACCCACTTTGCTTACGATCTGACCGATGCGCGGCGGGATCCGAATGTGGTTTTTCCTCTGGACACCCTGCGCAGGGCTGTGCGGCAGGGCCTGCTGGGGCAACTGTCCGAGCGCGCTTATACCTTCATGGGCGGCATCTACTCCAGCCGCAAAGTGCGCGATATCCTGGCCCCGGCGTTGACCCGGCGGCTGCAGGAGGATGAAGTGGATATCGCCCTGATGGTGCCTGTGTGACCGGTCTGTCATCAGTCCGTGGGACTGATTGCGCGGCACGTCGAAGCGGCCGGAATTCCAACTTTAAGTTTCAGCAGCGCGTGGTCGATTACCCGGGCGGTGAATCCGCCCCGGGCTGTTTACCTGGACTATCCCCTGGGGCATACCACCGGTAAACCCGACGATGCCGCCAACCAGGACGCAATTATGTCCGCGGCTTTGTCCGCCATGCAGACCATGGGCAGCGCCGGCAGCATGACTACCCTGGACTTTACCTGGCAGGCCGACGATAGCTGGAAAGACCGGGTGATGCGCCCGCGCCCGGCCAATGCACAAGCTTCCGCCCGCAGCGGCGGCCACGCAGACGACCGGGTGGCACGGCACAGCACCCCACAGTATCAGAGCGAAGAAGACGCCGCGCTGGCGGACCCGGCTTGCCCAACCTGCATCTTCCCCCAGGCATAACTTAAGGACGGGATATGAAAGTCGGGATTGCCATGATGAGCCACGAAACCAATACGTTTTCGCCGGTCATCACCGACCTGGCCCGCTTCTCGGGCGGCCGTGCGCAACCCATGGCGGGACAGACCGCCATTGACGTATTCACTAACACCGCCAGTTGTCTGGGCGGGTATATCGAGGTGGCCCGGGGGCGCGGCGCGGAAATTGTCATGGGCATCGCCGCCGGCGCGCCGCCCAGCGGCCGGGTGGAAGACGACTGTTATGAATACATGTGTGAAGCCATTGTCAGCCTGGCCGGCCAGGTGGAGGCGCTGATGCTGGACTTACACGGGGCCATGGCCACCCGCAGCCATGACGACGGCGAAGGGGAGCTGCTGGCGCGCATCCGTCAAGCCCATCCGGACCTGCCGATTGCGGTGTCCCTTGACATGCACGCGAACGTGACACAGCGGATGGTTGACAACTGCGACGTGCTGACCGGCTACCATACTTACCCGCATATCGACATGGACGGTACCGCGCGGCGGGCGGCAAACATCTTCTTCGATATGCTGGACGGCAAGGTAAAGCCGGTGATGCACTGGGAAAACGCGCCCATGCTGCCTCACGTCATGCGCCAGGGCACGGATGATTTTCCCAACAACCAGCTACAGGCGCGCGCCCGGGAGCTGGAAAACGGTGATTGCCTGGCTGTCAGCCTGTTTACCGGCTTCCCCCACGCTGACATACACGATGCCGGCCTGTCGGTGGTGGTGGTTACCGACAATAACAAGGGCAGCGCAGCCGGTTACGCTGCCGAGTTACTGGACACCGCCTGGCAGGAGCGCGAACGCTTTGTTTATCAGGTGGAGCCGCTGGCGGAATCCATGCAGCGCGCGCAGAGTGCCGCTGAGCAGCCGGGGGAAGGCCCGGTGCTGATTCTGGATCACTATGACAATACTGCTTCGGGCGGCACCATGGATACCACCGAGGTGCTGGCTGCGGTACTGGACGCCGGCCTGGAAGATGTTGCGGTCTTCGGCGCAGTTCTTGCTGAGCCAATCCAATAGTTTCTTAGTGACATAGGGAT
>JANQOA010000320.1 GCA_028279305.1 Pseudomonadales bacterium
CGGTTTGCCCGCGGGCATCCGGCGCTGGCCGCGGTTACGGTCAACGGCGCTGTGGCGGCGCGCATTGAAGACTGGACGCTGGACGCCGCCTTCGTCGCCCCGGACGGCGGCGATCACGGGCAGTGGCGGTTACAGGCGCAGGCGGCGGAGTTTGCGGTAGACCTCAGCATGCAGCAACAGCGGGCGCCGGTGCTGCAGGGAGACAGGGGTTTATCGCACAAGGGTCCGGGCGCGGCCAGTTACTATTATTCGTTGCCGGGGATGGCCACCAGCGGTGAGCTGACGGTGGCGGGACAGCCGGTGGCGGTGCGGGGGTTTACCTGGATGGACCGCGAATGGAGTACTTCGCTGTTGGGAGAACACCTGGCCGGGTGGGATTGGTTTGCGTTGCAACTGGATGATGGGCGGAATGTGATGGCATTTAATCTGCGGCGCAAGGATGGCGGCACCGATCCGTATAATCATGGCATGTTGCTTGACGGGTATGAGCAGCGCATGCTGACGGCGGAAGACTATCAGCTGACCCCGGTGCGGTTCTGGCAGGATGCGCAAGGCCGCCGCTGGCCGGTGGCCTGGGAGTTGGCCCTGGGCGGGACTCCGCGGCAGGCGGCGGCAGAGCGTGCTGAAAAGCTGCACCCTGAGAAGTTGCATATTGAAGCCATGGTTGAAGATCAGGTGATGGACCTTGGCCTGGTGTACTGGGAAGGTATCGTACGGGTTAAAGCCGGGGATGAAGATGTAGGGCGCGGTTATATGGAGTTGACCGGTTATGCTGACTGAAAAAAGAGGAGCCCATGGCTGATATCAACCTGGACTGGCAATTTATTGAATCCCGCTACGATGAGGACAGCGACCTGATTCTGTTCAGAAAGCGTATCGACCGGCTGCGTAACCCTCGCAATAACAAATTGTTTGACAGGTTAGTGTTAGAATCAGTGGATTGGGTCAATGTGGTGGCGCTGGATACCCAAGGCCGCAGCGTGATGATCCGTCAGTACCGGTTTGGCGTAGGTTATACCACCCTGGAAACCCCGGGCGGGATGGTCGATGCAGGTGAAGATCACGGTGCCGCGGCGCGCCGCGAGCTGCTGGAGGAAACGGGTTACGAAACGGGGGATTGGACGTACCTGGGGGCGGTTGAACCCAATCCGGCGTTCCACAATCACCTGTGCCACCATTGGCTGGCGGAAAACGTTACCCGGGCGGGGGCGCAGGATCTCGGAGACGGCGAGTTGATTGAGGTGGAGTTGATGAGTCCCGAGCAGGTGCGCGCGGCGGTACAGAGCGGGGAATTGAAACATGCGCTGGCGTTGTCCGCGTTGGCCCGGGTCATGCCTTTGTGGCCCTTGCCGTTTGCGCATCCGGCTTAGAGGAAGGCACATATATTTCCTCAGCAGGGCTGAAAAAGGCAAGCTAGGTATCTGATAAACAAGATAAAATGTTGGGCAAATCAACCCTTTACGCGTTGTTCGAAACTTGGTCAAATGTGCACTTGTGTTGAGAGTAGGACGTTATCTGCGCGCAGCCTTACGCGTATCCACAACGTCGGCGGTCCAGCCCGGTTGATTAATCGCCGTATACATACGCCAATGGTTCAGAACGTGTTGGTAAGGTAAATCTTCGATTATGTCGGAAAAGAATCATCCCGGTGAGGCCCACAGCCCAAGGGATTCATTTGCAAAAATGATGAACCGTCCGGTGGAAGGAAGCAGTGAGGCGAAAATCCTGCTGGTCGACGACAAGCAGGAACTGCTGACCTCACTTTATCATCTCGTTACCCTGTACGGGTACGACGCGGATCAGGCCCTGGGCGGCGAAGCGGCCCTGCAGGCGCTGGCAGACAACAGTTATGATGTGGTGCTGCTGGATCTGATCATGCCCGGGGTCAGCGGTCACGATATCCTGGACTACGCAGCCCGCCAGAAGCTCAAGTGCAAGATCATTGTGGTCAGCGGTGACTCCAGTTTCAGCGGAGTCAAACACGCCCTGCATTGCGGCGCTTTCGACTTCGTCAAGAAGCCCTACGAAGCAGCTGAACTGATTGCCACCATGGAAACTGCCCTGCGTCAAGTGCGCCTGGAGAATCAGGCGGCGGAAATGGAGGGTAAGCTCAAAGAGTCGGAAGAACTCCACCGGTTTATCGTCAACAGTTCGCCGGACCTGGTGTACATGCTGGACCGCAACGGCTGTTTTACCTTTATCAACGACCGCATCCAGGGCATGCTGGGTTTCACCAGGGACGAGTTGCTGGGCAAACATTTCTCCGAGTTGATCGAAGAAGAAGACCTGGATGCCATGAACAACCTGTTTAACGAACGCCGCACCGGCGGCCGGGCCGTGCGCAACGTTGAAATCCGCTTGAAGAGCAACAGCCGCGACCGTGCCGGGCTGGTGCGCTCACCCTCGGTCTGGTCGGAACTCACGGCCATGGGCATCTACGCGGACAATAACGAAAGAACCCGGGAAAATTTTGTCGGCACCTATGGTACCGCCCGGGACATCAGCCAGCGTAAGCAGGCGGAAGAGATGATCAACTTCCAGGCCTACCACGATCTGCTGACGCACCTGCCCAACCGGGCGCTGCTGAAAGACCGGCTGAGTCTGGCCATCACCCATGCCCGGCGCAACAAGCGCAAGCTTGCTGCCATGTTTCTGGACCTGGACCGCTTCAAGCTGGTTAACGACACGCTGGGACACAGCATGGGCGACCGCCTGCTGAAAGCGGTGGCCAACCGTCTGCAGAGTTGCCTGCGCAAGGGTGACACCCTGTCGCGCTTTGGCGGTGACGAATTTACCCTGCTGCTGCCCGAGGTGCGGACCCGCGATGACGTGGTGGTCATTGCCGAGAAAATTCTCGACCGCCTCAGCGAACCTTTTGTGATAGACGGCCACGAGCTGTTTGTCGGCGCCAGCATCGGCATCTCCATGTACCCGGAAGCCGGCGAAAGCGGTGAGGCGTTGATTCAGAACGCTGATATTGCCATGTATCACGTCAAAGGCCGCGGCAAAAACGGCTATCAGTTCTTTTCAGAGGAAATGAACCATCAGTTTTCATCGCGGCTTAATCTGGAGCGGGAACTGCGCAACGGTCTCATCCAGGGTGAGTTTGAAGTCTACTACCAGCCTCAGGTCTCGTTGCAGAGCGGCAGCATTACCGGAGTTGAAGCCCTGGTGCGGTGGCGCCACGGCCGCCGCGGCATGGTGGAACCACGGGAATTTCTGCCGCTGGCGGAAGAGACCGGTCTGATCATGCAGATAGACGAATTTGTGCAGCAGCAGGCGTTCCACGACGTGGCCGCCTGGCGCCGGGC
>JANQOA010000131.1 GCA_028279305.1 Pseudomonadales bacterium
ATATTTCCCGCCCCCACGTTCATGCCCACCATGGTGTTCATGGCTGCGCCGAAGCCGAAAACCATGGGCACCAGCAGAAACTCCAGACGCGCGCCGATACCGTAGCCGGCTACCACGTGGTCGCCAAAACGGCTGATCAGACCGTTCACCAGCATGATGGACGCGATGCTCAGAAACGGTGACAGCGAAGCCAGGGCCCCGACCTTGAATATGTCGGCAAACAGGTGGCGTTGCAGGCGCGCCGCGGACCAATGCAGATTAACCGTGTTGCGGCCGAAACTCAGCTTCAACAACGCCAGAACGGCGGTTAGAACGGCAATGCTGACGATGGAGATCGCCGCCCCGGTTATGCCCAGCGCGGGAACGCCGAACCACCCCAGTACCAGGGTGCCGGACAGCACCACCTGCACCAGGCCGCCGCCCGCCATCAACAAAGCGGGAAAACGCATGTTGCCCATGCCGCGCAGCACCCCTGAAAGAATGGCGTTCAGCCAGATGCTGACGCCGCCGCCAAATACGATTGCGCCGTAGCGCATACCCTCCTGCAATACCTGTTGTTCCGCGCCCAGGGTGGTCAGCATCCAGCGGCCGAACAGAACAAACAGCGGCAGGAACAGGCCGCCGGCCGCAAGCGCAATTACTATGCCGTGCCATATCAGCCGCTGCGCGGCGATTCTGTCACCGGCGCCGAGGGCGCGGGCGATGGAACTGGTCACCGCCCCGGCCATGGCGCCGCCGGCCAGCATCTGCATCAGCATTAATCCCGGGAATACAAAAGCCATGGCCGCCAGCGCGGTGGTACCCAACTGGCCCACGTACCATACTTCGGTCATGTTCACCGAGGCTTGAATCAGAAACGCCAGCGCGTTGGGGGTGGCCATGGGCAACATCACCGGCAGCACGCTGCCCTGCAATATGCGGGCCTGCAACGTACCGGGCTGTGCCGTCCGCTGCTGGCGGTCCGCGCCAGCAGCCCGGGTCAAAGTCCGAGGACCATTTTTGCGACGATATTAGCCTGCACCTCGTTGGTGCCCCCGGCGATGGACTGGGCACGGAAGTTGATGTAACGGGGGAATGCCGTTAACCCGGCCCTGGGCCCCACGGCAGGCACATTCTGCCCCACCTCACGGGCCTCCGGCTGATGCGGGCTGTTGTAGAATGCCAGTGCTTCAACCATCAATTCGCTGAGATGCTGACCCATCTCGGCGCCCAGAGTTTTCATTATCGAGGATTCCGGACCCGGGCTGCCGCCTTTGGAGATGGCAGCCATGATGCGGAATTCGGTGAACTGAATGGCTTCGATCTTCACCGCTGCGGCGTTCAGTTTGGCGGCAAAAGCGGGGTCGTCCAGCAACCGCTGCCCGGAAGCGCTGATGTCACCGGCAAAGTTGCGCAGGCGCTGCAGCCCGGTGTGAAAACGCGCGGCACCGCCGCCGCCGCGCTCAAACTCCAGCAGATACTTGGCCACCGTCCAGCCCTGATCTTCTTCGCCAACGATATTGGTTTTCGGCACCCGCACATCGTCGAAGAACACCTGATTCACTTCGTGGGTACCCGAGGCAAAGACAATGGGTTCAACGCGGATGCCGGGGCTGTTCATTTCCAGCAGCAGAAATGTGATGCCGTGCTGGGGTTTGTCACCGTCCCTGGTGCGCACCAGCAGAAACATACGGTTTGCCCAGTGCGCATGGGTGGTCCAGATTTTTGAACCGTTCAACACCAGATCAGTGCCGTCGGTGACCGCTTTTAGTCCCAAAGACGCCAGGTCGGAGCCGGAGGCGGGCTCGGAGTAACCCTGGCACCAGTAGTCTTCGCCGGAGAGAATACGCGGCAGGTAGTACTGCTTCTGTTGCTCGGTGCCGTGGCCGATTAACATGGGCCCGCACATGCCCAGCCCCATGGGGGCGGTGCCGGGCGCGCCTGCCAGGCCGGTCTCCGTGGTCCAGATGTAACGTTGCAGCAGATCCCAGCCCGTGCCGCCGTATTCCTTGGGCCAGGCGGGCGCCACCCAGCCTTTTTCATAGAGGATCTTGTGCCAGGCCATGTTGTGTTCATAGTCCAGAAACATGCCGGGGCAGAATTCCGCCGCTTCACGCAGTTCGCCGGTGAGGTTGCCGTCGAGAAAAGTCCGCACTTCGTTGCGGAAGCTCTCATGTTCCGCACTGAAAGAAATGTCCACTACGCGCCTCCTGCCTCACTCTGCAACTGCCGAACCTGGCATTCTAACTCGAAAACGTGCGGATCATGGGCATTCAGGTTGCGCAAAGCGCTGGTCAACTGCAGCAGATATTCCAGATTGCTGCCGCTGGGGCCGTGGCTGCGGATAATCTGCTGCGCTATGTCGCGCAGCGGGGCTTCGCCGAGGTAAGCAAAATTATCCACGGGGGCGATGTAAACCAGCCCCGGCACCCGGCGCCCGTCCCGCAGATACAGCGTCTGGCGGCAGCGCTGGTAGCCGTTTTTCTCCCGGTGGTCCAGTTGTTCAAAGGTGGCCAGCACCGCCTCCATGGGCACCAGATAAGCCATTCCCACACAGGTTTCATCAGCGTCTGCAATCAGCGTCACCACCCGCCCCGGGTGTTCCGGCACGCCGCGGTGATCGTGAGAGCCCTGCCAGAAACGCCGGCTGTAGCCGGGCAGTTCCGCCGGGCAGGCTTCGTTGAAGGGGATATCCGGACGCCAGATCAGCGAGCCGTAGCCGAATACCCAGGCCGCCTGATCTATTTCGACAGCCCCACGGAAACGTCGTAAGCCTGGCGGGCCTGATCCTGCAGCGGCGGTGACAGCAGGTAGTCGGCGGTGGTCATGGCCATAGCCTTGGCCGCATCCAGCACAGCCTGCGTGCCTTTTTCAGACCCCGCCCACTTGGCAAATTCCGGATTGTGGATCACCACGTTGGGGGGCGCCACGGCCAGCATGGGGTGAATGGAAGGCACCCGGTAACTGACGTTGCCCATGTCGGTGCTGCCGGCGCCGAATTTCACCGCCTCCTCAAAAGGCACAAACTCCCGCCCGAGGGTTTCCGCGTGGGCCTGGAACTGGTCCGCCAGCGGCCAGTTGGTGTTCAGGTCCAGGTAGTCTACTCCCGCCCAGTTCACTTCCACCTCGCAGCCGCTGCCTTTGGCGCCGGCCTCGAAACAAGACTGTACACGGGGCTTCAGCTTGCCCAGATCCTTTTCGTTGGCGGCGCGCACGTAAAACTGGCCGGCGCTGCGGTCCGGCACGATGTTCGGCGCCGCGCCGCCCTCGGTGATGATGCCGTGAATGCGTTCGGTGGCGCGGATGTGCTGGCGCAGATTGGAGATCGCCTGGTAGGCTAATAACAGACCGTCCAACGCATTTACGCCCTTGTGCGGCATGGCCGAAGCGTGGGCGGATTTGCCGTGGTAAATCACCTCCACCTCAGCCACGCAGATGCACGGCATGGAGGAAAGGTTAACCCCGGCCGGGTGGATCATCATGGCGGCGTCCACGCCGTCAAATGCTCCGGCTCTGGCCATCAGTTCCTTGCCGCCGCCTTTCTCCTCAGCCGGAGTGCCCAACATGCGGATCCGGCCCGGCAGTTGCTCCGCCACGGCCTGCAGGGCCAGGGTTGCGCCCAGTGCGGATGCGGCGATGATGTTGTGGCCGCAGGCGTGGCCGATGCCGGGCAGGGCATCGTATTCCGCCAGGATAGCCACGGTGGGTCCGTCATGCTGCGGGTTCAGTTGGGACTCAAAGGCGGTAGGCAGGGTAAAGACACCACTTTCCGGTTCCAGCCCGTGCTGCTCCAGGCTGGCGGTTAAGGTCCTGCAGGCGAACTCTTCTTTAAACGCCAGCTCCGGATTGGCGTGGATAGCCAGCGAAACCTCGTTCAGCTCTTCCGCAAGTTCATCCACCCGTCCGGCAATTGCCGCATAAATTGAATCTGTCATGTCCGCCTCCTGGTTACGCGGTGGCCCGCACCCGCAATTTGCATGATAGCCGTTGCGGCGTCCAGCGGGTTATTGCTATTTTGCATGCAGCCGCATACGGGAGGGGACATGGCTTACGACTACGATTTGTTGAACGTGGAGATCAGCGGGCGTCTGGCGGTGGTGACCATCAACAATCCGCCCATCAATCTGATTACCGTACCGCTTTATGCCCAGTTGAGCGCGCTGACCGTGGAGCTTAAAGCTGACCCGGCGCTGACGGTGGTATTGTTCAAAAGCGCGGATCCGGACTTTTTCCTCGCCCATTTTGATGTGGAGACCATTCTCAGTTTCCCCATCGACACGGACGCGCAGAAAGACCAGGAGTTGAACGAATACCACAGCATGTGCGAGCGGGTGCGCAGCATGGATAAGGTGACCATTGCGCAGATTGAAGGCCGGGTGGGCGGCGGCGGCAGCGAGTTTGTCTCCAGCATGGATATGCGGTTCGGGGTAGCCGGCAAGACCAGAATCAACCAGATGGAAGTGCCGATCGGGATACTGCCGGGCGGTACCGGCACCCAGCGTCTGCCGCGGTTGGTCGGGCGCGGCCGGGCGCTGGAAATTGTCCTCGCGGGTGAGGATCTGGACGCTGAGACGGCGGAGCGCTGGGGTTATCTGAACCGTATATTTGCCGCTGATGAGATTGGCCCCTGGGTGCAGGCTCTGGCCCGGCGGATTGCCGGTTTCCCGGCTGACGCCGTGCGCCTGGCCAAAGAATCGGTGAACGCTGCTGAAAAACCGCTGGATGAAGGTTTGCGCGAAGAAGCCTATCTGTTCCAGCGCCTGCTGCGCACCGACGCGGCGCAAGCCAACATGCGCCGTTTTCTGGAGATTGGCGGCCAGACCCGGGAGGGTGAACTGCGGGTCAACGAACTCAGCGGCGAGCTGAGCAAAAACGGCGGTTGAACAAACCCGGGCCCTGAATTCAAGCTGCTGTCATGTGCGCCCAATCGATATCGTTTGATCTGGCGGCACTGCCGGATACCTTTTACGCGGACCCTTACCCTGAGTACCACCGCTTGCGCCAGGCGGCGCCGGTACTGCGCCTGGCGGACGGCAGCTTTTTCCTCACCCGTTATGCAGATTTGCGTATGGTTTACCGGGATCCGCGCCAATTCAGCTCAGACAAACGGCTGCAGTTTGCGCCGGTATTCGGCGCTGAATCCCCCCTCTATCAGCACCATACCACCAGCCTGGTGTTTAACGATCCGCCGCTGCATACCCGGGTGCGCAAAGCCATCGGCAATGCTCTGTCGGCAAGGGTGGTGGAGGAAATGCAGCCGGGCCTGGAAGCGCTGGTGGAAGAACTGCTCGACGGCCTGGCCGGCCGCGGCCGGGTGGATGCCATTGCCGAGTTTGCCGCCGCCATTCCGGTAGAGATTATCGGTAATCTGCTGGCGATGCCGAAGGACGAACGCGGTCCCTTGCGGGACTGGTCGCTGGCCATCCTGGGAGGCCTTGAAGTGGGGCTGACCCCGGCCCAGCAGGCCGCGGGTAATGCCGCGGTGGTTGAGTTTCTGGCTTATCTGCGGGAATTGATCAAACTGCGGCGCCGCAGCCTGTCCGCGCAACAGGACGACATTGTTGCCCGCCTGCTGCGCTGGCGCGATGCTGACGGCGGCCTGTCCGCCGAGCAGCTTTATCACCAGTGCATTTTCCTGCTTAACGCCGGCCACGAAACCACCACCAACCTGATTGGCAACGGCATTGAACTGTTGTTACGCCATCCCCGGGCGTTGCAGCGGATACAGGCGGAACCCCAGCTGATGGCATCTGCGGTGGAAGAGATGTTGCGCTATGAAAGTTCCAATCAGTTGGGCAACCGCACCACCACCCGGGCGGTTACCCTCAGCGGCGTGCAGATTCCGGCGCAAAGTGTGCTGACCCTGTGTATCGGCGCCGCCAACCGCGATCCCGAGGTATTTGCCGAGCCGGACCGCTTTGATATTACCCGCACGCCGAATCCGCATCTGGCTTTTGCCGCCGGTATCCATACCTGCGCTGGGCTTAACGTGGCGCGGTTGGAGGGCAGGGTGGCGCTGCAGATGTTCTTCCGGCGCTTCCCCGGGGCGCGCCTGTGCGCAGAACCGCAGCGGGCGCGGCGGGCCCGCTTCCGGGGATTTGCCAGCCTGCCGGTGGCGCCGGCAGGCTAGCGCGGGCTGGGCGGCTAGTTGCCGAAATTGTAAGTGAAGGTCAGCCCGGTCCAGCGCGGCCGGCCGTAGTACTGCTCGGTCATGCCGAACACGTCGGGGCCGGACAGGTCGAATGTCTGCACCAGGTACTCCTCTTCGCCTATGTTCTGCATAAAGGCGTTGATGCTCCAGCGCTCGTCGCCGCTGGTATACATGATGGAGGCATTGGACAGGGTGTAACCGTTCTCGGTCACCGTCTCCGCCCGGGTCAGGGAGAAGAAGTGCTCGGAGCGGTAATGCACATCGTACTGCAGCGCCATGGTGCCGCCGAACAGGCCAAATTCGTAACGCAGCAGGCCGTTCAGATTCCACTGCGGTGACTGCACGGAAGTTGTCTCCGGGGTGCCGCTGCCCAGATCCACATCAATATCGTTGTAAGCGGCACCCAGGACGATATCCAGGCCGCTTACCGGGCTGGCCAGCAGTTCCAGTTCCGCGCCGGTGCTCTCCGCATCCGCGTTGGTGGTGAGGGTGTCCAGGAATATGATCTGGAAAGCCTGATAATCGTTGTAGTCGTAGTAGTAAGCGGCGCCGTTCAACTGCACAAGGCCGTCCTGCCAGGTGGTTTTGAACCCTACTTCATAAGCGTCCAGCTGTTCCGGGTCAAAGCTGATGACGTCGTCGGTATAACCCAGCGGCGGGTTCAAGGGGAATACCGGGGCGTTAAAGCCGCCGCTGCGCACGCCGCGGTTGTAGCTGAAATAAACCAGCACATCTTCGCTGACATTCCAGTTCAGGCCCAGCCGGCCGGCAATTTCATCGTCTTCCCGGTCGCCGCTGTAAGTAGCGATGGTTGCCAGAATGTTGGGGTTGCCGTTGCGCAGCGTGGTGCCGGGAATAAAGTCCACTGCGTTCACCGCCAGGTCGTGATCCTTTTCATCATGAATCCAGCGCAGGCCGGCCACCAGCGTCCAGCGGTCGGACAGGTCGTATTCCACCTGGCCGAACAGCGAATATGACTCGGTGGTGGATTGATAGGGGTTGTCCAGCCCGGAAACGTCAGGGGTATCGCCGGCCGGGTCGATGAAAGGTTCTGTTTCCGCGCCGTTGGCATCCTTGATTTCCAGGTCCATGTAATAGAAGCCGGCCACCCAGTTCATGCCTTCGGTTTCACCCTGCAGGCGGAATTCCTGGGAAAACTGTTCCGCGTCGGTGTTGAGGAAGAAGTTAAACAGAGGGACCGGCGAGGCGTCGGAGTCCTCGATATAGTCCCGTTCCACGGTGGAGTAGTCGGTGATGGAGGTAAAGGTGAAATTCTCCAGGTCCCAGTTGACGGTAGCAGTATAGCCGCGGGTTTCCAGGTCGTTGAAGCCGGGGGCGTCGTAGTCGCCGGCGTAGACGTCACCGTCGTTGTCGATATAACCCAGCACGTCGTTAACCAGGGTGGGGGTCAACTGGCCGGGTACCGCCGAGGTGACATGCTCAAAAAAGCCGGTGTCGATGTCCTGATCCATACCCCGAACGTTCAACAGCACGTCGACGCTGTCGCTGGGTGACCACAATAGCTGCAGGCGGGCCGCCTGCTCGTTGCCGTCGTTCAGGTCGCGGCCGATGCGGTTGCGGATATAAGGGTCGTGGTCGTTGGTGCTGATCGACAGCCGCGCCATCAGGGTGTCGCTCAAGGGGCCGCCCACCGCACCTTCGAATTTGAACTGATCGTATTTGCCGGCGGTCAGGCGCACGTAGCCGTCCAGTTCTTCGCTGGGTTTTTTGGTCACAAAGTGCGCCAGGCCGCCGGTGGCGTTGCGTCCGTACAGAGTGCCTTGAGGCCCTTTCAGAATCTCAACCCGCTCCATGTCATAGAGCATGAAGCCGGTACCTGACATCTGGCTGATATAAACCTCGTCCAGATAGACCGCGATCGGGCTTTCCACGTTGGTGGTGAAATCCGAGGTCGCCACCCCCCGTATGGCCAGCGCGTAGTTGGCTTCACCATTCGGCTGCACGGTGTGTACTCCGGGCGCCATGGCGGTGACCTGCTGGGCATTGGCGTACCCAAGCTGCTCCATCTGCTCGCCGGTCAGGGCGTTGATGGCGATACCCACTTCCTGGGCGTTCTGCTCACGCTTCTGCGCGGTAACAACAATTTCTTCAATGACCGCGGCGCCGGCCGGCAGACTGATCAGGCCGGTACAGAGCAGCCCGGCCAGCAGCAGCCCGGCGAGCCATGGGTGGCGGCGGGTCATGTCTTCTTGAATGTACATATGGATCCCCTTCTATTTAACCTGCGGCAGGCACAACCTACTTCATGCGGCATTCCCGGCTGCGTCACAGGCTGCCGCGGTTGTGTCTACCAGGTTGATGAGATGCTCAATAATGAGCGATTTAACATGGGGTGCGCGGGCGGCGTGTTCGCGCCCGTACCCTATGAAAACGGTATGCCCCTCAATGGAGGCTGAAATGGCCAGGGCCAGATCCTGCACTTTGCGCGCCTCCAGCCCGGGGTACATGTTGTGCATGATATCCACCAGCACGGAGCGGTAGGTGGCGTAAATGTTCTCCATCTGCTTGGCGGCCCACTCGTCGCGCAGCGCCAGCAACCACAGCTCGGGAAAAAAGTGCGTGGTTTCGGTGGTGCTGAGGTCGTCAAACACATATTCCAGCACAGCGCGCAATTGCGCCCGGGGTGATCCGCTGTCCTGGCTGCGCAGCCGCTCGAACTCCTGCAGATAGGGTTCCAGTACGTGATGGCATAGATCTTCCAGCAGATCAGTCTTGCTGGCGTAGTAGTAGCTGAGGTTGCCCGGCGATATGTTCGACTCCCGGGCAATGCGGCGCATGGTCAGCTTGGCCATGCCGTCGTTGATCACAATATCCCGTGCCACAGCGAGTATTCTGGCTGCGGTGCTGCGTCCGGTGGTGTAAGCGGCGGTACCCGGCCGGTGCCGGCGTTTGCTGCCGCTGCTGTCATCTGCAACCAACCACATTCTCCCTTGCAGACTTAGTACGGGCGTACTATATTATTTCAGCGTATTAACTGCCAGTAGTTTGTATACTGGCTGGTCAGCGTAATGGGAGGGCAACATGAAGCTGAACAGCGGCTGGAACGCGGCACTGGGCGTGCTGCTGTTTGCTGCCATGCATAGTCATGCAGAGCTGGGTGCGGAGAAGATCCCCAACGTGTTGTCGCTGCAGACCCCTTACCCGCCCCATTACGCCATGGTTCATGATCTGGCGTTCGGCAGCCTCATCGATGCCAGCTTCGGTCTGGTGGATACCCGCACCCGGCACTTTAAAGGCATGCTCAGCGCCGGCCAGTTTGCTTCCCTGAATCATTCGGTTAAGCGGCAGAAGTTTTACGTTGGTGAAACCATTCACACCCGCGGCGTGCGCGGCGCGCGCCAGGACATCATTGCCGTTTACGACTTTGCCAATCTCAACCTGGTTGCGGAAATAGATCTGCCGCCCAAGCGTATGAACGTGGTCAACAACCAGAGCAGCAGCGCCATCACCGCGGACGACCGGTTCCTGCTGGTGTTTAATATGAATCCGGCCACCTCGGTGACGGTGATAGACCTCGACAGTGAACAGGTGGTGAGTGAAATCCAGACGCCGGGCTGTTCCCTGGTTTATCCGGATACCCGCCGCGGCTTCTTCACCCTGTGCGGCAACGGCGGTCTGGTCCACATCCGTCTGGACCGCAAGGGGCAGGAGGCCGCGCGCTGGGCCAGCGACGTGTTTAACGATATCGACAACGACCCGCTGTCCGAAAAAGCGGAGCTGATTGATGGCGTTTGGTATTTTGTTACTTACGGCGGCGAGGTGCAGCCTGTGGATGTACGCGGCAGAACGCCCAAAATGCTGCCGCGCTGGTGGTTGACGACGGAGCAGCAGAGAGCGGCAAACTGGCGGCCGGCGGGCTGGCACGGCAAAGCCGGTCATCAGCGGGGCAGCCTATGGGTGGGCATGACGCCGGACGGTTACAACGGCAGCCATAAGGACCCGGCCCCCCAGGTGTGGCTGTTTGATGTCGGCAGCGGCGAGGTTCAACAGAAAATCGAATTGCGCACGCCGGCGCTGAGCATCACCGCGGATGCAACCGAAGATCCGCGCCTGCTGGTGGTTAACATCGAAGGGGCCCTGGATGTTTACGACGGCGGCAGCGGGGAATATCAGCACACCATCTACGATCTGGGTGAGACGCCGTACATGGTCTACGCCATCGATTAAATCCGCTTGGGGAGGTGCCCGGTTAACATGGCTACAAACAATTGGCTGCAGCGCTTGTACAACATGGCGGAGGTGTCCAGCCGGGGTCTGGCCCGGCGCAGCTCCAGGCGCGGCTTTCTGGGTGTGCTGGGCGCTTCCTTGGTGGGCGCATCATCGCTGCCGCTGCTGCCCGTGGCCAGGGCCAGCAGCGCCGGGGCCGGCGAAGCCGGGCGCATACCGGCGCAAAGCACAGGCAACCCCGAGGATCCGGGTGACCCCACTACCTGTGAGTATTGGCGTTATTGCGGCATTGACGGATTTCTTTGCAGTTGCTGCGGCGGCAGCCAGAACGCCTGCCCGCCGGGCACGGAAATGTCTCCGTTAACCTGGGTAGGCACTTGCCGCAACCCGGCGGATGGACTCAACTACGTACTCTCTTACAATGACTGCTGCGGCAAAAGCAGTTGCGGACGCTGCCTGTGTAACCGCAATGAAGATGACCGGCCGGTGTACCGGCCGTCCGCAAACAACGATATCGACTGGTGCATCGGCACATCCAACAACGTGTATAACTGCTCAACCGCGGTAATTTTAGGACTAGCAACGGAATGATCAATGTATAACAAACTTATTCACCGGGTCAGCCGCTTTTTTCTCGCCGCGGCAGCAGCGGCCTGGGCCGCTGCGGGCAGCGCGGAATTCACCCCCGAGCCGGTAGGGGGCGTGGAAACGCTGCCGGCCAAATACCCGGACCATTGGGTTATGGTGCATGACTTTTCCTTTTTTCACATGTTTGAAGGGGAAGTGCTGGTGGTGGACCCGCTGGCGGACAGCCTCGGCCAGCAGTACAAAGGCATGATGACCGCCAGTTTTATCGGTGCTTATCAGCGTAACCGCAGCACCAACGAACACTATGTGATCGAAACATTTTACTCCCGCGGCGGGCGCGGCGGTGAACGCACCGATGTAGTGACTATTTACGATCCGGCCACCCTGGCGGTGAGCGCGGAGGTGGTGATTCCCGCCAAACGCATTACCGGCATGCCGAAACGTATCGCCACCGGCCTGATCGGCGATCAGCGTTTTCTGGGCGTATACAATTTTACGCCCGGTCAGTCGGTGAGCATAGTCGACCTGAAAAACCGGGAGTTTGTCGCGGAGGTCAGCACCGCGGGCTGCGGTTTTGTCATTCCCAACGGCAAGCGCAGCTTTACGTCTATTTGCGCCAACGGTTCCTTTCTGACAAGCCACCTGAATGCTGACGGCAGTCTGAAAGATACCAGCAAGTCCGAAGCGGTGTTTGATGCCAACGAAGACCCCATATTTGAAGGCGCCGCGGTAGCGGACGGTATTGCCCACTTCCCCACCTTCAGCGGCCAGGTGCTGCCGGTGGACCTGCGTAAAGATGAAATAAAGGTGCTGGATAAATGGTGGCTGACCGGCGAGGACGAGCGCAACTGGCGCCCGGGCGGCATGATCCCCAGCATGGTGGATGCCGCCGGGGACGGTTATTTCCTGATGAACCCCGAAGGCGGTGAAGGCACTCACAAGGACGGCGGCATGGAGGTGTGGCGCTACGATCTGGCCAAAGGTAAACGCCGTGGCCGCATAGAGCTTTCCAATTGGGGACTATCGCTGGGTACGTCGGGCAGCGGCGACAACCGCCTGATGCTGGTGACCAACGCGGAGATGGGCATAGACGTATACCGCCTGCCCGGTGGTGAGTTTGTTAAGACCCTGAATACCGGCGCCGCCACCCCGTTCCTGGTGCACGGGGCGCACTGAACGTGGTGTTAACCCTCAGCGCGGTGGTGGCAGCCTGGCTGCTGGCCGGCATATTTGCCCTGGCGGTCCGGCACAAACTGCGTTCCGGAATAAGGTTTCAAGCCACCCTGGCTGCGTACCGCTTGGTGCCGCCGAAGCTGATCAAAACAGCGGCGCTGTTGATTATCGCAGCAGAGGCCGCCGCGGTCTTGCTGCTGCTGGGGCTGCAGCCGGCCGGTGCTGTGTTAGCCGGCTTGTTGCTGAGCGGATACGCTGCCGCCATCTGCCTTAACCTGATGCGCGGCCGGGATTTTATCGATTGCGGGTGCGGCGATAGCCCGACCGCCATCTCACCGCTGCTGTTGTTGCGCAACGGCGTGTTGCTGTTTTTGTGCACCTGGCCGCTGTGGTCCGCCGCCGGGTTGGCGTCGTTAAGCGGGTCTGCCCTGGCGGTTGCGGGCGGGCTGGCGCTGGGCTGGCTGATAATGTACGAAAGCGCGGAACAATTGCTGGCCAACCGCGGCGTGCACCGGCGTTTGTGGCAGTCCGGCCTGGAGGGCGCCTAGGTGGATTTGCTGATTGCCGCGGTAGTGGTGTTATGGGTACTGGTGCTGGTGCTGCTGGTGGTGGTTTTTGCCCTGGCCCGGCAGGTGGGCGTGCTGTATGAGCGGGTGGCTCCGGCGGGTGCCCTGATGGTCAACCAGCAGGTGAAAGTGGGCGATCCGGCGCCGCAGATTGCCGTTGAAACCTTAACCGGCAAAACGCTGATGACCGCGCAAAGCAGCGGCGGGCAGCTGCTGTTTTTCCTCGCCCCTGATTGTCCGATCTGTAAAAGCCTGCTGCCGGTGTTAAAAACGCTGCAACGGGCGGAGCCGCGGGTGGTGGTACTGCTGGTCAGCGACGGCGGTGATGTGTCCGAGCACAGGCAATTTGTCGCGGATGAAAAACTCGAGCAGTTCGACTATGGCCTGTCGGAAGTTGTCGGGCGGTCGTTCGGGGTGGGCAAGCTGCCTTATGGGGTGTTGATCGATAAACATGGCGTTATTGCCTCGTTGGGCATTGTGAATTCCAGGGAACATCTGGAAAGTTTATTTGAAGCGGAGCGCCTGGGCATCGCTTCCATCCAGGATTATCTGCAGCAGGAGACACCGGCGGCGGCAGCTCCGGATGCGAAGGATACAGGGGTACTGCACTATCACCCGGTGAAAGATGCGGCCAAAGAACAATAGCAGGTGGCAAAACATATGAGCGAGACAAATCTGATTGACAAAATAGCCGAACGGGTCAGCCGTGGATTTGCCCGGCATACCTCCCGGCGCGGCCTGCTGGGGTTGCTCGGCGCCGGGGTTGTCGGGGCTGCGTCGGTACCCTTGTTACCAGTGGCGCGGGCGGACAATCACCAGCCGCAGAAGTCGGATATCCCGGATGCGGGTGACGACCAGACCTGCGAATACTGGCGCTACTGCGCCATCGACGGGTTCTTGTGCACCTGCTGCGGCGGCAGCGTGAACACCTGCCCGCCGGGGACGGAAATGTCGCCGATTACCTGGATCGGCACCTGCACCAATCCTGTGGATGGCAAGAACTACGTGATTTCATACAACGACTGCTGCGGCAAAACCGGTTGCGGAAACTGCATGTGCAACCGCAACGAGGGTGACCGTCCCATGTACAACCCGCCGAAAAGCAATGACATCAACTGGTGCCTGGGTACAGCCAGCACCATCTACAACTGCTCCACCGCTGTGGTGGTGGGCATTGCGGTTGAATAGCAGTGGGGAACCGAGTGTACCGTAGTCTGATTGCAGCGTGCCTGGCGCTGCTGCTGGCGTTGCCGGCCGCCGCGGGTGAAGGTTTGCCCGGGGTGGATAACACCAACCGGGCGCGCATCAACTACATGCTCAACTGCCAGGGTTGTCACGGCGCTGACGGCGCGGGTACGCTGGATGGCGCGGTGCCGACCATGAAAAATTTTCTCGGCAATTTTCTGCGCATTCAGGGCGGCCGTGAATTTCTGATCCGGGTGCCCGGGTCCGCCAATGCCGCTTTGCCGGATGCAGAGCTGGCGGAAGTACTGAACTGGATGTTACCCACCATGTCCGCTGCTCAGATCCCGGCGGAATTCCTGCCTTACACCGCCGCAGAAGTGTCCAAATTGCGTAAACAGCCGTTGCAGGACGT
>JANQOA010000334.1 GCA_028279305.1 Pseudomonadales bacterium
CCGCAGCGGTGAGACTCGCGCAGCGAGGCTCAAGAGCGGAGGAAGGGGAGCCGGGAGGGCCGGCGGCGTGAGCGCCGTAACCCCCATGCCCTGTGATCCCGGACCAGGAAACTGAAAACCAGCAGGCTTCAAAACCCAAACCCCAAAAACTGAAGCTCGGGCTTGACTTTTGTGAGATGAAGTACAAACATATGAACAGTTATTCATATGTTGGTTTCAATGCAGCAACTCAAGCCGTTCAGCCCCGTCACACAGTCTGAAGAAGCGTTAGCCCACGTGGCGGATCTATTCCGTCTTATGGGTGATGCCAGCCGCCTGCGCATAATTGTCACCTGCCTGAGTGAACCCATCAGCGTGGGGGATATTGCCGCCCGGCTGGATCTCTCCCCTTCGCTGGTCAGCCACCATCTGCGCTTGCTGCGCGCGGCCCGGGTATTAAAAGCGGAACGCCGGGGCAAGCAGATGTTCTACACTGCTTGTGATGACCATATTGAATGTGTAATTCAGGACATGCTTACGCACATTGGTGAACCTTATGAGGAGGACGCGTAGTGGCCTGCGACGGCTGTGCGCCGGAAGACCTCGGGGTTGCGGATGATCAGCGCTTCCGCCGGGTACTGTGGCTGGCGCTGATAGCAAATTTTGTCATGTTCGGAGTGGAACTGGTCGCCAGTTGGTGGGGTGATTCTGTTGCCCTGCAGGCTGACGCGCTGGATTTTTTTGGTGACGCCGCCAACTACGCCATCAGCCTGTTTGTGCTGGGCATGTCCCTGCAGCGGCGCGCCTATGCGGCGTTGTTCAAAGGCTTGACCATGGCCGCATTTGGCCTGTGGGTAATCGCAACCGCGGTGCAGCGGGCAATTACCGGCAGCGTCCCGGACCCTGCCACCATGGGCGCCATTGCCCTGCTGGCGCTGCTGGTGAATGTTGCGGTTGCGCTGATGTTGTACCGCTACCGCAGCGGCGACAGCAATATGCGCTCCATCTGGCTGTGCAGCCGCAACGATGCCATCGGTAATCTGGCCGTGGTGGCTGCCGCGTCCGGGGTGTTCATGCTGGGATCCCGCTGGCCGGACCTACTGGTCGCCATGCTTATTGCGGGCTTAAGCCTCAGCGCCGCGGTGCAGGTGGCGCGGCAGGCCTTGAGCGAACTGCGGTCGCCGGTTTACGGCCGCTCAGCGTCCGGCTGATCAGCTGGTGCGGATGGCCACCGGCTCACCGCCGCGGTGTTTCACCACCACACCTTCAGCGGTGCCGCGGGGCATCGGCAATGCGCCGAATCTGGAATTCTTGCGGCGGCCGATTTTACGTTGACCGGGCCGGTACATCTTCAGCTTGCCGGTGTGGTTGGTCATGTAAATGGGTACACCCAGGCGGTCGGCTGACTCAGTGTCCGCGGGGCTGAAAAAATCCCGGTCACTGGCTTCAGCGCCATGGGTATGCCACAGCGCCACCAGGTCGCAGCGCTTCGGTTTCGCCACGGTGAATTCCACCGGCGCCTGATGGTCTGCACCCACACCGTGGGTATAGAAGTATCCATGCCCTTTACATTTCAGGATTGCACCCACATGTTCGCGATTGCGCACAATGGAATCAGCATTGTACCGGTCGCTGGCCGCAATCACGGCCGCCAGCTTGCTTGGATAGCCAGATTGGGGAACTGCCGTATCCTCAACAAGACGGCTGACCACCTTCGGGCTGGACACCTCCAGAAGCTGCGGAGCAGACGGCAACAGCAGCCATGCCAGGGTTGCCCCCAGAATGCTGCCGATGATAACGCCGCCCAGTAACTTCACAGACCATTCGCTTGTTCGCCTTCGTTGGGCGTACCTTGGCGCGGCACTGCCGGCGGCGTCCTCCGGACCGCGTCCTTTTTAGCTAATGCACAGGAATAACCTTAAATTTCAATGAGTTACACGAGCGAGAGAGTGCCGCCGCCGGACCTGATTCAGACCAACAGGAGGTCTAGCAGCCGCCGCACACGCCAGGATTCGGGAAACAGCACTCAGCCCTGTTCGTCAACAACACCTCAGCCCTGTCCGAAAAGCATCCCCAGCCCTGCCCGGGATAAGCATCCTCAGCCCTGAACGAGTTGGGGCAATTGAGTACTGCAGGGCTGTGTATCAGAACCAGGTTTCTCGCCGCTTTTTGAGGGGCCGCCGAACGGAGTGGGGAGACTCGCAAAGCGAGGCTCACAAGCGGAGGGAGGGCAGGCAGGAGGGCCGGCCCCGGGCGGCGAGAAACCTGGTCCCAATGCGCAGACCGGCCAGTCCAGATAAAGCCCAAACCTAACAGAGCCGAAGATGCTTGATTCCGTGGTATTCGGCGTGAGCGCCGTAACCCCCACGTCCTGTGAGCCCGGACGCAGGAAACTGAACCCACACCAGGCTTCAAATCAAAACCCCAAAAAACTGAGCCGCGTTAACCTACGAAGTGCCGATTGACAGAAGATTCTCCACCGGCTGATACAACGCCTCCAGAAACTCGATATCTTCCGCATCGAGGCTGATCTCAGTGGCTGCCACCAGTTGGCTCAGTTGCTCCACTTTGCTGACGCCGACTATCGGCGCATGTAAGTCCGGCTTGCTGAGCAGCCAGGCCAGCGCAATCTGCGCCGGGGTGTGGCCGTACTTGTCAGCCAGGGTTACGACCCGGTCAGCCACCGGAAACACGTGTTCACCGTGGTACAGGCTTTCCGTGCGGCGCCGGTCGCCGCCTTTGGAACGGTTGGTGCTGCCGCCGGCAAAACCGCCCTGGTAGGCGCCGGTAAGAATACCCCGGGCCAGGGGCGACCAGGGCATCACCGCCACGCCGGTGCTGGCGCAGTAGGGGATCATTTCCCGCTCTTCTTCCCGGTAGACCAGGTTGTAGTGGTTCTGCATGGAGATGAAGCGGGTCCAACCATTCAGTTTTGCGGTCAGCTGCAGCTCGGCAAATTGCCAGGCAAACATGGACGATGCGCCCAGGTACAGCACCTTGCCCGCTTTCACCACATCGTGCAGCGCTTCCAGCGATTCTTCTATGGGGGGCGCCACCGCGCCGGGAATGCCGTGGGGATGGCGGTGGATCACCAGATGATCAATATAGTCCAGACCCAGGCGCTGCAGGCAGGCGTCAACCCCCTCGATCACATGTTTGCGCGACAGCCCGCCTTGATTGGCCCCCGGGCCCATCGGCATGGAGATCTTGGTGGCCAGCACAAACTGGTCCCGCGGCAGCAGCTCCCTGAGCAGCGCGCCGACCACCTCTTCCGAAGCGCCGATGCCGTAGATGTCCGCACAGTCAAAATAGAACAACCCCTGCTCAATGGCGGCCTGGAAAATGGGCCGCGCATCGTCCAGGCCCAGGGTCCAGTCACCCTGATGGCCGCGCCCGGGGGTGCCGAAATTCATTGTGCCCAGGCAGAGTTGCGACGCGCGCAGGCCGCTGTTTCCCAATTGCACCGGCTTCAACATGTGTAATCCTCAATCCAAATCGTTATTCTAGACACAAGCTTATGGGAGATACGAGCAGCTATGCCGGACATCTATGAGGCGGGTGACCCGCAGTTGCCGCCGGGCGCGGCCCGCTGTCCCGGGCCCAGTGCCCAGGACATTATCGCGCGGGATGCCGACAGCCCGCCGCCGGCGCTGACCCGGCAGCAGTACGAGTTTCTCGGTGACGAAGACATTTCCTGGAGCCGTTACACCAGCGCCGAGTTTTACCGGCTGGAAATGGAAAAAATGTGGTGCAAAACCTGGCAGTGGGCCTGCCGGGAAGAACACATTCCCAACGCCGGAGATTATTACGTCTACGACATCGGCGACTACTCCGTTATTGTTATCCGCGACCAGCAACAGACGATTCACGCCTTTGTGAACTCCTGCCCGCACCGCGGCATGCAATTCTGCGGCGCCGGGGAAAGCGGTTCGGGCAAGCAGTTCCTGCGCTGCCCCTTTCACGGCATGTCGTGGCATCTGGACGGCAGCCTGCGCGAAATCCCCTGCCGTTGGGATTTTCCGCACATCAAAGACGACCAATTCCGCCTCATCGAAATCCCCTCCGATACCTGGGGCGGGTTTGTTTTTATCAACCTGGACCGCGACGCAAAACCGCTGACCGATTATCTTGAGGTGCTGCCGGAACACTTTGCCAAATGGCCGCTGGAAAACCGCTACACGGTGCTGCACACCCAGAAGGTGCTGCCCGGCAACTGGAAAATGTGCATGGAGGGTTTCATGGAAGCCTACCACGTGCTGGCGACCCATCCGGAAGGGCTGCGTGCCTCGAGCTGGGCGAACACCCAATATGACGTGTTCAGTCCGCACGTGTCACGCTTCCTGCAGAATCTGTCATCCGGCAATCCGCATTTTGAAAAGCCGCTGAGTCAGCCGCAGCTGTTCGAGTTTCTCGGCCACAACGCTGACGATCTGCCGGACGGGCTGTCCGCGCGCCAGGCGCATGCGGACCACCTGCGGCAGACACTGGGGGCGGAGATGGATGTTGACCTTTCCCGCCTCTCCAACAGCGAAATGCTCGACAGCATCGAATACCACGTTTTTCCCAACGCCTGCTTTTTCCCCGGCATTGTTATCCCCCTGATCTACCGCTTCCGCCCGCTGGGCGTGGACCGCTGTATCCACGACATCATGATGCTGCGCCCGGTGCCGGAAAACGGGCCGCGGCCGGCGCCGGTGGAATGTGTCAAGCTGGGCATAGACGAGCCTTACGTGAGCGTGGAGTCATTCAAGACCAACCGCCTGTCTTTTGTGCTGGACCAGGACACCGCTAACTTCAAACGCCAGTGGGCGGGCATCAAGGCGTCGCAGAAAGGCGCCCAGACCCTGGGTAACTACCAGGAAGCCCGCATCCGCCACTTTCACCGAACCCTCGACAGCTATCTGCAGGCATGACCATGAGTATTGAAGAACTGCTGGCCAAACAGGAAATTACCGACCTTGTGGGACGCTACATGCGCGGCCTGGACCGGCTGGACCGGGAGCTGCTGCGCAGCACTTTCCATGACAACGCCACTACCGATTACGGCTTTTTTAAGGGCGGGCCCGACGCATTTGTCGACATGGCTTTTAATGCGCTGAAAGACCATCTGGCCAACCATCATATGATCGGTCAGGTGAACATTGATGTGGAAGGTGAGACCGCCTTCGGTGAAGTCTATTTTCAGGCGTTTCACCGCATTGTCACTGATGGCCAGGAACGGGATCTGTTTATCTCGGGCCGCTACGTTGACCGCTACGAGCGGCGTGACGGCGAATGGAAAATTGCCTTCCGCAGCGAGGTCAACGACTGGGCGCGCAACGACCCGGCCAGTGACGATTATTTTGCCGCCACCCCGGACTCCCTGCGCGGCGGACGCATGGACGATGCTTCTTACCAGCGCGAGGCACTGCGTACCCGTTGAATATGCGCATCTTACTTATCCCGGCGCTGACCCTGGCCGTGTACAGCAGCCAGGGGGCGGAAACCGGTGATTTCAGCCTGAACTTTTCGGCCCGCTTCGAGCAGCAGCCATTTGCGGTAGCAAGCATAGAAATTGCTCAAACCGGCGGCGGGGTGAAACGCCTGGACCTGAAGGCACCCGCAGACAAGTACGAGCTGCTGGATGCCGCAGGTGAGGTAGAACAAAGTGACGGACGCATTGTGTGGGAACCGCCGAGCAGCGGCGGCAGCCTGCGTTACCGGGTGAGCATCAACCAGAAGCGTAAAACGGGTAACGGCGGGCGCGCGCCCGACGCGGTAAAAACGGATCGCTGGGCCATTGTGCGGCTGGGCGATCTGTTCCCGCCGGCGCGCATCCGCGCGTCCAACGGTGCTGACGGAAAGTCCTACGTATCCCTCAGCGGCCCCAAAGGCTGGAGTTTTGAAACCCGTTACGGCCCGGTGACCGGCATGCCCGTGCCGATGCCGGGCAAGCGCCTGTACAACCGGCCCACCGGCTGGCTGGTAGCCGGTGATATCGGCACCCGCCGCGAAGATATAGATCAGCGCATTGTCACCGTTGCCGCGCCCAAGGACATGGGTTTTCCGCGGCTCGACATTCTCACCTTTCTCAACTGGACGCTGCCGGAAGTAACCCGGGTGTTTCCGGATTTCCCCAAACGCCTGCTGATTGCCGGCGCGCCCAGGGAAATGTGGCGCGGCGGCTTGTCCGCGCCGGGTTCCCTGTACCTGCACATCGACCGGCCTCTGGTCAGCGAAAACGCCACCTCAAGTCTGCTGCACGAACTGGTGCACGTGGCGGGTATCCATTCCGCCGTGGGCGGCGGTGACTGGATTGTGGAAGGCCTGGCTGAATACTATTCGCTGCTGGTGCTGAAACGCAGCGGCGGCATCTCGAGGATGCGCTTTGACAAAGCCCTGCACCAGCAGCGGGAATGGGCGGACCGCGAAAACGGCGTGCTCAGCCATCCGTCAAAAGGCGCAAATACCGCCAGGGCGGTACTGGTGCTGCACGAGTTGGCGGGGGAGCTGCAAACCCGCGGGGTAAGCATCGACAAGGTGGCGCGGGCGCTGTTGGAACGGGGCGAGATCAGCCCGGCTAGCCTGCAGCAGGTGACCGAACAGCTACTCGGCGCACCCAGCACCACCCTGTCGAAATACCTGAGCGACTAAGCGGCCGGCGTATGCAGCGCTAGCAGGTTGCCTTCCGTATCGGTGAAGCGGCCGATGAATCCAAACGGGCCGATGGACGATTTAGGCATGGCAATGGTGCCGCCCGCCTGCTCCGCGCGCTGCAGGGCTGCATCGATATCATCGCAGCCCAGGTAGACCAGCACCCCGGCGTCAGCGCTGGGTGAGCCTGTGTCCGTCAGCGCTCCCGCCGGGCCCTCAGCGCCCATAAATACCGCCATGGGCCCGTCCGGCCCGTCGATGCTGCCCAAAGGAGCACCCAGTACCGCGCCGTAAAACTCCACCGCGCGCGCTTTGTCCTGTACCGGAATCTCAAACCAGTTTACCGTGACTTCACTCATGATCCATATCTCCTGCAAATGTTAAGAATTTCATGCCCGGGTATTTAGTAGACGGAGCAGGCGGGAGAATCCGGACATCCCGGCCGGGGCACGGACAATTTAATCCGGCAGCGGCCGCAGGCTCGAATCCACACCCTGCACTTGTTAAGGTGGGGGCTTACTTGGACGGGGGGACACATGGGACTAGCCGTTCCCGGCAGGCAGGCTGTGCTGTTGGCTGCGGTGTGGCTGGCCGCCACCGCGGCCCACGCCGCTGAGCTGCTGTTTCCGCAACCTGACGCGGCTCAACCGCCGCGGTTGCTGCAGGTTACCCTGGAGCTGCCGCTGCAGACCATTATCCGCGAACCTGCCGGTGCCGATATCAGCCACGAAGCAAAACTGGTGCTGGCTGACGGCACGGGTTTGCCGCTGACCGTAGCGCGCAGGGGAAAATCCCGTCAGGACCACTGCCGCTTTCCGCCGCTGTGGCTGGATTTCAAGAAAAAGCACACCGAAAACACGGTGTTTGCCGGCCAGAACAAGTTAAAACTGGTCACCCATTGCAAACGCAGCTTTGACGGGCGGGGCTATCTGGCTGCTGAAATGTTGGCTTACCGCCTGCTCAACCTGTTGTCGGACTACAGCTTCCGCGTGCGCGCCCTGCAAATCACCTATGCCGACAGCGATAACGGCAAGCAGGGACAACACTGGGCTTTTCTCATTGAACATAAATCCAGCTTAGCCGAACGTCTGCAGGCACAGGCTGAGAATTTGCCCAAGGTAGACATCACCGGGCTGGATGCAGCC
Source organism: Pseudomonadales bacterium (assembly GCA_028279305.1). GTDB lineage: Bacteria > Pseudomonadota > Gammaproteobacteria > Pseudomonadales > Azotimanducaceae > UBA4421. The sequence continues at coordinate 7,758 of JANQOA010000334.1, forward strand.
TACAGCACCCGGGTGGCCCTGCATCAATACCTGATCGGCAACACCGACTTTTCGTTTATCCGCGGTCCTGAAGGCGACCACTGCTGCCACAACGTTGTGCCGCTGCGCGGTCCTTCCGGCCGCGTCTATCCGGTGCCTTACGATTTTGACGCCAGCGGCCTGGTCAACCCGCCCTACGCGGCCCCGGTACCCAGCCTGGGCATCAGCAAAGTCACCCAGCGCCTGTACCGCGGTTACTGCAGGCACAACCCTGAGCTGGCAGACGCGGTTGCTGAGTTTCTGCAGCGGCGCGGTCAGATAGAGCAGTTGATCAGCCAGTTCAGCGAGCTGCCGGACTTGAAACGCGAGCGGGTGCAGAAGTACGCCGCCAGGTTTTTTGCCGTGCTGGCATCGGAAAAACAGCTGGCGCGCAAGGTCACGGGCAAATGCCGCTAAAGCTGCGCTCAGGCCTGCAACCACTCCGCCAGACAACGCGTCATGCGTGGATGGATCAGGTAGCCGAGGCTGCTGTGGGGATTTGAGCGGCCGTAGCGCACCGCCAGATTGTACACCGTGTAGTCGCTGATACCGCCGATCAGGCGCTGCTGTAACATGCCGGCGAAATCATCCGCCACGGTTTTGTCATGGCAGACATAGTCATCTTCGGCGGCCAGGTTGTGCCAATCAATGACGTTAACCGGATAGCGGCGCGGACCGGCTTCCCCGGAGCCTGCCAGTTTGCTCTGCACGTAACGGGAGCCAAGCGGTGAACCCAGAGTCACCCAGCAGCTGACCCGGCCCTCCACACCCTGCTGATGGCCGAGTTGCCACAGCACGTCGTAGGCGATAACGCTGCCCATGCAGTGACTGAGCAGGAGTATGTCCTGCCCCTCCCCAAGCCCGTTGTGCAACTCATGCTGCAGCTGCTGCTGCACACCGCGGCTGAACGGCTGGTCGCGCCAGTAAAACTTGAGCTCCGGCAACGCCCGGCCGACCGCCGCCGCGCCCAGTCCGGCCACCGCGCTGAAGTCCATGACAAATTCTTTAACCGCACTTTTGCCCGGCAGCCCTTCGTAATTACGGCGGCGGAACTGCCGCGGCTTATCCAGCTGCTGCAGGCGTTCAAGCGCCTGACGGCGGTTCGCCAGATCCAGTTCGATATCGTAGCTGGTGCGGTCAAATTCCTGCACCGCGTCAGCAAAATAGATCATCTCGCAGCGCACGCTGCGGAATGTCTCCAGCAGTTCAGGCTGATCGCGCTGCAATCCCGCTTCCAGGGCCTGCAGCCAGAGATGCTGCAGCGCGTCCGCGCCGGGTTTGCGGCCGCGTCCATGCAGCATGATGATGCGTTTAGAGCGCGCCATGGGTGCAATCCTCAGATCAGTTCGCGGTAGCGGGTTAGAGTCCCGCGCTTGCCTTTTTTACCAGCTTCATTGGCCACGTAGAAATAGCCGTCTGCAAATACAAAACCTTCCGCCTGGTTATGGATTTTTTTGTCCGGCAGGTCACCGGCGGCGAGCGCTTTACCGTCCAGCGATATTTTCAACAGCCGCTTGCCCTGGGCAGACAACAGCCACAGCTGCCCGGTGTTTACCCTGCTCACCGCTGACGGGAAGACCTTGCCGTCTTTTAACGGTTTGTCAAACGCATCAAACGGCACCTGGATATCCGCCTCCGGCACCCGCTGTTGCAGTTCCGGCGACCATGCAAACAGATTCAGGTTGCCGCGCAGGTGCTTTTGCAATGGCGTCTTGCACAGCAGCAGAAGTACTTCCCGCTCCGGCCAGGCTTCCAACCCTTCTATTTCGCATAATTCGGCCAAGCCGGTGTCAAACCGCTGAAACGCGGTTGCCTTGCCGTCAGCAACATTGTCACTGCGGTACAGGACGCCCCTGCTGGTAGTGGCGTACAGGGCGCCGCGGTACACCGCCAGGCCCTCAAAGTCCTCTTTCTCAGGCGGATCGCCGAAGCGCAGCCACTTTTTCACCCGCGCTTGGGCAAAGCGGATCCTGTAGACCAGCCCCTGTTCGTCGCCGATAACAAACAACTCCCCGTTATGGGCCGTGAGGCCGGAGACCTCCCGCAAACCCTTGGGCAGCTCCATCGTCAGATGATCAGCCGCAGCGGTGTCCGCCGCCGGCCTGCCGCAGCCGGTAACGGACAAGGTCAGCACCAGGCAGGCGGCCGCCAGCCGCACGCGAGATGCAGGCCGCGCAGACCGGCTAAAGCTCATTGTCGTCCCGGCCGCGCCCGGTCAGAAAAGAAAAGAACGGCGTGGTCAGATCCGCGCCGTAATCCAGTTTCCAGAGTAACAGGTTGACGTACACAAAGCCGACGGAAATAACAAAGGAAATACCCAGAGCCCCGATACCGGCGCCGAGGCCAACGGCAATAGCGGAAAAAATGTACAGCGCGTGGGCGGGTTCCTCCAGGGCAAAACGAAAACGCACCGCCGCCACCACTCCGGCCAGGCTGAAGGCCAGCGCCAGATTGTTCTGCACAATCATGGCTATACCCGCCACAATCACCGGCAGCACGACAATGGTCTGCGCAAAGGAACGGTTGATCATCTTGCTGCGGGTGGTAATAAAATAAACCCAGGAAATGGGTGCCATTATCAGCAGCGCACCGAAAATGGCCATGGCCAGGGTCACTGCTTCTACACTCTCCACGGTGTCGGTGTTAACAAAAGTGGCGATCACCTCAGCGTCGTCCGCGCTGCGGTCCGGCAGCTCTACCCCGCCAAAAGGCAGCAGCGGTACATAGCGGGGGAAACTCCAGACCACCACCTGCAGCAACACGATAAGTGCCGCAAAATAACACGTGATCAGAAACAGCGGATTTCTGATGGGTGTGGATTTTCTCAATTGCCCCCCCGGACTATTCAGCGGCCTCCGGCCAGCCCTGCACCAGATCCCTGCGCTTGAGTATGGCTTTGATTTGCCGCTTGCTCAACAGGTCCTCCAGCTCCGCCTGCAGCCGCGCCTCGTCCAGCGCCGCCAGTTTTTCCGCCAGCGCCGGCGCCAGTTTGGGGGTGTGGGCATATTGATTGGGTCTGCTGTCCGTGGGGAACGCGCGCTGCTGCCCGGTTGCCCTGATTTCCCAGGTGGGCAGGCGGTAAAACAGATTTTCCCCGCTGCGGTCGCGCTGGCCGGTCAAGGTATCAAACGCCGACAACAGGTCGTAGTCGCTGCCCTGGCGGCAATAGTTAGGCCGGCGGTACCCGCCCTGCAGGCGCTGCTGTTCACTCAGCCAGCGGGCATCTTTCAGCCGCACCACCCCGGTTTTACCGCTGACTTTCCGGCTGACCGTCTCTGCCATCATGTTCAGGCCCAACAACCGGTCCAGGCGGTACGCCGCCAGCACCCGTTGTGCCTGCTTCTGCGGCATGATTTCAAATTCCGCCTCGGTGCCGTCCTTAAAGCGCAGTTGCGTCACGCCATCAGCCTGCTCGCCAAGCTGCGGGTCTTCGTTGGTCAACATGTTGCGCAACGCATCAACCTGCGCCGCCGTGGGCTGCGCGGTGAGCGCTTCGGTCCGCTGCGCCTGGCTGTCGATTACCGCTATCCGGCTGCCGGTGATTTCGAGCACAAACGGCTTGCCTTTGTACACCTCCGCCAGCATGCCTGTGTCAACCACCACCACCTGCCCGTCCAGACGGCTGCGCACTTTGCGCCCGGGGGTGGGGGTATGTCCGACAATCACCCGCTCCACCGCAAACTGCTGCAGCAGGCCCCGCAGAGAAGGTGACTCCAGCAACGCATGGCAGGCAGCATTGCCGCGGTGCCAATGGGGGCCGAATGAACCCAACAAAGGTTCAGCCGCAGCGGCAACAAAAGCTGCGATGTCCGCGGGCAGTTCCGCCCCTTCCGCAGCCAGGCCGCCCAGGGTGTCCGCCAGGGTCAATAGATCCATGTCCGACCCGGGGGATTCAGCATCCGCAGTGATTTCAGCGTGATAAGCCCGCGCTGCGGCGGCTACCGCCCGCAGTGCGGTCAAAGCCGTGCCGACCCTCTCATTCACCTGCTGCTGATCGAGCCCGGCCAGGGCGGTTGACAAGCCACCATGCACAAACAGGCTGTTGTCGATAATCAGCATGGTCGGCAGCGACAGCAGCCAACTGCCGTAGACCCCCGCACTGGAAAACAATTGCCGGTGCCCCGCCGGGCCGCCGTAACTGGCCATTTCAGGCTCGCTGACGTCGCGCAGGTCCGCCGTCAGGTTCATGACTTCGTGATTACCCAGCAGTACATGGACCCGCCCGCCCGCCGCCGCAGCCTGGTTCTGCAAAGACCGCATCAAGTCCAGGACAGCCCGCGAGCCGGCCCCGCGGTCTATGAGGTCACCGACGCTGACCAGGTGGGTGGCGCCGCCTGTCCACCGCTGTTCAGCGTCTATCAATTCCGCGGCGCTCAACACACTGAGCAGCGGCTGCAGGGCACCATGCACGTCACCCACCACCACCACCCGCTCGACGTTCTGCCAGCGCCCCGGTGCAACCTCCTGGGGCTGTGCCGCAGCCCAGGCGCTGAACCCCAGGCCAAGCGCCCACAGGCATAACTTCAGATAATCCATAAGCCCGATGATAACCCACCCCGCCCGGGGCCAGCCAACCGGACCGGCTTCACATTGAAGCAGGCCGGTTCTGTTAAAATGCCGCCATGACGCAGCAGAACCAACAGCACATTGCCGTTGTCGGTGCCGGTATCGCCGGCATGTGCACAGCCCTGGCGCTGAGCAAACAGGACTACCGGGTCACCGTATTCGAGCGCGATATACCGCCGCCGGCGGGTGATGCAGACCAGGCTTTTTTTCAGTGGCAGCGCCGCGGCGCGGCCCAGTTCCGGCACCCGCACGCTTTCCTGGGGTTGATGTGCAGCCTGCTGGAAGAACACTATCCGGATCTGCTGCAGGCTTTTTTTGCCGCCGGGGCACGGCGCATGAACTTTGCCGACATGGTGCCGCCGGCACTGCTGGAGGCCTACAGTCCGCAGCCGGGGGACGAAAAGTTATGGATGCTGCTGTGCCGCCGGGCGACCATGGAAACCGTGCTGCGCCGCCACGTCACCGCACAGCCGAATATTGATATCCAGAACACCAGCTATGTGACCGGCGTGCGGACCACTGCAGGCAGCACAGGTCCGCTGAACATATGTGGCCTGCACATCACAGACCGGCTCAGCAAAAACAAGTACACGCACGATGCGGACATCGTTGTGGATGCCACCGGCCGCGCCAGCAAATTCCCGCGCTGGTTTGCCGCCCTGGGCGCCGACATTCCCGAGCAGCGGGACGACGCTGAGATCGTTTACTACACCCGTCACTACCGGCTGAAGCCCGGGGTGGAGGAGCCGTCGCGGCACGACAACCCCCCCGCTGCCGGCGACCTCGGCTATATGAAGTATGGCGTGTTTCCGGGCGACGGCGGCCATTTTGCCGTCATCATCTGTCTACCCAACGGCGAAACAGAGTTGCGCGCGGCGGTAAAGGACGGCGCCAAGTTTGACGCGATCTGCCGCACCGTGCCCGGCCTGCAGCCCTGGCTGGCCGCGGACCGGGCTGAAGCCACCACCCCATCCTTCGGCATTGGCGAGATTCATGCGGTCTGGCGCGACTACGTAACTGCGCAGCAGCCCGCCGTGTTGAATTTTTTTGCCGTCGGCGATTCCAGCGTGCGCACCAATCCGCTGTACGGCCGCGGCTGCAGTACCGGTATCCTGCACGCCCAGATACTGGCTGAAGTGCTGGCTGCGCACAGTTCACCGGCAGACCGCGCACGCGCCTTTCAGGACCGCACCAACGAACGCATCCGGCCGATTTTCGACGCCAGCCTGCGTGAAGACCGCAGCGGCATCCGCCGCGCCGCCGCTGTCATGGCGGGTGAGCCGAGGGATCAGGCGGACAGTCTGAAAAAATGGTTCGGGCTGGCGTTTGCGGACGCGCTGGCGGCAGCGGTCAGGGATGAGATGCACGTCTTCCGCGGCATGATGCGTACGGTGAACCTGGTGGAAAAACCCGGAGAGTTTCTTAAGGACCGGCGGGTGCGGCTCACGATCCTGCGTTACATGCTGCGCGGCCGCAAACGCAATGCCCGCGCCCGGGTGCAGCGTGGCCTCAGCCGCCCGGACCTGTTGCAACACGTGGCGGGCCTGCAGGGGTCGTAACGGCCTCAATGCCGGCTCGAAGCCGCGCGCGGTTGCTGCCAAACTTCCTTTTTCCAATCCGCCCCCCTTGCCGGGGTGACATCGGCGCGGCCGGCGGCTGTGCTGTGATTCCTTTGTTGCTTTGATGCTTGTCCTGCGGTGCATGGTGTACGGCAGGCGGGGGTTGGTACACTTGCGCATTTTTTGGAGAGCACACATGCAGGATCTTTTTTCAGTGGCGGGCAAAGTGGTGGTGGTAACCGGCGGTTCGCGGGGTATCGGCGAGATGATTGCGGCGGGATTTCTCGCCAACGGCGCCAAGGTATATATCAGTTCGCGCAAGGCTGAGGCCTGCGACGCCACGGCGCAGCGGTTGCAGGCGGAGTTTGGCGGCGAGTGTGTGTCCCTTCCGGCGGACATGTCGACGCTGGCGGGGATTCAGGGATTCACCGACAGTTTTAAGGCCGCCGAATCGCGCCTGGACGTGCTGGTGAATAACGCCGGGGTCGCCTGGGGGGCGCCGCTGGAGGAATTCCCCGAAGTGGGATGGGACAAGGTGATGAATACCAACGTCAAGGGTCCGTTCTTCCTGACCCAGCAACTGTTGCCCCTGCTGGAGGCAGCCGCCAGCTTTGAAACCCCGGCGCGGGTAGTCAACGTAGGTTCTATCGACGGCATCAAAACACCGGTTTTTGACAACTTTTCCTACGGCCCTTCAAAAGCAGCCATCCACCACCTGACCCGGGTGCTGGCTGCGCACCTGATCAAACGTAACATCATTGTTAACGGCATTGCGCCGGGGCCATTCCCCACTTACATGCTGAGCACCGGCGTCGGCGGCGGCGGGGACACACACACGACAGATTGGGACGCGGTCGGCCGCGCTAACCCCCGCGGCCGGGTCGGCACCGCTGAAGATATCGCCGGGCTGGCTATCTTCTTAAGCTCCAGGGCATCCGGCTTCACGGTGGGGGATGTCATCACCTGCGACGGCGGGTCGGTGGTTTCTTAATTACACCGCCCGTCATTCACCTGGCGTACATGGCAATCAAGCGCTGATCCCGCTGCCAGGCCGGATCAGCGGCAAATACGGACCCGCCGGTTCTGCCGCGCAGGTCCTGCACCAGCCCGGTCAAGTCTGCGAACGCTTGATGCGCCTTGGGCGAAGGCAACTCGTGCGCCTGCGCCGCCAGGCTCAAACCCCGCGCGATCTCGCGGGCATAAGTTTCGATTCCGCCCAGCTTCTGCAGCGCAACCTGCAGGTAGGCGAGGAACGCACTATAGATGTACAAAGCCTCAAAACCGCTGAACGCTGCTACGTGCTCGGTGGGCAGTTGTTGAGCGGGGGACACCACAACCTCGTGCAGAGTAGCCTCACCCTGGCTCAGGTCCGGCAGCATGCCGGGTGAATCTTTGTGGGTGAGCGTGACGCCGCTCTGACCCTCCGCCACCAGGCAGTAGCGGGCGCGCTCACCGCGTCCTGCCTTAATCACCAGATCGGAGACCGAGCGGCTGGCCGCGATCCAGGTTTTGTGACCGGACAGCAGCAGGGTGTCCTGGTGTTGCTGCCAGTCGACACCAGGCTGCAGGTGTGTGTCCTTTTCAGAGACTGCAAACGCCGCCCAGCCGCTGAACGATGTGCGCGGGAAGGTGCGGCGTATGGCAGCCTGGTAACCGGCAACAAACACCCAGGCCAGGCGGTCTGCGCAGAAGCCGCCGGCTACCGCCATTTCCAGAGGGTCCTGCAGACCTGCCGCATACGTTTGCCAGCGCTGCAGGAACTCGGCCTCATCCGCCGCGGCAGACAGTTCAAACGCCCACTCGGGTGTATTCACCGGGGTTGTTCTCCTTCCACCTGACAGCGATGAATTAAACGCGGTTCATCTCCATGGTCATGCACCGCATAGTGCAGCACGCTGCGGTTGTCCCAGACCACCAGGTCGCCGGCCTGCCACTGGTGACGGCCTTGAAACTCGGGACTGACCGAGTGTGTAAACAGATAGTCCAGCAATGATTTACTTTCCTCACGCGACCAGTCTTGAAAGCGCCGGGTGAATGCGCGGCACACATACAGCGCCCGCAAACCGCTTTCGTCATGGGTACGCACCACCGGATGCAAGGATTCTGGCGCCTGCTCCTCATCCTGCCCGTACAACCGCGCCAGCCCGCGGGCGGAATGATGGGCGTGCAGACCATCCAACACCCGCTGCATGCCGCTGCTGAGTTCTTCATAGGCCAGCACCTGGTTGGCAAAAGCCGTTTCACCGCCGATGCTTGGGGCTTCGTGGGCGTACAACACCGTCATTTTGGGGGGCCGGATGTTGTAAGTCATATCCGAGTGCCAGTGCTGATTAACATCTTTGGCTTTACCGCGGTTGCGCAGTTCTATGATGTCAGCATGGTCAGGCAAGCCGCCGTAGGGGAATGGGATCAAGCTTCCCCAGCGGCCGGCAAACTGGGTCTGTTGCGCCGGTGTCAGCGTCTGGCCGGGAAACACCAGTACGTGGTACCGGCACAACAAGCCATTCAATTCCTGCCACTGCGAATCTGAAAGCTCACGTACGTCCAAGCCGGAAACCACTGCGCCCACCGGCGCGGACATTTGCCTTATTTCCATACCACTCCCTCAGGCCTGTTTCGGCGTTTGCCGCGTTGGGGACACACGCCTGCAGATTCCCCCAAACGTTCGAACACCCGTTTGGGACACACGCCTGCAATTTCAACACAAACTTGCCGATTCACGTAGAATGTTTTTTAGCAAGGGAGGAAATATGGCCGAATCCATGAAGCACATCGACCCGGACACCATGCCGAGATCTCCGGGCATTACTTATCAGCAGCTGCTGGATACGGACAGCAAACCGGTACCCGATGTTTTGCGTCTGCAGTCCCCTCGGGATTTGGGCACACACGACTACGCTGCAGAGCGCTACACCAGCAAAGAATGGCACGACAAAGAGGTCGCCCGGCTGTGGCGGCGCGTGTGGCAGATGGCCTGCCGGGAAGAAGATATCCCGCAGCCAGGTGACCACCACCGTTACGATATCGCAGGGATTTCATTTCTGATCGTCCGCGCAGGTGATGGCGCCATCAAGGCCTACCCCAACGCGTGTTTGCACCGCGGCCGGTTACTCAAAGAACACGACGGCCGGGCAAACGAGTTGCGTTGCCCGTTCCACGGATTCTGTTGGAACCTGGAGGGTGAGCTAGTTGACGTACCCGCCCGCTGGGATTTCCCCCAGATCATCACTTCGGAATTTTCTCTGCCGGCCATTCCCGTCGCCACATGGGGTGGATTTGTGTTCATCAACCCCGACCAGAAATGTGCACCGTTTGAAGATTTTATCGCTGACCTTGCCGATCAGTTTGATCGTTGGGATCTGTCCAAGTTATACAAACAGGTACATGTCGCGAAAATCATGCCATGCAACTGGAAAATCGCCCAGGAAGCATTCTGCGAAGCGTATCATGTGAACGGCACCCATCCGCAGATTCTTAAATCCCTGGGTGACGTTAACAGCCAGGTCGACGTCTGGGATAACTGCGCCAGAGTAATAACACCCTCATACACCCCCAGCCCGTTGCTCGGCTACGAGGTGAGTGATGAAGATATGATGCGCTCGCTCATGGACATCCCTGAAGATCAACCGGTCCCAGAACTGCCTGACGGCACAAGTCCCCGTGCATGGAGCGCAATGAACACCCGGGAAATGCTGCGCCCGGACGCCGGCGACATCGTAGATGAATACTGTGATGCGGAGATGGTCGACAACCTCGATTACACGCTATTTCCGAACTTCCATCCCTGGGGTGCTTTCAACCGAATTGTGTACCGCTTCCGCCCAAACGGCGACGACCATCGATCGTGCATATTCGAATGCATGATGCTGGCTCCCTTTCAAGGTGAACGGCCGCCTCCTGCTGAAGTTACCTGGCTGCAGGCGGACGAACCCTGGTCGTCTGCGCTTGGCTTCCTGGGCAAGGTCTTCGACCAGGATGCATTCAACATGCCGAAGGTGCAACTCGGGCTGGAGTCCACTTACAAGCCAGGCATTACCCTTTCCGCTTACCAGGAAAGCAAAGTACGTTGGCTGCACCACCGGCTGGGAGAGTGGCTTGATGACTAAAGCACGTGAAGAAGCGGCGCAGACATCGGTGACACACACTATTCGCCACCCGTTCGACAATACGCTGTATGCCCTGACCGAGAGCGGAGAAATCCTGGTTACCGACGGCGACCGGCAGGCTTATTTTCATGAGGACGGCAGGTTCATCCGAGGGGATTTCCGCCATGCAGACCCGCAAATGTGTGTTTGGGTGGGCAACCGGCCAGATGTCGAGCCAGACTCAGCCGTACAGCGCCGTCATACCATCGACCCCCACTGAGATCTACCGTAGCCAATCAGTCACGACGGCTGCACCTGTTTGAGTCAATCATGCGCAGTCCGCCGGTTTCGATTTGATGCAGTTCCACTTCCACCTCACCGGGACTAATGTTTAAAAATCCAATAGTGCCGTGCCGGGTGGACTGATTGTTCGGAAGCGTTGGTGAACCGGGATTTACGTACAGTGTCCCGTCCACCTCATGCACTTCAGCCAGATGTGTGTGTCCGTAAACCACCACATCGGGGTCCGCGTCACTGAACGCCTGGCGGGTCTTCTTCTGCAACCGCTCAATACCTGCACGGCGCGGCGTTGGAAACTTGTGCACCATTGCCACGCTCAAACCCGCCATTCGTCCAATCCAGACTTCAGCAAGTTTTGGGTGTACTACATTCAGATCACCGTTGCCCGTGCAGACAAACGTAGGCGCCAATTGCTCGAGTTCTTCTATCACGTCGACAACATGCAGATCTCCGGCATGAAGGATGCAGTCGACATCTGCAAAGGCATCATGCACTTGCGGCCAAAGCTCCGCGATTGTACCTGGCATGTGTGTGTCAGCGATCAAACCAACGCGCATCTGCATGGTGTTGGAAAATTCCGGGGCGATTGGTGCGCACCTCAAGGTTGCTTTCATCGATACTAACAATAAGGCAGAACAAGGGACACACGCCTGCAGCGTAACACCGATGAGGGACACACACTGTGCGACCGCCGCCCGCTCACATATACTCGCCCGGCACGCCTTAACATCCCAGAGTAGTGCCCAATTTCCGCAGAAAAAAACGCTACCTGATAACAGCGAGCGCCATTATCATCGCCGCCGTTTCTTACGCTGCAATCCCCGTTGCGGTCAAAAATCTGGCCGAACACGCTGCTACTCCCTATGGCGTCGGGTTGGACATCGATATGTCCCACCCCGGGTGGGCTGAAACCCGCATCAATTTTGTCGAGCTCACCCACCCCGAATTCCGGGTGGTAGCCCGCGACATCAACGTCTCTTACACTTTTGCGGGCCTTGCCAGTTCCAGCGCCGAATCCATCAAAGTGGTAGAACTTGCGCTGTATATCAACATTGCACCTACCGGCACTGAGCCCGAAACGATGAGTGGCACGTTCCCGGATTCGTTTGCACCCGTGTTTAGCTTCTTGCCTGCTAAACAGATCGAAATCCAGCGTTTAACCGTTGAAGCAGTTGATCCTGAGGTGTACGTAGTCGGTACCGCCAAACTTTCAGCCCAAAGCGCAGTTGTGGATTTGACCGCTGCCGCCCCTGGCCCGTGGCAAGGCTGGTCCACCCGGTTGCGGCTGAATGATGACAACAGTTTCGACTTTAGGCTCAACTCGACCCGCTTAGTGGGACCTCCTCCGGTGAGTATTCGAGGACAAATCGCAGAGCAACAACTTGGCGCTCAAGTGTGTGTCCATATCGAAAGTGAAGATCTGCTTCCAGCACAGAATTATTTTCCGCAGCTCCCAGACCAGGTGAAGCTCGCAAGCACAGGTGGCATAACGCTGCCCTGGCCTTTACCAGAAGATGCAAGTCTCGACCCCCAATCCATATGGCCTTTTCTCTCCGCAGATCTCGACAGCCTCTTATTGACCTATGCCAGCAAAGGTCCGGACGTGGAGGCAAGATTCAGTTCTGACAATCTGCTCCTCAGCTCAGGCCTTTTAACGGCTACGCTTAGTGGAGAAATTGAACACACACGCGGTGATCTGAAAATCCGCACCCAGCTACCAGCAAATACCCCGCTCACTTATGACAATGGGGTACTACACCTGGGCACCCAGGCTCGTCCGCTGCTACAAACTGTTCGTAGCAACGATGCAGAAATTGAGATGCGCAGTTCCCTGACATTGAATCTGAACGCTACCCCGGAACTGGCTATAGCGGCAGAACTTGGCGCGCAAAGCGGCAAAGAACTGGGCTTGCAGGGAGTGATCAACGGCAACTTCCAAGCCTTGGATCTGCAGTCTGCGGCGCTGCAAGGTAGTTTGCTCCTCGACGCTTCAGCAAGTATCGGCACCTACTCCATCCCCCACAAGTTGGCAGCCAACCTGACGTATTCAAGGGACACACACCTGCAGATCGATGGCAGCTTTGCCGCCGAACCCATTCGTCTCCCGTTCCAAGTGACACACAATCTGGACACTGCTGAGGGCGAACTTGTGTCGTCAGGGACACACGCCTGGCATGGCGATCTAATTGCCTCCGTGTTACCAGGCTGGGATGGAGATATAGAACTCACAGAGGGGAAGATGAGCACCTTGGCAACTATTGCATGGGGAGACTCAGTTTCAACCGATCTAAGCCTTCAACTATCGGGCGCCAACGCAAGCTTTGACGAATATGTGTTGAACGGCGTTGAACTGCAGACACGGTTTACCAACCACGACGCAACTAATCCGGAAACATGGTCCCTGGCTCCCACGAGCATAAAAGCCGCTGCGCTCAACGTCGGATTCGAGATCAGCAATATCTCGGCGGAACTGTCATCTACTACCGACGGGTTCAACATTCACGACGCCCGCGCGGACCTGCTCGGCGGCACTATTCTGTTAGAGGAGGCCAGCTATCAATGGCAAGAGGCGAGTTCTTTTGATGTACAGCTGCAAGACATTGATCTCGCTAAACTGCTTGCGTTGGAAGGAGACAAAGTGAGTGGAAGCGGCACTTTATCCGGCAGCTTACCGATCACTGCGAACGCATCGGGCATTTCAGTAACACAAGGATTTGTTGCGGCTGCCGCTCCGGGCGGAAAGTTGTCCCTATCACCCGATCTGACTCAGCCGACGGGCCGTGCAGAACTGGATTTTGCACTCAAGGCTCTGGAAGACTTCACATACACAGACTTGCGTGCTGATATCAATTACGGTGCCAACGGCGATTTGAAGCTGGCCGTTAAACTGGCTGGCACTAATCCGGGCTTCGAGAACGGAAGGCCCGTGCACTACAACCTGACCGTACAGGAGAACATTCCCGTTTTGCTTCAGTCCCTTCGCATACAACAAGGTTTAACCGACAAAATCGAAAGGGCGGTCACAAAGTAGTCGAAAGGGATATTGGACTGTATGCTAAGGACACACACATGCATATCACTCGGAGTCAGGCTTGCGGACCCATAGCCTTTGCGGAGTAATTTCAACCATCACCTTGTGCGTTGTCGCAGGGGCATGCACCCCAACCGTGAAGGTTGCCACCGAGGAACCGATCACAATTAATCTCAACGTCAACATTAAGCACGAAATACTGGTCAAAGTGGATGAAGACCTGGACGATCTGTTCAGTGATGACAGCGACCTGTTTTGAGAGACCACGGAGCCCCTTTTATTCAAATGATGAACCGTTTAAAGAAGAAGTTACTCGTTTCCTTGGTCGTCATAACCGCGGCGCTAAACGCAGTACCCGCCTCAGCTTCAGACCTGGATGACGCCAAGCGCGCGGGCCAAGTGGGTGAACAGGCAAACGGCTACCTGGGTTTAGTTCAATCATCTGCCCCTTCTGCTATACAACGCCTGGTCCAGGACGTTAACCAGAAGCGCAGAGCAGAATATCAGCGCATCGCTGAAAAGAACGGTATCACCTTGTCACAAGTAGAAGCCCTGGCGGGCAAAAAAGCCGTAGACAAGACCAGCTCTGGCGGTTGGGTCAAGATCAACGGCGCATGGCAACAAAAGTAATACCTTAGTTTTACATCGTATATACAAATTTTTCTGCCCGATTTCGGGCAATATCCTAGAAAGTTTTGGCAATCCTTGGATAATTTCTTCCATGGACGCTGATCTCGAACAACCTTTTGTTAATTTTCTGTCTGCTAGTACCGGACTTCCTGCAAGTGTGTGTCACCGACTGGTGCTGGACGTCCTTGCCAATTACGACGAAACCATCGAAGAATTTGTTCAGCGGCGTCACCAGGAACTGAAAAACGACGCTGGACTCAAAAACGAAGAAATATACAAAAAAATTGTGAGCGAAATTCCTCACCGACGTTTCAGCGCCCCGACTTTAACAAAACGCCAGGTGCGTCGACTGATATACGGGTGAATCGATATGTGTGGAATTGTGGGTTACGTCGGCAGCAAGAACGCCATGCCGGTGCTATTGGAGGGCCTCAGCCGTCTGGAATACCGCGGCTACGACTCCGCTGGCCTGGCACTTCAACGGAAAGAAAAGATCGAAGTATTCAAGAAGGCCGGCCGGCTGGACGCTCTGCGGACACTATTGCCTAAGCGCAATGCCGCAACTACCGGGATTGGACACACACGCTGGGCCACACACGGCGCACCTACAGACCTGAACGCCCATCCTCACACCGACAGCAGCGGGTGTGTGTCCATCGCACACAACGGAATTATCGAAAATGCAGGTGAGTTACGCGAATACCTGACCACCCGCGGCCATTCTTTCGCCTCGGACACAGACTCGGAGGTCCTGGCTGCGCTCATTGCTGAGGAATACGGCAACGCGGGGTCGCTGCTGGCGGCCGTAAAGGCGTCGCTGCGGCGGGTCGCCGGCACATACGGACTATTGGCAATGCATCGTGACGAGCCAGCCAACATCATTACAGCACGCAACGGCAGCCCGGTTGTGGTGGGTGTAGGAGACAACGAAATGCTTGTCGCTTCCGATGTGGCGGCCCTGGTGCCGTTCACCCGGCAAGTGCTGTATCTGGAGGACGGGGAAATAGCCAGCCTGTCAGCAAAGCACCATGAAATACACAGTCTTGAGGCTTCCCGGCCGGGTGTCAGCCAACGCACCCCATCGGTGGTGGACTTCGACGTCACGTTAGCTTCAAAAGGTCATCATGATCACTTTACGCTGAAGGAAATCAGCGAACAGCCGGAAGCTCTGGAACGCGTACTGCGCGGGCGCATTGACACACGCTTTAAGACCGCTCACTTCGGCGGTTTGAATCTCGAACCCAAGGAACTGCTGTCTTTCAAGCGCATCAAGATATTAGGCTGCGGAAGCGCATTCATAGCCGGTTCCATCGGCGCAGCCATGATCGAACGTACCACGCGGCTGCCCGCGGATGCCGAATCGGCTGCTGAGTTCCGTTACCGCAACCCCATCATCGAACACGACACCCTTTATATGGCCGTCAGCCAGTCGGGCGAAACCTTTGACACGCTTACCGCGGTTCAGGAAATCCAGCGCAAGGGCGGCACGGTCCTGGGTGTGGTAAATGTTGTAGGCAGCAGTATCGCCCGGCAATGTGGTGCCGGCATTTATCTGCACGCCGGTCCTGAAGTGGCGGTGGTGTCCACCAAGACGTTTGCCTGCACATTATGTGCATTTGCGCTGTTTGCCCTGTACATGGGCCGCATGCGGGATATGTCACCCGCTGAGGGTGAGGCCATCATCAACGCTCTGACGCAACTGCCGGAACAAATGCGTGCGCAAATCGCCAGCCCGGACCCGCTCCGTAGGCTGGCACAAAAGTACGCTCACTACCAACGAGCGTATTTTGTGGGCAGGTGCGAAGGGTTTGGGTTGGCCCGGGAAGGCGCCCTTAAACTCAAGGAAATATCGTACATCCACGCTGAAGCTTACCCTGCTTCGGAATTAAAGCACGGCCCGCTTGCGTTGATTGACGAGCAAACACCGACTTTTGTCATCATTCCGCAGGATGATCTGCTGACCAAAAACCTCTCCACCATCGCGGAGATCAAAACCCGCCAGGGACCGGTAGTGGCCGTCTCCCAGGCCGATATGAGTGATAAGCCTGATGTTGACGACTGCATTGCAGTCCCCAAAGGCCATCCCCTCACCGACCCGATACTACTGCTGCCGCCACTGCAATTTCTTGCCTATTACGCCGCGCTGGAACGCGAATGCGACGTCGATCAGCCACGCAACCTCGCGAAAAGTGTCACCGTTGAATAGACCAAGGACACACACCCGCAGGTGGAATAGACCAAGGACACACGCCCGCACTACGTTGTAGCAAACAGTGCGCCCTTTACATCTCTGAAAGCTTTGAACTCCAGCGCATTGCCCGTCGGGTCTGTAAAAAACATCGTGCGCTGCTCACCCGGTTCACCGGAAAAGCGGGTATGTGGCGGGATTACAAATTCAGTAACAAAAGACTCCACTCTTTCGCGTAGCTCGTCCCACTGTTCGATCGTCAAAACCACACCAAAGTGCGGCACCGGTACCGAGTCGCCGTCCACCGGGTTGTAGACCGCTCCCAGAGACCCGTTGGGTCCCAGCGTAGGGTCAAGGTGGGTCACAACCTGGTGCCCGTAGACATTGAAGTCTACCCAGACGTCAGCAGAACGGCCTTCAGTAAACCCCATCTGGTCCCCGTAAAAGCGCCTGGCTTCGCGGATGTCCCGTACTCTGATGGCAAGATGGAAAGGCTGCACACACCCCCCTTGTTCCGTGGTGCTTGACCACATTCTAGCCCTGTAATCAAGGCAGTATAAGTTCCGGCGCCGGCCAATTGCACAAGTGGCCGGGCGATGCCATAGTCGCGCCCTGCCCTACAACAAGTAAAAAGCCTTACAACCAATAAAAAGATGTCTAATCCCTACCCGGGCTTGCGCTCCAAACACAACCAAGCTGCGGCCATCGTCGACCAACTGACCCTGGCTGAAAAAGCCAAATTATGTTCCGGCAAAAATTTTTGGCACACCGAAGGTATCCCCCGCCTCAATCTGCCCAGCGTTATGGTGACTGACGGCCCCCACGGCTTGCGCAAGCAAAACGCCGCAGCAGATCACGTCGGGCTTAACAAGAGTGTGCCGTCTACATGTTTCCCGACAGCGTGCGCACTGGCAGCCAGCTGGGACACAGACTTGATGGAAGAGGTGGGTGTTGCTCTGGGCGAACAGTGTGTCGCCGAAGACGTAGCCGTGCTGTTAGGCCCCGGCTTGAACATCAAACGGCATCCCCTCTGCGGCCGAAATTTTGAGTATTTTTCTGAAGACCCGTTGCTGAGCGGGAAAATGGCGGCAGCCCTTGTTCGTGGCGTTCAATCTCAAGGCGTAGGCACCAGCGTCAAACACTTTGCCGTCAACAACCAGGAATTCGCGCGTATGTACGCGGACGTGATTGTTGATCCGCGCACTATCCGGGAAATCTACCTGAGAGGATTTGAGATTGTTGTCAAAGAAGCCCAGCCGTGGACGGTAATGTGCGCCTACAACAGGGTTAACGGCACCTACTGCAGCGAACACGACTGGCTGTTGAATCAGGTGTTACGACACGAATGGGGATTCGAGGGATTGGTCGTGACCGATTGGGGCGCCACCAATGATCGGGTTGCCGGCGTCGCCAGCGGTCTTGATCTGGAGATGCCCGGCAGCGGAGGCGTAAATGACGAACTCGTGCGCAGGGCTGTTAAAAACAAGACGCTGGCCGAGGACGCGCTCGACCAAGCCGTTCTTCGCAATGTAAGCCTGGCATTGCTGGGCCAGGATGTGGCTGACAAAAACCAGACCCTGGACCACCAGGCGCACCACAACCTTGCAAGAAGGGTTGCCGCTGAATCAACTGTGTTATTAAAAAACGACCCCTCTCTGCTGCCCTTGCCGTTCGGTGAATCCGTTGCGGTGATAGGCGCCTTTGCCAAAAACCCGCGGTACCAGGGCACCGGCAGCTCCCAGGTTAACCCGACACGTCTGGACAATGCCTGGCAAGCCATCGCGGAGTATTCAGATTCGATCCTCTATGCGCCGGGTTATGACCCTAAGTCCAGTGAACTGAATGAATCTCTAATCGATGACGCCGTCAGCGCCGCCCTCGAAGCAGACACCGCCATCGTATTTATTGGTCTGCCGAACATATACGAATCTGAGGGTTTCGACCGCATCCATATGGACCTGCCGGAGCAACATAATCGGCTTGTGCGGGCCGTGAGCAGCGCAAACAAAAACACGATTGTGGTACTGGAGAATGGGGCACCGGTGACCATGCCCTGGATAGATGGGGTCGGCAGCGTCATCGAAACATATCTTTCCGGTCAAGCCGGGGGCGCAGCCGTTGCTGACGTAATTTTCGGCACATCAAATCCCAGCGGCAAACTCGCAGAAACCTTTCCCTGGGCGTTAAACGACGTTCCTTCGAATAGATGGTTTCCGGGCAAAAACCGGCAGGTCCACTACAGGGAAGGTTTAAACGTCGGTTATCGGTATTTCGACTCGGCAAATGCCCCTGTACTGTTTCCATTTGGCCACGGCTTAAGCTACACCAGTTTTGAGTTTTCTGATCTGGATATTGTGTTAGATCCTTCACCCGACCGCACTCGGGTGACACTCACTTGCAACTTAACGAATACCGGCCAGATAGAAGGCGCGGAGGTCGTGCAGGTGTATGTCCATGACGTTGAGTCTTCTGTTTACCGTCCGGAACAGGAACTGGCAGCATTTGAGAAGGTGCTGCTTGCTCCCGGTGAAACAAAGTGTGTGTCCTTTACCTGCGATGAAACGGCTTTTAATTTCTACGATACCGGGGTGCAAGCGTGGGTTGTTGAGCCCGGCCAGTTCGAGATTCGCGTGGGTGCGTCCAGCCGGGACATACGCTTGCGGGAAATCTTGGAAATACCCGCTGCCGGCGACCTTGTTGACCAGGAAAGCACCCAAACTGCAGCAGTGAGTACCGAGGCAGTTCGCGCGATGCCGGGTGATTCCCCGAACCGCGGCATCGCCGAAAACGAAGCGGAATTTGAACGGATGTTGACGCGGCCGGTACCGGCAAGGGAATATCCACGCCCGTTCCACATCAATTCATCCGTAGGAGAGTTGCAGCACTCTTGGCTGGGTGAAAGAGTTAGAAATTTCTTTGTTAATCAGTTTCTGGGCTCCATGGGCGGCTCATCCAGTAATGCCACCTTAAACAAAATGTTTGAAGAAATGGCCAACCATATGCCTCTTAGGGGACTGGTACTGTTCAGCCGGGGAAAGGTGACACACACGCACGTGCGCATGATTGTTGCCGCGCTGAACCACCAGTTTGGGCAGGTCGTTCGGATTTGGGCGCAACATAAGATCGATCTCAAAGAAAAATAGGAGCATTCGCACGTCGCAATATTCCTACATGGACCTCGGCATTTATCCCGATATTTTTTCAGCAACAGCTACTGAAAAACGGATGAGTACCCTTGCACCATTGGGCAATGGCGACACCGCGCAAAAAGCTAGTAGATTCAGAACACGCTCTGTTCTATCACCTTATTTCCAGGTGCGTACGAGGCAGTTATCTGTGCGGCAAGGATTTGCGTACGGGAAAGAACTACAACCACCGCAAACGTTGGATTGTCAGTAGAATTAAGCGCCTGGCTCGCAGTTTTGCAATCGAAGTGCACGCTTACGCTGTGATGAGCAACCACTTTCACCTGGTCGTTCACTACGATCCCAAAGAGGCGGATCGATGGTCTGATAGCGAAGTGGTTGAGCGTTGGTTTGATGTCTTTCCGAAGCGTAGCCGAGATGGAAAAATCGATCACATTCGGTCCGCCATAGCCAAGGCGGAGTGCCTCAAAAACCCGTCACAGATTCAGCATTTTCGTAAAACGCTGGGTTGTATGTCGATGTTTATGAAACATCTGAAGCAGCCTGTCGCGCTGCGCGCAAACCAGGAAGATGGGTGTTCAGGTCACTTTTTCGAACAACGCTTTTACTCTGGGGCGCTGGTGAGCGAAAAAGCGGTTATTGCAGCAATGGCCTACGTCGACTTAAACCCGGTCCGCGCCAAAATCGCCCGCTCAATTGAAGAATGCAATAACACTTCGATCGCAGAGCGCCTGCAACATCTCAAACACACAAAACAAAAGATCCGCAGAGCAATAGAACCAATTGTTAGCGGCAACAAAGTACCCAGGCAACTTGGTATTTCCACGGGTCGTTATATTGACTTACTCAAGCACATATCCCTGGTTACGACAGGATCAGCGCCAGCGCCCATACACAGGGAGTCACTTTGGGTCAGCGCGATTCAGAGTCTCAGCAAACGTCAACGGGCGTACGGCACAGCAGCAGACATTGAAGTCTGGCGCAAACGGCAAGGCTTCCGACGCAAAGAAGCTCCCCTGCCATAACACGCGGACTTCTGGTTCGCCATATCTTCAAAATTCGCCAATCCGGCCCAATTTTAGTTTTTTGAAACAATCAAAATGCGTACAATCGAGTGCTGTTTGCAACAGACAGCATTTGAAACAGACCTGAACGGGAGGTATGGCATGGCGAGCTCCAGTAAATCAGACGATTGGTTAAGTACAGCGTGTGTCCTGTGTTCCCTTAACTGCGGGGTCAAAGTCCAGCTGTCCGAAGATGGTCGGGAAATCGTACGGACCAAAGGGGATGCAGAACATCCGGCCTCCGAAGGCTATCTGTGCAATAAAGCATCCAGGCTGAATTTCTACCAGAACCGCGAGGACCGGCTTCTTTACCCCATGCGCCGGGACGAGTCGGGGCGTTACGCCCCCATCAGCTGGGAGACGGCAGTCTCCGAGATCGCAGAGAAACTGCGGGCAATCAGAGACACACACGGTGGCGATAAGATCTTTTATTACGGTGGGGGTGGCCAAGGGAATCATCTCCCAGGCGCCTATGCCCGAACGACACTTCAATCGCTAGGCGTCCGCTACCGTTCCAACGCCCTTGCACAGGAAAAGACGGGGGAGTTCTGGGTTGCGGATAGAATGTTCGGCGGCTACAACCACGGCGACTTCGAGCACGCTGAGGTCATCATCTTTCTGGGTAAGAATCCGTGGCAGTCCCACGGTTTTCATCGAGCCAGGGCGGCAATTCGGGCGATGGCCAAAGATCCTCAGCGTACGCTTATTGTTATTGATCCTAAGCGGACCGAAACCGCTGACCTCGCTGACACACACTTGCAGGTGAAACCAGGCAGAGATGCCTGGTTACTGGCCGCAATGGTTGCCACCATCGTCCAAGAAGAACTCAGCGACGAAGCTTGGCTGCAACAGCATGCGCGCGGGATCGAAGAAGTAAAGGACGTCTTTCAAAGCCTAGACATCAGTGATTGTGCGTCCAAATCCGGAATCGACGAAGCGCGCATCCGCTCCACCGCTCGCATCATCGCCAAAGCGGAAAGCGTCGCCTGCTTTGAAGACTTAGGCGTACAGATGAACCGCCATTCAACCCTTGTGAGTTATCTGCAAAGGCTTCTTTGGATGCTGGGGGGGAACTTTGCAAAACCCGGCACCCATTACACATCGAACGGACTAGGTAATATCGGCGCAGGCAAAGCTGAAGGGTTCAGCCCTGTCACCAAGTCCAGAATCATTGCTGGATTGGTACCCTGCAACGTTATCCCGGCGGAGGTGACCAGCAATCATCCGGATCACTTCCGGGCCATGATTATAGAATCCGGCAATCCAGTGCATTCACTGCCAGAAAGTCCGCGCTGGCGGGAGGCGATGCGGGCCCTGGAACTCAGTGTTGTAATTGATGTTGCCATGACGGAAACCGCACGCGAGGCAGACTATGTACTTCCCGCCACCACACAGTATGAGAAAGCTGAAGCCACTTTTTTCAACTTCGAGTTCCCAAACAACTACTTTCACGTGCGCAAACCGATTTTCGCGGCACCCGAAGGGCCGTTGGATGAAGCAGAAATCCACATGCGTGTGTCCACTGCACTGGGCGTTGTTCCAGAAGGATTAGAAGAAGAGCTCTACGGCGTGCTGGCGCAAGAGGGTCGAACCGCCTTCCGCGACCTGGTTTTTGCAAAACTCGCTGAGGATCCATCTCTGATGGCAATAGCCCCCGGGCTCTTGTACCGAACTTTGGGGAGGGCCCTGCCGGAGGGTATGCAGAATGCGGCTGCGCTGTGGGCGGTCTGCCATCAGCATGCTGCCGGCAACCGTGTGTCACTGGAAGCGGCGGGAATCTCCGGCGACGGCATGGACCTGGGAGACAATTTGTTCGACAAAATTATCAGTTCTCCAAGTGGGGTCATCACAAGTAGTGAAGACTGGTCAGACATCTGGTCACGAGCGCCCGAAGGACAGGTGAATCTATCACTTACCGATCTGTTGGGTGATATCGCAACCCTTAACGCGCAGGAGCCAAAAGAAACCGACGATCAATATCCGTTTGTACTTTCGGCAGGTGAACGCCGAAGTTTTACCGCAAACACAATCATTCGAAATCCCGCCTGGCGGAAAAAAGACATGCAGGGTGCACTCTATATCAACCCGGACGACGCAGCCCGCCTCAACCTGGGTGAGGGCTCCTCAGCGCGTGTGTCCACGCGCAGAGGAAGTATGGAAGTTATCGTGGCTCTGAATCAGCGCATGGGACGTGGGCATGTCTCATTGCCTAACGGCATGGGTCTCGATTACCCGGATCAGACAGGTGCGATGCGCCAGACGGGGGTCTCGCCAAACGAACTTACTTGGTCCGAATTCGCAGACGAATACGTTGGAACCCCCTGGCACAAGTCCGTACCCGCCCGCATCGAGGCAATCGACTGACAACCAAGGAGAGACGAACAACGGTCGAACATCGGTGACACACACTTAGCAACCGTGACACACACTTCACGCTTAAACAGCAAAACCACCCAACTGCCGTTTCAAGTCCAATAACAAGCGTGTGACCAAACCACTGAGCAGGGTGAACTCGGCATCGTGTTGTGCCAGAGGGTCCTCATCTTCTGCGTCGTCAGGGCTGTCCAATCCCTCAAAGCGAAGTTTGCGCAAAACGAGGTCCTGGTCGATTGAACACCCCAGAACAGCGTCAAAGCGAATCCCCAAGCGATCAATGGATAACCCGTCTTTTACATGAGCCCGCACTTTTTTGCTGGCCAGATCCATATCCAGCCAATTCACGGAAGCCGCGGGGTCGCTCTCATCGCGCATGCGGCATTCCCTGCCCAGAGCAAATTTATCCGGCCCTTCCCCGAGGAACACTCTGGTCAAGAGTGCTGTGGCGGGCTGTTTGAACGCAAGCGGCACAGCCTGCAGGGTACCGAGAGCTTCACGCAGTTTCTCCAGCACGCGTTCCGCGGTATTCGCAGACGGCGTGCCAATCGCCAATATGGATTCGGACGCCACGTAAAACGCCCGCACGCGTTCCGATTTCAGCAGCGCTCTCGGTAACAACTCCGCATACACCTCATCCTTGAGCTCACGGGTTTCTTTGCGCGACGGGTCTCTACCGGTACGCTGACTGAACTGGGCCTGCCGCTCCACAAGTGCTTCCTTGACTGCTGCCAGCGGCATCACGCGGCTCTGAATGCGCAGTTGCAACAGATCCGCCCCCGCCAGACGCCGGCACAGTAACCCTCCCGCATCCTCCACCGGTGGTTCAAATCCGTAACTGTGTTCACTGAGCGTGCCGCACGGTGTAAACGCAACGCGGGAAAGCTGTTCGGATAGATCGTCTTCTGCAACCGGCCACTCGCTTTGAATGCGGTAGAAGCGGAGGTTTTTGGTCATGCTATTGCCTAACTGCGGGGCGCGGATTGTACAGTCAAACTACAACAACACAAAGTAAATAACCGCAGCCGCCATGCCCAGTTGAAACAGAAAGGTCACCTGTAAAAAAGTGCGGGCCAACCGCCCTGGCTGCACCTCTTTAGGCAACCGTTTGGCTTGCAGATAAAGGGTTAAGCCCGATTGGACGGGCAGCATGATGGCGGCAAATGAGCCTGCGACCGTCACCATCAATACCGGCCGTTGAAAGCCTGCGTATAACAACAAACCCAGGAACGGGACCACCAGGCCGTACCACTTGATTACGGCATAACGGACATCCAGGCGGCTGCGGGACAGAAATCCGAGTTCCATCAGATAATCGGGTATGTAGCGCCCGCCCGCCGCCACGCCGGCCAGAGTGCTTGAAAACAAAATGCTGAATGCGCCAACTGCAAATATCCAGATCGACCACTCGCCCAGGGTCAGGGTAAACATATTGCTCAGTGCAACAATGGTTTCGTTACCGCTGGGTTGTTGCCCCGTGGCGTGCAGGATACCGGCACCCAGCAGGTAAAAAGGCACGGTGGCCAGCGTAAGAATAACCAGCGTAATCCAGACATCAGTACGCAAAACCCTCAACCAACCGCGCGCGCGGGCATACCAGGCCGCCGAGCCGTCAAAAGCCCCGATCCGTGCCGGATAGCCTTTTTCAATGCACCAGTAACTGTAGGAGGATATTTCCCCTGAATTGACGCCCGTGTACCCGTAAGCAGCGAGTGCCAGCACCGCAAACTCCGTGGAGAATTCAAAGTCGAATGCTGATTTAACATCTTCCCATCGGGTCGCGTACTCCGTGCCCTGCATTAAGCCCGCGCTGATCAACGTCAAGCAGGTAAAAGTAAACACGAACAGCAGCATCAGTTTTTCCAGCCGCCGATAGCCGCCGCTACCCAGCAGCACGGCGGTGGACAATGCCAGGATGGCCACTGCGGTTACCGGCGTTAGGCCTGGAAAAAGCAGCACCAGCGCTTGCCCGGCGCCGCCAATGATCCCCCCTAGCCCCGTTAGGCCAGGTACAAAGGCGATCAGACCGAGCAGCAGCGGCCACGAAAACCGGCCTCTGGGGCCCGGGATGCGGCCCGGTGTCCGGTTCAACGCACGCAGGTAGGTGTCCCCCGACAACACCACGTAACGGGCAAGCTCCGCTTGCAGTATGGACTTACTCCAACACGACAATAGCACCCACCAGAGCATGCTGTATCCAACCGCAGCACCCAGCCCCGCCGTGAGAATTATTTCACCTGAGCCGACAATAGTTGCGGAGATAATGACGCTGGGCCCCAGGTACTTCAGCGCCTGGAGCAGATTTTCCGGTGGGTTTTCGACCCGGCCCGCGGGTTGGGTGTACTCGTCGCGGGATTGGTCGCCAAGCGCTGGAGTTGCTGCCCGGTTTTCAGGGATCAGCCTGCACCTCGCTGTATTTCCGTTGCATTTGAGACACGGACTTGCGCACCAGTGTCCGCAAAACCTGCAAGTTCACGGAGTGCAAGCGGCCCAGGTAGAGACAGGACTTACCGGTGCGGTACTTGCCCAGATCAGACAGCAAATCTGCGTATTCAGTAAACCCCGGCATAATATAGACCACCAGATTGGCTTTTCGGGGCGAAAAGCCCACCAGGAAACTGTCTCCTTCCCGTCCGCTTTCATACACGTAGTGGTACTTACCGAATCCAACAATCGATGGTCCCCACATGACAGGTTGCATGCCCGTGACCTCCGCCATCAACTCGAGCAACTGCTGCGCATCCTCACGCCGTCCCGGGTGTTCGACTGAACCCAGAAAGGCTGACACATCCGCTTTATGCGGGCGCGTCTTGTTGTCTGCCTGCGTCCTGCGCGGCATAGTCCCCCCATCTACTCTGAGGAATAAGTGATGCTGAGAATCTACCACGTCACGGGAACACGAGGTACCCGGGTCATCTGGCTGTGTGAAGAGCTGGGCGTCGAGTACCAGGTTGAGAAGATCGATTTTTCGCCGGCATACCGCCGTTCCCCGGAATGGCGCGCACTTAACCCTGTCGGCAAAGTGCCAGTCATGAGCGACGCAAATGGCACACTTTTCGAATCCGGCGCGATGGTTCAGTATCTGTTGGACCGCAACACTCCTAATACCCTTCAACCTGACCGCAGTGCAGCAGACTATGGTTTGTACCTGCAGTGGTTTTGGTTTGCGGAAGCGACGCTGGCCCGACCGCTTGGTGAAATTGTAAATCACGGGAGAGCGTTTCCAGACGAGCAGAAAATTGTGCCCGTGGTTGAGGAGATGGCGGCGCGCGCCGTGGACTGTTTACAGGCGGTTGCAGATCATGTCCAAGGTAAACGCTTTATCCTGGGTGATACATTCACTGCCGCGGATATCATGCTGGGCTACTCCATCATGCTCGCGGAAATGCTCATTCCGGATCAGATCCCTCAAAACCTGCTTCCATATTGGCAGAATCTGCAAAGCCGTCCGGCGCTGCAGATCGCCCGCGCAGCTTGACGCAATCTGTTCGGAACGCCATTTGTCAGGGACACACACTTGACCGAGAAGCAGGCGGGGCTTGTTTGCCAGTCTGTGCCGTTTACGAATTTGCAAGCGTGTGTCCCTTACCTCCTTATCTGCAAGTGTGCGTCCCTTACTGCCTCCCTTACACCCTTTCGCAGTCTTGACAATAATCCCCCACCAGGCAGTATTTTAGGCGGGGCACTTAATATGAATTCTAAGAGGGGGAGAATCATGCCTACCGTCACGCTTTTGTGGGCCGGGCTACTGGGCTTAATGTCAATCGCAGTGTCATTCCCAGCCGGTAGCCAAAGGGGTAAGACGGGTATCTCGGTTGGCGACGGAGGTAACCCGGATCTGCTTCTTGCCATGCGCCGCCACGGCAACTTTACCGAATACGTTCCTCTGGCGTTGATCTTAATGGGGCTGCTGGAGATGAACGGCTTGTCCGCGCTTACTATCCATATCTTCGGCGCGGTATTACTGATTGCCAGGATATGTCACGCGGTCGGCCTTAAGGCCGATACCGTAACCACACCGTTGCGCGGCATCGGCGCAGGCGCTACCGCCCTGCTTACCGTTGTCATGTCGATCTGGTCTATCGTGATATTCTTTTAGGCACGCGGTTATGGCGGTAACGCAGTTTGAAGTGCAGGGTCATGTGGCATACATCACATTGAACCGGCCGGAAGCTATGAATGCTCTGAATCCCGAACTCCGCTGGGCCCTCTCACAGCATTTCGATGAAGTGGAAAACCGCAGCGACATCTGGCTGGCGGTGGTCACCGGCGCCGGCCAGCGAGCCTTTTGTGCCGGAGCTGATCTCAAGCACCGGGCCCTGGAACGGGCGGCCAACGCCGAGCAGAAAGCTGAATGGGCGAAGCTCACATCAGATACTTTACCGTTGAATCAGCGCTGGGATTTCTCTAAGCCGGTCATTGCCAAAGTCAATGGATTTGCATTGGGCGGCGGCCTGGAACTGGCCTTGGCCTGTGACATTATCGTCGCTGCCGACCATGCAGAATTGGGCCTTCCAGAACCCCGCCGCGGTTTGATTGCCGGCGGGGTGGGTGTGCATCGCCTCCCCCGTCAAATTGGTCTGAAAGTTGCCATGGGTTACCTGCTGACCGGCCGTCATATGAGCGCCGCCAGAGCTTATGAGTTGGGGTTGGTCAACGAGGTGGTGCCTGCCGAACAGCTCGACGAGTGCGTTTCGGGATGGGTAGAAGATATCCTGCGCTGCGCCCCATTGGCGGTGAGAGCAACAAAAGAAGCCGCCATGCGCGGCCTCGACACCAACCTACGGGATGCCTTTCAAGCACGTTACCCCGCTGAGGAGGCGCGGGCCGATAGCGCAGATGCGTTGGAGGGTCCACGCGCGTTTGCTGAAAAACGAACACCTGATTGGCAAGGCCGCTAATCCGCACCCTCTTCGGTCACACTATACATCTGGGTTCGGGAACTGATCAGAAAATTGGCCTCATCCTCCCGTATTGCACGGCTCACCTCAGGCTGCCGGATACGAGCCCAAAAGGCTGCCAGATCATCCTCGCTGCTGAACCATAGCTGGGTCAGTACATCAAAATTTGCCAACCCCTGATCACCTGGCACCTCCGGCTGATCAGGCAAATACGTTCGGGTGTACGCGCCGATCATGGGCAACAACCTGCGAACCAATGGTGCATGGTGAGCTTCATAGTAGGAACGGAATTCTTCTCGGCTCAAATGTCGTTGTTTGGATATAAGCGCAACCAATTTTGGCACAGACATTACTCTCAGTTTGGCTTCACAAAATATATCAGGGATGTGCAGGTGTGTGTCCTGCGCACAGCCCTCTTTCCCTCGCCCGCACGTTTCCTTTAAAGTCAGTGGGATTGCGGTCGATTTACTACATAGTTGGTCAAGAGAGAGAACCGGAGCATTGAGCAAACACGATACGCCGGGTGAGGCCCGATGCCCCGGCCCCAGCACACGCGAGATTATCCTGGCAGACGGTGACAATGCGCCCGACGCCCTGGTGGAGGAGGCTTACACTTTTCTGGGTGACGAAGACATCCCATTCAGCCGTTATACCTCGCAGGAGATGTATCAACAGGAAATTGACCACATGTGGTCGCGCACCTGGCAATGGGCTTGCCGGGAGGAGCACGTGCCTAACCCGGGCGACTACTACACTTACGACGTGGGTCCCTACTCTGCCCTGATTATTCGCGACTCGGACGGCAAGCTGTGCGCCTATATCAACTCGTGTCCCCACCGCGGCATGCAATTCTGCAACGCCGGTGAACAGGGCCGCGGCAAGCAATTTATACGCTGCCCTTTCCACGGCATGAGCTGGCACCTGGACGGCAGCTTAAGAGAGATCCCCTGCCGCTGGGATTTCCCTCACATCAAGGAAGATAACTTCAACCTCACCGGGATTCCCGTCGGCACCTGGGGAGGGTTTGTGTTCGTGAATTTCGACCCGCAGGCCGGGCCGCTGCAGGATTACCTGGAGGTATTGCCCCGGCACTTCGCCCACTGGCCGTTGCAGGACCGCTACGTGGCGCTGCACATGCACAAGCTGTTGCCCGGTAACTGGAAAATGTGCCTGGAGGCATTCCTCGAGGCTTACCACGTGATGGCAACACATCCCGAAGGGCTGCGTACCGCCGGCGACGCCAACGCCCAATACGATATTTTTGGCGATAATGTGTCGCGTTTTGTGCACACGGTAGGGTACCCGAGCCCGCACCTGCCCAAACCGCTGACGCAGCCTGAGTTGTTTGCCGCCCTGGGACATGCCGCGGAAGATTTACCCGAAGGCGCCGGCGCCCGCCAACAGCATGCTGACCTTCAACGCTCCGCCCTGGGGGCGCAGATGGGTGTTGACCTGAGCGGGTACAGCAACTCCGAAATGCTGGACTCCATCGAGTATTACCTGTTTCCGAACGCCTGCTTCTTTCCGGGTATCAGCATTCCTCTGATCTACCGTTTCCGCCCGGTGGACGTTGACCACTGCGTGCATGAAATCCTCATGCTCAAACCCAAACCCGCGGCAGGCCAGGTACCACCCCCTGCTGAAGTCATCAACCTCGGCATTGAAGATTCTTACACCGCGGTCAGCGAGTTTGCCGCGACGGGCCTGGCCTACGTGCTGGATCAGGACACAGAGAACTTTCACCGCCAGCGGGCCGGGATCAAAGCTGCGGTGAAAACAGGTCAAACTCTGGGTAATTACCAGGAGGCGCGCATCCGTAACCTGCATCGAACCTTGGACAAGTACCTGAGCCATTCACAGTCCCCGGGGGCCTGATCATGCAAAAACTGGGTTGGCCTTTTTTACCGGGCCGGAACATTCGTATTGAGCGGGCTGCAGGTGTGTGTCTCTTTACAGACGACGAGCGGCAGATTATTGATGCCGCCGGCGGTGCAATCGTGGTGAACGTTGGACACGGCCGCGAGCGGGTGGCGCAGGCGGTGGCGGATGCGACCCGCAACTATACGTACGTGGTCCCGCCCTGGCTGACCCCCAGCCGGCAGGCGATGCTGGACGTACTGGGCACACACTGGCTGCCGGAAACGCTGAGCCGCGTGCATTGCACGTCCGGCGGCACGGAAGCCAACGAAGCGGCGATGAAAATTGCGCTGCACTACCAGCAGGCCATCGGCCAGACCCAGCGCAGCAAGATCATCGGGCGCTCCATCGGCTATCACGGCACCACCCTGGCAACCGCGTCTATCAGCGGCCACCCCGGCCGTAAAGAAGGGCTGCAGCACGCCCTGCCGAAGTTCCCCGAGGTAGCCAGCCCCTACCCGCTGCGTTGCCCCCTGGGCAGTTTTCACGAAAACAGCGGCCAGTATTATGTTGATCTGTTGGCTGACATTATTGCCAGTGAAGGGGCGGAGAACATTGCCGCCTTTCTCGCCGAGCCGATCATCGGCTCTTCCGGCGGCGCTATTGTGCCGCCTGAGGACTACTGGCCGGCAGCGGCAGCGTTGTGTAAAGAAAACGGCATCCTGCTGATCATGGACGAAGTAATGACCGGGTTCGGCAGGACCGGCTCTGCTTTCGCCCACGAGCACTGGCAATTGAACCCGGATATCATGATCAGCGGTAAAGGCATGGCTGGCGGATACGCACCGTTAGGCGGCGTATTTGCCCGGGAAGAGATCGGACAGGCTATCGAACAAGCCGGCTTTCAAGTCATGTTTAATACCTTCGGCGCGCACCCGGCCGCCTGCGCAGCAGCCGCTGAAGTATTGTCCATCATGGTCGAAGAGTCGCTGGTTGAGCGTTCCGCGACTCTGGGGGCTTATCTGCATAAGCAGCTGCAGGATACGTTTGCTGATCATCCGCACGTGGCTGAGGTGCGTGGACGGGGTCTGTTTGCCGCGATTGAGGTGGTGGCCAATCGCGAAAGCCTGGAAAAATTCCCGCGTGCTTCGCAGGTCTCCGGCCGCATCGTTGCCACCGGCTTGAATAAGGGGGTGTTCTACTACGGCGGCGGCACCGGCGAAGTGCGCGACATTGTCTGCATGGGCCCGCCGCTGATCATCACGGAAAGCGAGACCGACCAGGTTGTGTCCACCCTGGCGGCCAGCGTCGACGAGGTGGTGGCGAAAGTATGAGCCCGGCCGCCGGGCTGAGCTGCTTTGTTGCCGGCCTGCAACGCGCCGGCCGGGCTGACGCCCGTCCATTTATCCTCGGTCCGGCCCTGGTCAGTCTGACCATCATCAGCCTCGGCTTGTATTTCGGCTTCGGCTACATCAATCAGTTTGCCGCCTACGTGCAGAACACCCTGCCGTCGTGGCTGGACTTCCTGAATGTTATCCTGGCGCCGCTGCTGTACCTGCTGGGCGTGCTGGTCGGCGCCTGGAGCTTTGGTCTGCTGGCTGTCATCATCGGCTCCCCGTTTCTCGGCGATCTGGCCGCGTACACCGGCGAACAGGAACAGCCCGGCAGCACCCACGACTATCAGAACACACCCTGGTGGCAACAGATTCTACCGGCGCTAGCGCGGGAACTGCGCAAGCTGCGGTACCACCTGCCGCGCCTGCTGGGCCTGCTGCTCTTCAGTCTCATACCCGTACTCAACACCGTCGCACCCATTCTATGGCTGATCTTTGGCGCCTGGATGATGGCGGTACAGTTTTGCGACTACAGTACGGAAAACCGGGGCGAGAGCTTCACCACCACGCTGCAGCAGCTGCGCACGCAGCGCGGGGCGGCGTTGGGTTTTGGCGCCTGTGTCACGGTCTGCATGTCGATCCCGCTGCTCAATTTTCTGGTGGCACCGGTTGCCGTTATCGGCGGCACCCTGCTGATGCATCAAATCAAGTCCGGAACGCCTTCATCATGATCCGTATAGTTTTGCTAATGGCGCCCATCTGTCTGGCCGGCACATCCGCACTGCAGGCGGCTGAAAACCCCATACCCCAGTGGGCGCACCACATTGTCACTGAAGTGGACCTCGCTTATGGCGACCACGAACGGCAAACACTGGACACACACCTGCAGGGTCAGCGGGTCGGTGAGCCGGATTATTTCGTGGCGGACGCACAAGCGCGCCCAACCCTGATGTGGATCCATGGCGGCGGGTGGCTGGAGGGTGACAAAGCCCGTGATCTATCCCGCATCATGCCGTTCCTGCAGCGGGGCTGGAATGTCTATTCCATCAACTACCGGCAGGGGCCGGAAACCGCGCCCCAGGCTGTTGACGATGCCTTGTGCGCGTTTCGCTACGTTGTGCAGCACACCGAAGAGCGCGGCCATGATCCGCGCCGGATTGTGGTTGGCGGCGCAAGTTCCGGGGGGCACCTGGCATTGGTGGTCGCGCTCCTGAACACCCAGGGTGAACATCCCTGCAAGGCGGCTTTTCCACCCCGTGCCGCGGTTAACTGGTTCGGCATCACCGATATTGAGCTGCTGGATGAATTTTTGCAGGACACACGCCCGCAAAGTAACTACGCACGCGCGTGGGCAGGCAGCGCAGCCGCCATTGTTGAAGTGTCCGACGCCTATTCCCCGATGTATCTGATCTCTGACAACGCACCGCCAATAGTCTCGGTTCACGGCACCGAAGACTCGGTGGTGCCGTTTGACCAGGGTGAATCCTTTCATTCCAGCCTTAATACGCCGAACGAACTGGTGATCTTGCGCGGCAATCACGGCGGCTTTTCCGACCATCAATACCAACAGGCATGGGACCAGATCTTCACCTTCCTTGACGGCCACTGATCACTGCCTCTGTAAGTACCCTGCAAGGGACACACACCTGCAGGTAGTACCTGCAAGGGACACACGCCTGGCAGGTTGCCGCGCACGCGGAGCTGTAAAGGACACACACCTGCACGCCCCACCCACACGTGCCAACCCCCATGTACATATGCTAGTTTGCTGAATCACAACCGGCACGCCCGCACCATTTGGGAGCAGTTCCAAATGCAACTTGGGAGCAGTTCTAAATGCAACGACAAATTATCCGAATGATATGGTTAACGCTATGGGCAGCGGCAACTCCGGCATTTGCTGTTTCCGTCGACAATTTTGTCCTGCTGGATCACCAGGGCACCGCCCATGAACTGTATTACCACCGGCAGGCCCCCGCAGTGGTAATCATGTTGCACGATACCCAGTGCACACACAGCACCGCCGAGGTTGCGCAGTTTGCCAGGCTGCAGGCGCGGTACCAGGAAGCCGGGGTGCGCTTTTACCTCCTCAGCAGCTCTGCAGGTCAGCAGCGCACCGAACTGGCCGCCAGCGCCGCCGCGCTGGAGATCCGCGCTCCGATTCTGGATGACCGCAGCCAGATTGTGGGTGAGGGTCTGGGGTTCGCGCACAGCGGCGAGGCATTGATTATCAACCCTGAGACTTGGGAAGCGGAACACCGCGGCCACATCAACACCGTGGCACCGGTGCTGGCGGGCATGCTGTCTACACCGCCGCCGGTCCACACCCCTGCTGCCGGCCGCGGCTGTGAGGTCAGCTTTCCCGACCCCAGCAACAACCGGCAAATCAGCTACAGCAGGGATATCGCACCGCTGCTGCAGGAAAAATGCACAGTCTGCCATCGTGACGGCGGGCTGGGCCCCTGGGCGATGTCCGATTACAACATGGTGAAGGGTTTTGCACCCATGATACGCGAGGTGGTGCGCACCAAACGTATGCCGCCCTGGCATGCGGATCCCAACATCGGCCGATGGAAAAATGACAGTTCCCTATCCGCGGCCCAAACCGGCATGCTGGTACGCTGGATAGAAGCCGGCGCGCCGCGCGGCCCCGGCGAGGACCCCTTAGCCGCTGCCATTCCGGCAGCGGCGGAATGGCCGCTGGGCCCTCCCGATCTGGTTCTGGACATTCCTCCGTATACGGTACCGGCCAGCGGTGTTGTCAACTATCAGTTTCCAACCGTGGCCAATCCCCTGGACACGGGTGTCTGGGTGCGGGCCGCTACTGTGGTGCCCGGCGACCGTGAAGTGGTGCACCACATTCTGGCCGGCACCATCGACGCAGACGCCACCCAATTGCGCCGCGACAGCGGAGTGTTCGATAACTACCTGATCGGTTATGCACCCGGCAACGAATCCCATGAGTTTCCTCCGGGCACCGGTGTCTATATCGCACCCGGCGGAGAGTTCTTGTTCCAGCTGCACTACACTCCGGTAGGCCGGGAAACTGTCGACCGCAGCCGCATCGGCCTTTACTTTCACAAGGACACACCAGCCAACTATTTTCGTCAGGGGGTAGTCATAGACCCCACCATCCGAATCCCGCCGCGTACATCCCGGCATGAGGAAACCGCATACTACGAGTTTCCTGAGGATGCGTTGCTGCATAACCTCGTACCCCACGCCCACTACCGCGGCGTGGCTTCCAAATTTGAGTTGTGGCAGCCGGACGGCAGCAAAAAACTGCTATTGTCCGTGCCCAACTATGATTTTAACTGGCAGCGCACCTACCAGTTTGCACAACCCCAGCACGTAAGCGCCGGCAGTCGCCTGGTTCATACCACGTTCTACGACAATTCTGCAGACCACCCGCGCAATCCGGATCCCACCCGGGAAGTACCCTGGGGGCTGCAGAGCTGGGATGAAATGCTGTACGGCGCATTCAGTTATACGGTGGTTAACGAATCCACCAGTGCACCCACCCACGACCGCCTGCTGGCCCGCACCGCGCAGTTTGTCGGATTTCTGGACGCCGACCTGGACGGCAGGCTGAGCTGGCGGGAATTACCGCGGGAGCTGAAAAAAAGGCTTGTGCAGGGTTTCAAGGCGGTGGACCGCAACGGAGACGGCGGCCTGGATCTGCAGGAAATGCATGAGATTACCCTGCGCCGGCAACAGGCCGCGCAACAGGCGGGCGAAGCAAGATAAAACCAGGCTGGGAAAGACAAGAAACAGAGCAATATCGAATTGGGATTTACTCACAATTTCGATACTCTTAAACCGATATTTTCCGCTACCTTTAACAGTAACCGCGGCGAGTTACCGCGACACAGAACCGGAAAAAGAAGAGCAAAAAGCAGCCCCTGAACAACATAGGATCTCCCGTGGCCTCCAACGCTAAATACATAAATACCTACAATGATTGGTACGCCCAAGCGATCAACGAAGACAGCCGCACCGGCGCGGACCTGTGGCGCGGCCGTGACGCCAGCACCCTCTATGACTATCGTGTTATCCGCAGGCGTTACGACGAACTCAAAGGCATTCGGCTTTCGGGAGACATCAAGGCGCTGCTGTTCTATATGCACGAGGGCTTTCACGGCAATATGGCCGGCATGGGCTCACCCGCGCTTTATTCGCGCGCAAAATCCGGTACCAAACAACTCATCAGCGACTACATCAGTGAAATGGTCGCCTCTCTGGAACTGCTTGCAAACGCGAAAAAGAGTGAAATCAGCAAGCATGAAAAAATAGAATTTTTCCGCCGTTCCGCCAGCTGCTTTGGCCGCTCGGCACTGATGCTCAGCGGTGCGGGGTCCTTGGGGCCATTCCATATCGGGGTGATTAAGGCGCTGGCGGAACAGGACCTGTTGCCCCCAATTATAAGCGGTTCCAGCGCCGGCTCGCTGGTGGCTGCGGTGGTTGGGACACACCCGCGTGAAGATCTGCTGGCCATGCTGAACGAAGAAACGCTGGTCGCTTTGACCACCCAGAACGACGACCAGGCGGCGGGTTCACAAATGCGCAGGAAAGATCTGGTGGATCTGCTGGAGAGGCTGATTCCGGACCTGACTTTTGAAGAGGCTTTGCACAAGACCGGCCACTACATCAACATTTCCGTAGCGCCAACCGCCATCAACCAACGCTCCAGGCTGCTTAACGCGGTGACGTCTCCGAACGCCTGTATACGTGAAGCGGTCATGGCCTCCTGCGCAATTCCGGGTATTTTCCCGGCGGTGACACTGGCGGCAAAAAACGCCCAGGGAGAGCGCAAACCTTACATCGCATCCAGAAAATGGGTGGACGGGTCCGTCAGCGACGATTTACCGGCACGGCGCCTGATGCGCCTGTATGGGGTAAACCATTTTATCAGCAGCCAGGCGAATCCCGCGGTGTTATGGATGCTGCAGGATCCCACCCAGACCAATGCGTTATCGCAAATTGCCGGTGTATACCAAGCTGCCGCCAGAGATATGTCAAAAGCCATTTATCCTTTTGCCATGAATCTGGTGCGCAATGTCTATCCCATCAACATTCTCACCCGTACCTGGTTTGGCCTCATCACCCAGGAATACACGGCAGACATCAATGTCCTGCCGCGCCAGCGCTGGTTCAACCCGGCCAAATTGATTGCGCGCCTATCCAGTAAGGAAACTCGGCAGCTTATTGAAGACGGCGAGCGCGCCACCTGGCCGAAAATCGAAATGATCCGCAACTGTACCGCGGTCAGCCGCACCATCGACGCCGCCCTGGCACGGCTGGAGGCCTGACCGCACCCGGGGAGACCGTCCGCAACAACAAGCGTGTGTCCCGCGCAGCGTCCTGCAGGTGTGTGTCCCGTGCAATGTGTCCCGCGTGCATGTGTGTGTCCCGTGCAGCATCGGCAAATTTGCGCACCTGAATTTCACAGGCCGGTGCTAGAATCCTGTTCAAATCTTAATCCGCGGATCATCCATGCAACGGGAATACGACATCATTATCTGGGGCGCCACCGGCTTCACCGGGAAGCTGGTGGCTGAATACATGGCCGCCAACTACGGCGGCGGCAACCTCACCTGGGCCCTTGCCGGGCGCAACGCGGCGAAGCTGAATGCCGTGCGCGACGCCTGCGGCGCTGACGTCCCGGTACTGGAGGCGGACGCCCACGACACCAACGCCATCGCCGCCCTGGTGCAGAAAACCCGGGTTGTGCTGACCACCGTGGGGCCGTATGCCCGCTATGGTTCTGAACTGGTGGCGGCCTGTGCGGAACACGGCACACACTACTGCGACCTCACCGGCGAGGTGCATTGGATGCACAAGATGATCAACGCCCACCAGCAGCGCGCCCGGGAAAGCGGCGCGCGCATTGTGCACACCTGCGGCTTTGACAGCATCCCTTCGGACCTGGGTGTGTATTTCCTGCAGCAGCACATGCGCAACACCCACGGCGTTCCGGCGCGGGAAATAAAGTACCGGGCCAAGGCGTTTAAGGGGGGCTTCAGCGGCGGCACCATCGACAGCATGATGGCGATGATGGAAGCGGCCAAAAAAGATCCCTCCATCACCCGTACCATCGCTGACCCCTACGCCTTGAACCAGCAGCACCGCGGCCTGGACGGGCCGGACCACAATCACCACTACTACGATGCGGATTTTAAGTCCTGGGTGGGGCCGTTTGTTATGGCCGCCATCAACACCCGGGTGGTGCGGCGCAGCAACGAACTGCTGAACCTGGCGTACGGCGCGGATTTCCGCTACAACGAAGGCACCCTGACCCGGGACGGCGTTACCGGCCTGATGGGTGCCGCGGCGCTGGGCATGGGCTCTTCAATGATGAACAGCATGGCGGCGCTGGAACCGGCGCGCAAACTGATGCAGAACTTTCTGCCGAAACCCGGTGAAGGGCCAAGCCGCGAAGAGATTGAGAACGGCTTTTTCGAGATTGAACTGGTCGCCAAACACCCCGACGACAGTGCTAAGGACATGCGCGCGAGCGTTAAGGGTGACCGCGACCCCGGCTACGGTTCAACCGCAAAAATGCTCAGCGAGAGCGCCGTATGCCTGGCCCAGGACGACCTTGCCGCGGGCGGCGGTTTCTGGACTCCCGCCAGCGCCATGGGTGACGCTTTGCTGCAGCGCCTGCCGGCCAACGCCGGGGTTACTTTTGAACTGTTGTAGGCGGCTCTGCCGCCAGCCGGGCCAGCCACGCGGTTAACAGCATCAGTAACACGCTGACCAGGCTCAGCGCGCCTAAGGACGCGCTGAAGCCGCCGCTGAGATCGT
>JANQOA010000339.1 GCA_028279305.1 Pseudomonadales bacterium
CACAATGCCGATGAAGCCGCCCAGGGCGGCGCCGATGCCCAGATACAAGCCGGCATCAGCAATGGATTCGCCGTGCACACGCTGCATGAACGGCGGCGACCAGAAGCCCAGGCCGTAGGTCACAAACGCAATGCTGGGGAAACCCAGCGACGCCAGCAGAAAAGCCTTGGACTTGAACATCATGGCGTAGCAGGCGGGGTCGTTGATGTGCAGGTACTGCACCCAGGTGACGGTGATGTAAACCCCCGTACCCAGTGCAATCCATTGCAGCGCGGTGGGCATCATAAGGTATAAGCCAAAAAAAACTGCGGCCACCGCCGCCAGGTAGAGCAGATTCTTCAGCACCGGGGTTATGCCGCCGGCCCGATACAGCGTCACCAGGGATAAGCCGGGCAGCACACTCATCAGGGTGTTCTGGGTCGCCTTGAACGGCGCCGGATGCGGCGGCGTGACAATGCCTTCACTGATCCCGCGCAACGGTTCGCGCAGCGTCCACACCCATACGGCAACCAGAATGCCGGGAATGCCCACCGTCAGAAAAGCCGCCTGCCACGGTTTGATCCCTAACGGCGCGGCGGCCGGGTCCGGATACCATGCATACCACGCCTCAACCACGGCGCCGCCCAGAAACAGGCCGATCCCCGCACCCAGATAGATGCCGCTGGAGTAGATGGCCAGCACCGTGGCGCGCACCTTGGGGGAAAAGTAATCCGACAGCAGGGAAAACGCCGCCGGCGTGGCGCTGGCTTCGCCCACTCCGACGCCGAAACGGCAGGCGGCCAGGGTGCCGTAACTTTTGGCAAAGCCGGACAGCGCCGTCATCAGGCTCCAGAACGACAAGCCGATCGCAATCAGGCTCTTGCGGTTCCAGACGTCCGCGAGTTTGCCCAGCGGGATACCAAACACCGCGTAAAATATGGCAAACGCGGTGCCGTACAAAAATCCGATCTCCGCATCGCCGATACCCAGATCCGCTTTGATCTCTTCCGCCAGGATGGAAATGATCTGGCGGTCGATGAAATTAAAAATGTAGACGATGATGAGGACAAACAGCACGTACCTGGCATAGCGGTCCCCCAGCTGCGGCTGCGGCTCAGCCGTCACCCCGCCCGCCGCTTTGCTCTCCGCCATTACGAGGTCCCCAGCGCGTCACCGTCAAACGTTTCACGCACCGCAAATTCAGGTACCTGTTTACGCCGCAAGCGGGTGAGTTGCTTCACCGGTTTACCCAGCGGAATCATGGCGGCAAAGGCATATTCGTCGGGGACGTTGAACAGCGCTTTCAGTTCCGGCTCCCGGCCGCCGGCAAAGGTCGTCAGGGTGCCGCCGTATCCCTCGCTGCGTGCCGCTAACAAGATATTCCACACAAACGGATAAATTGACGCGCCGGAAATCACCCCTACCCGCTGCAACCCGCTGTCGAAGGAAGCCACCACGGAGAGATCAACAAACACCAGCAGCACCACCGGGGCCTGGGTAATCTTGCCGATCATGTCCTGGTCCACCGGGGTGGCCGCAATCTGCTCCGCACTTAACGCACTGGGGGTCACCGTATTCCACGGCGCTTCGCCGGCCAAGACCTGGGCGATGTAGCGCTGGAAGGTGGGTTCGATGATGGGCACCAGCTGCCGGCGCCGCTCCGCATCGGTGACCGCCACTACTTTCCAACCCTGGCGGTTGCCGCCGCTGGGGGCAAAACGGGCGTTGTCGAGTATCCTCAACAACACCTCTTCGGGTACCGGTTCGTCAAGAAAATCCCGCGCCGCAAATGTCGTGCGCATTACTTCATACAGATCCAAAGCTTAATCCCCCCAATTGGCTGTAATTTATGCAAAGTTTTACGGTTTGAGTGGACAAGCTCCTTGCCTGATAAGCCAGTTTGCTCAACAATAGGCACCCAAGCGCTTCACAGTACTTGAGGTCGCTTAACCCCCGCACGGACTATAGGGACAATTATGAATGGTTTCGAGAACAATTCGGCAGACGAACAACCGCCTGAGGTGCTCATGCGCGGTTTACTCAGGGCTTACTACTGGATGGACGAAAGCCTGCAAAATGGTTTGCAACGCGCCGGTTACAAGCCGCGCACCCGCACCCAGACCATGATCTTGATCCACATCTCCAACGGCGTCACCCGCGCGGCTGAGCTTGCGCGTGCACTGGGTGTCAGCCGCCAGGCGATTCAGCAGCAGATAAATGATCTGGAAGAAGACGATCTGGTCACGCAGATGCCCGACCCCAACGACAAGCGCGCCAACAGGATAGTGTTCAGCGAACGCGGTGCCGCGCTGATCAACCAGGCCATGGAAACCCTGCGCGGCGCGGAACAGGCGCTGGCCATGCGCCTGGGCTACGAACACGTCACGCAGCTACGGCGTGCGCTGATGGCAGATTGGGGCCCGGTAATCGGTGAGCAACGCGCACCCGGAAGGAAACGCAGCGTAAGCTGACTCTCCCGTATACGCAGCAGGTCTAGTGCCAGGTCGGTCAGCCTGGCACTTTCCGCCGCGCCGTTCCCGTTTTATACCCGCATGAGCAGTCTCATCGCAGGCGCTTGAGTCGGCGGCCGTTTGGCCTAAAGTGTGGTGTAACGCCAACCCGAGGGTATAGAAGATGAGAACTACCTTAAGCACGGTGGCCGGATTGTGGGCCGTTCTGGTCACGCAGATGATCTCCGCCGACACATTGAATATTGTGGTCAGTAATATCGGCAGCTCTGATGGCACCATCATGCTGCAGATCCTCGCTGCGGAGTCGGAGTTCAAGGGTGACACCCCGGCCATTGCCGCCCAGACCCAACGCGCCCGGGCCGGCACCATGACGTTCACCGCCGCCAACCTGCCGGCGGGAGAGTATGCGGTGCGGGTCATGCATGACAAGAACGACAACGGTGAGCTGGACAGCAACTTTGTCGGCGTGCCCACCGAACCCTGGGCGTTTTCCAACAATGCCAGCGGCAAATTCGGTCCGCCCAAATGGCGTGACGCGAAGTTCACTCTGCAAGGCACCACCACTCAGGAAGTCACTTTAAACAAGTGACCGCCCGCATCCGGAGCGTATCAACATGCTGTTAAACCGCAGAAATTTTGCCCGCACTCTGGCCGTGCTGGGCGGCGGCCTGATGACCCGTAACACCGCCGCCGGCACGCTGCCCGCCGGGGACAACCGGGCCGCCGATTTTGCCCAGGCCCTGGCACAGCAGCCGTGGTTGCTGGGATATCAGTCGGTGAGCGCCGCAAACTTCAACAGCCGCGCTGAGCTCAGCGGTCAATGGCCGGCAGGCCTGCGCGGTGCTCTGTACCGCAACGGTCCGGCCCGGCATCAGGCCGGAACGTTCCGCTACCGCCACTGGTTCGACGGTGACGGCCTGATGCAGATGTACACGATTTCCGGCCGCGGCGTCAGCCACCGGGCCAGCCTGGTGCAGACCCGCAAGCTGCAGGCGGAGACCCGGGCCGGGCGCGCCATGTATCCGGCCTTCGGCTCGGTACCGCCGGACCCGGCCGCCGTCAGCGGGCCGGACGACGTTAACGTCGCCAATATCAGCGTTCTGCACCACCAC
The DNA here is from genome assembly GCA_028279305.1 of Pseudomonadales bacterium. Classification (GTDB taxonomy): domain Bacteria; phylum Pseudomonadota; class Gammaproteobacteria; order Pseudomonadales; family Azotimanducaceae; genus UBA4421. The sequence continues at coordinate 3,563 of JANQOA010000339.1, forward strand.
AACAAACTGCTGGCATTATGGGAAGCAGGCTCGCCGTATGCGATGCAATCGCAAGATCTGCAGACCGAGGGTGTTTACGAGTTTGCCCCGCACGCGGACGCAGGTCTTGAGGGTGTCAGCCTGCAAGGTGTGCCTTTCTCCGCCCATCCCAGGGTCGAGGCTGACGGCAACCTGTGGAACTTCGGCTATGTGTCCAACGCCGGGCTGCTGGTGTTGTGGCATATCGACCCCGCCGGGCGGGTGGTTAAACTCGGCCGCATTGCGGCAGACCCCATAACCATGGTGCACGACTTGATTGTTACCCGCCAGCACCTGGTGCTGCTGTTGCCGCCCCTGCACTACCGCAGCGGGGGCGACGGTTCGTTCCTGGACGCCCACCAGTGGCAGCCCCGGGATCCCACCCGCGTGCTGGTGGTGGATAAAAACGATTTTGCTCAACACTACTGGCTGGAGCTTCCGGCCCAGTGGGTGTTCCACTTCGGTAACGGCTGGGAGGATGAAGCCGGCGTAATCCGCTTTGACGGCGCCCGTGCTGACGACCCCGGGGTGATGCTGAATACCTTCACCGATATCATGCGCGGCAAAGTCACCCCGGCGGCCAGCAGCCACCATCACCAGTACCGCATCGACACCCGGGCGCGCCGGGTCAGCGAAGCGCCCATGTTCAGCCCCGGCATGGAATCCGAGTTCCCGGTGGTTGATCCCCGGGTCAGTTGCCGGCGCAACCGGCAACTGGTGTTTATGTCGCGCCAGCTCGCAGCCGGCGCAGCCTCCGGGCAAGGCGGCCAGTGGCCGGGGCTGAACGCGGTGAGCACGTTCGACTATGACAGCGGTGCGCGCCGTGAATACGTTTACCCGCAGCATCAGCTACCCGAAGAGCACCTGTTGGTGCCGGCGCCGGACAGCAGGCCGGAAGCGGCGGGTTGGATTGTCGGCACAGCCCTGGACTGGCAGCGCCAGCAGACCCTGCTGAACGTATTTGACAGCCGAGCGGTGGATGACGGGCCCATCGCCAGCGCGAGGCTGCCCTATGCGTTGCCGCTGGGCCTGCACGGCAAATTTGTTACGGTTTAATATACACCCATGGCGCCGCTCCCTTACAAAGTGCATCAGCCCTGGGCGACCATGGGTTACACATTCCTGTTTTCCCTGGGCATTGGCCTGATGAGCTGGTCTTTTGAGGGCAGCGGCACGATCTGGACCCACCTGATGGTTTCCATCTGCATCGGCTTGAGCATCAACGGCGCGTTTATCCTGCTGGGGCCGTGGGCCAACGCGCGTATGAACCCCTATATCGCCCCCATTCCGATAGTTGCGGCCGGTTTGACCGCAGGCCTGCTGCTGGCCGGCTGGGCAGTGATCGGCGCTCCGCTGTTTTTCTTCGGTGATGATTTCAGCACCCTCATTGCCGGCATCTTCTTCGGCATTGTCGGCACTGCCCTGTTTGTCACCCGCGCCCGCCTGCACAACACCGCCAGCCAGCTCAGCCAGGCGCAACTGGCCAGTGAACGCCAGCAGAAGCTGGTGGCGGAGACAGAGCTGAAACTTTTGCAGGCGCAGATTGAGCCGCACTTTCTGTTTAACACGCTATCCAACATCGCCGGGCTGATCCGCAGCAACCCGGACCAGGCTGAACAAACCCTGCTGAATCTGACCACCCTGCTGCGCGCTTCACTCAACCGCACCCGCCAGGGGGCCACCACCCTGTCCCAGGAGCTGGAAATCGCGGAAGCGTACCTGGAAATACAGACCATCCGCATGCAGGGCCGCTTACGCTACACAGTGCAACAGTGCGAGCAGACCAGCAGCCTGCCGCTGCCGCCCATGCTGGTACAGCCGCTGGTGGAAAACGCGGTTAAACACGGCATCGACCCGGATGAACGCGGCGGCGAGATCAGCGTTGCCAGTCGGATTGAAGACGACAGTCTGATCGTTACCGTCAGCGACAGCGGCGTGGGGGTGTCCGACCAGCCCCGCAGCCGCGGTTCCGGCACCGGCCTGCGTAACGTACGTGAGCGCCTGCAGGCGATTTACGGCGACCGCGCCAGCTTGTCGCTGTTTGACAACACACCCCGGGGCACCGTGGCCCGGCTGAGTATTCCGCTAAACGCACCTCACGCGGTGCAGTTAACAGCCGCGCGTCCGCAAACCGAAACCGGCGTCACGCTATGACCGTGGCCATGATTGTCGACGACGAAACCCATGTGGCCGACTACATGGCAGCCAAGCTGAGTCTGCTGTGGCCGGAATTAGAGGTGGCCGCCAAGGTACACAACGGCCGCGACGCCGTGCTTGCGGCCAGCCGTCTGCAGCCGGACGTGGTGTTTCTCGACATACACATGCCCGGCATGTCCGGGCTGGAGGTAGCGCGCGCCTTACCTGCCGGCTGTAAGGTAGTATTTGTCACCGCGTTTGATGAATTTGCGGTGCAGGCCTTCGAGCGCGCGGCGGTAGACTACCTGCTGAAACCGGTCAGCGAAACGCGCCTGCTGAAAACCGTGCAGCGCCTGCGGGAACTGGCTGCCGCAAACCCCGCCGCCGACAGCGGCAACGACACCCTGGTGTCCCTGCTGGAAAGCCTGCGTCCGGCGGCCGAGCCGCATCTGCAATGGCTGCGCGCCGGTCTGGGCGACACCACCCAACTGGTTGCCGTGGACGAAGTGATCTACTTCAAATCCGACCAGAAATACACCGGCGTGATTACCGCAACAGCGGAACATCTGCTGCGCACCAGCATCAAGGACCTGGAAGAACAACTGGACCCGGCCCAGTTCTGGCGCATCCACCGTGGTGTTATCGTGCGGGTGGAACAGATTGTCAGCGCGGTACGGGATCTGCGCGGCCGCTACACCCTGAAGTTAAGGGACAGTAACGACGTACTGCGCAGCAGCACCACATACGGCCACCTGTTCAAGCATATGTAAAGGAATGGGTGGCGGGCTGCAGCGACACACCCGGTGCTATTGAAGGCCCCAACAAATCCTAACAGTCCGCCAATGCTGATGAAGTATTCCACCACTGCTTAGTTGTCCAATCCCGTTTTCTTCTCCCCCCTTGGAAAAGCAATCACCAGGCGTTGCGGTGCCATGGTACGGATTCAACTTAAACTAACCGGCTTCGTCAATATTCCCAAGACTTTGATGAGAATAGTATGTATTCTAAAGTACAACACGCAAAGGATTGAGTGCGTTTGTGCTTTCAGCAAAACCCAAACTACCGTTCAACGAATCATTACAACCTTTCCAGGAACAAGAAGACGACGCCCTAAACAAAGACATTATAGTCTCCGTACGAAGCGATGCTGTAAGAGATCCCACTTACGCTCGTGTGCTGGCCGACTACCAGGCGGCGTTGCAGAGGTACATAGAGGAAGATCGCTGGAAAACCTATCCGTTCCTGGCCTCGATAGAGACATACTCAAAGTGCAATGCTGCCTGTGATTTTTGTCCCTATCCTCAGCTAGGTAGAAAGGGAGAGTTACTCAGCGAATTGCTGTTCGAGAAAATCATATCCGATCTGGCTGATAGTAACCCGCTCGGGCCAGCCATGATGATGCTGTCAAGAGTTAATGAGCCGTTTTTGGACAAGAGACTATTTGAATTTATTCAGCACATTGAAAGGCAGTTCCCAAACGTTTGGATGAACCACGTTTCCAATGGGAGCCCACTCAATGAGGCTAACTTTGATCGTCTATTGGCATCCAAGCGGACGTCGCTGCTCAAAATATCCTTCAATGATCACCGGCAAGACCGATACGAAGCAGTGATGAAGATTAACTACCAGAATACACTGAAAAATCTTCGCATGATTCATGCGAAGAAGGTGGCTGGTGAATTTTGGTTTCCTGTGCGGATTGGACGGGTTGGCGATGGCAGTTCTGATGACCTCGCATTTCTGGGGTGGGTAAAAAGAGAGTTTCCTGCTTTCGAGCCGCAGGTTTCTCCACGTTTTGATTGGCGCGGCAAGGTCGGTTCATCAACTTACGAAGTGCCTGATCTAGGTTGTGCGCAGTGGTTTCAACTGCATTTACTTGCCAACGGGCGTGACGCTTTCTGCTGCACAGATTCTGAAGGTGAGGCGGGCATTGGAAACGCTAAAACGCACCATGTTGTGCACGATATTTACAATAGCTCAGAGAGGCTAGCCTTACGAACTAACCCCGGAAGTCGTTTAGGGATTAGAAAATGTATGTCTTGCGCCGCACTAGCTTGAGATAAACGGCGCTGGCCGGCCGCCGGTTACGAGAATCAGTTCTACCCTTCCATATTTGAACCGCCACCTGTTCAAGCATATGTAAGCCGCTATACTGCCCGGCATGGATCTGCACGCGTATCTGCAACGCATAAACTACAGCGGCCCCGTGGATGTTTCCCTGGAGACGCTCAGGCAGATCCACCATCAGCACCTGTTGCACATTCCCTACGAAAACCTCGACGTGCAGTTGCGGCAGCCGCTGGATCTGGACCCGCAACGCATATTTAACAAACTGGTTACAGCGCGCCGGGGCGGCTGGTGTTACGAGATGAACGGGCTGCTGGGTTGGGCCCTGCAGGAAATTGGCTTCAACGTCATGCGCATGTCCGGCGCCGTTAACCGCGCCGGCATGGGAGACGGGCAACTGGCCAACCACCTGATCCTGGAAGTGATTCTGGATCAGCCCTATATGGCGGACGTGGGGCTCGGTGACGGGCTGCGCGAGCCGGTGCCCATCAGCGCCGGGCAGTACACTCAGGGTGGTCTGAGCTACCGCCTGGAAAAGCTGCCGGACGGTTTCTGGCGTTTCCACAATCACAAATTCAGCAACGTGGCTTCGTTCGACTTCCGCCACGAAGCGGCGGACGAAAACGCCCTGGCGGCAAAATGCCGGTGGCTGCAGGAAGCGGAAGAATCCCCGTTCCGCATGCTGCTGATCGCCCAGCGCTTTACTCCCGAAGGCATTCATGTGCAGCTGGGCAAAGTGGCTGCCTATATTACCTCCACCGGCAAACAGACCACCGAGGCGGAGACGCTGCGGGACCTGCAGCAACGCCTTGAAGACAATTTTGATCTGCGGGTGGACGTCACGGAACTGTGGCCGGCCATCGAAAAGGCGCACCGGTATTTCAAATCCGGCCAATGAGTGGCGCCGGCCGACAGGTGGTGTTGTTCAACAAGCCCTATGATGTGCTCTCCCAGTTCCGCGACCAACAGGGCCGGACCACCCTCAGCAACTTTATCCGCGACCCCAGCCTGCGCGTGGCCGGCCGTCTGGACCGGGACAGCGAAGGTTTGCTGGTGTTAACGGATTCGGGGGCGCTGGTGAACAAAATCACCGACCCCCGGCAGCACATGAGCAAAACCTACTGGGTGCAGGTTGAAGGCTGCCCGCAGCCCGGGGACCTGGCCGTATTTGCCGAGGGCATACTGTTGCGCGACGGACCCTGCCGTGCGGCAAAATGTCACGTGATGGCCGCCCCCGAGGTCTGGCCCAGACAGCCCCCCATACGCAGCCGCCGAACTATTCCAACCACCTGGCTGAGCGTAACTATCAGTCAAGGGCGCAACCGCCAGGTGCGCCGCATGTGCGCCGCAGCCGGCTTCCCGGCGCTGCGGCTGATCCGCTACCGGGTCGGCTCATGGACTTTGGACGGCTTGTCACCAGGGCACAGCCGCCTGCTGCATCTGCGCCAATAGCCAAACGTCAGCAATTTGTAAGCGGTTTGTGCTTTTGCGACACCGCACCTTACATAGTCGCACATAGTCCCAATATCCCCCGGCCCCAGCGCGCCTTAATATAGGAGTTGTATCGATTCAACTTAAAACGTTCTACTGATCACGGGGGATACATAGAACATGAACTTACGAAAGTTATTAGGCATAGTTGCCGTATGCACCGCTGTACTGGGTTTCGCCGGCGTACAGGCCGCACCCATGGTGTACGAGGTGTCCAGTACCGGCAAACTGAATTGTCCGGGTTCACCCCACGGACTTTGGACCAACAAGCTGGAGCTGGGGGGCGGCTCCTGCGCCCAGTACTACGACTACCAGGCAGGCTCCACCCTGACCGTGGACACCACGGCGGGTACCGCGGTACTGAACGCAACCGCTGAAAACCCGGCGGGTATCACCGCGGTCATCAACTTTGCGTGGGACAACCTGGTACCCGCAGCGTCCTGGACCGGCATGGTGAAAAACGGCGGCGGCGGTAATCCCGCAGACTGGCTGTATTTCGGTTCCGGCACCGGCAGCGTGACTTTTTTCAGCGGCGGCAGCCTGCTGGGCACGGTAGCGCTGACTATCGTTCCCGACACCGCCTTGCAGATCGGTTGGGGCGCCAACGACAAAACCTCTGAGTTCGGCGCTTCCTCATGGCTGCGCACACCCAGCCAATACTACCGGCATTTCGGCACGCACTGGGACTTTAATATGGACTTGGCCGCCGTGCCTGAGCCTTCCACCCTGGCGCTGCTGATGCTGGGCATGGCAAGCCTGGTACTGCGCCGCCGCATGAACGCCTGAGGCGATTCACCTCAATAAAAAGCCCGGCTTTAGCCGGGCTTTTTGTGTCCGCCGCAAGGCGCTAGATGATATCGATCTGGCGGTCCCAGATGGTTGGGTCACCGCGGCGCCGTTCAATCACCGGCGGCTCAGCCGCGGTGCTGTTCTGAAACTGTTTGCTGGCGATATAACCGCGCAGGGCCGTTTCAGCTTCCGTCCGGGTGGCAAACGGGCCTTCTTCCCCTTCCCGGGTTGAAAACCAGTATTGGTCATCCACCCGCGCAACACGGTCCTGGGCCCTGAAATACTTCAGGTTTTCGGAACCTTCATCACTTTCACGCCGGTCGGAGTCAGCCATAACCCACTGTAGGCGTTTCGCTGCCGTCAGGTTGTGACGCCGCGCACAGAAACTAAACCGTCAAGGTGCCCTCAATCACGGGCTGCACGCGTCCGCCCACCTGCAGCGTGTCCTGTACCCGCAGATACAAGCGGGACGGCCGGCCGATCTCCACCCCCTGATCCACCGTTACTTCTCCCAGCAAGCCGAGGTGCTTGCGCAGATAGGCGGCAAAAGCAGTATTGGCGCTGCCGGTGGCGGGGTCTTCGCGGATGCCGCCGGAGTTAAAAAACATCCGCGCGGCATAGTCGGCGGCGCCGCCGGCCACCGCACCGTCCGCATAAGGTTGTTCGGAAAACAAAAATACACACTGGACGTCAAGCCCTTCAGCCACCAGCCGCGCATGCAGATCAGCGTTCAGCCGCGCCGCCCGCAGAGCGGCGAGATCTTTTACCGGCAACAGCAGGAACTTCGGGCCCACCTCCGCCAGCTCCAGCGGCAGACGGGTGGAAAGATCGCCGGTGTCCAGGTTAACCAGATCCGCCGCCAGCTGCGTCTCCAGCGAGCCGGTAAACGCCACCTCCGGCGGCGTCATCCAGCCGATGCCATCCGCGAACTCCACCGTCACCGGACCCACCCCCAGTTCCAGCGTGATCTGCCCGCTGCCGCCGCTGAGTACCCAGGCGGTGCCTACCGTCGGGTGACCGGCAAAAGGTAATTCCTGCACCGGCGTGAAAATGCGCACCCGGGCGCTGCCTTCGTCCTGCGCCAGTACAAAGGTGGTCTCCGAATAGTTTGTTTCCAGGGCAATGGCCTGCATCTGCCTGCTGCTCAACGATGCTGCCTGATGGACAACAGCAAGCTGATTGCCGGACAGCGGTTGCTCGGCAAAAACGTCAACAATGGAAATAGGATAGGTAGCGGTCACGGCCGGGCCTCCTTAAATGGTTCGGTTTACAACAAGCCCCGGTCTGCCGCCGCCCGCTGCGCGGGCGCAATTGATATAACGGCTGTTCTATGCAGCCTTAATGGATGAGGATTGTGCCACGGCGGCAGGCCGCCGGATAGCACTAAGCCGCGTTGAGCTGCAGTTTCTCCGCCAGCAAGGCAATTAACGCGTCCAGGTCGTAGTCACCGTCCGTATAACCGAAGATGCAACGGTCCGGCCGCACAATGGCTGTCTCCGCCGCGCCGAACACACGGTCGAAGTGGCCGCGCTGCTTCTGCAGACCCTCCAATTGCAGGGTGCGGGCGCCGATCGCCTGCAGGATGTCCCTGCTGCTTTCACTCATCTGCAAACCGGCCGCTGTTTTGGCCACCACACAAAATCCCGGGCCCAGCAGCTCATCCATGCGTACGTGACGGCCGCTATCCGGCTCAAGCACCAGCGGCTGGCTGAACAGATAGCCGGTGAAGCCATCGTCGCGCACCTGCTGTTCAACAATCACGCCGCGGCGCAGCGGCGGCTGATCGCGCCCCTGCCCGTAGCCGGAGGCCTGCAGCGCCGCCGGCGCTGACGGCGGCGTTTCGCCGGCTCGCTGGGCAGCTTCCACCGCGGCGGTGTGCTCCATTAATTGACCCAGCGCGACCGCCCAATCGACCAGGTCATGGGCATGGGCATCCCGCTCGGATTGATAGGTGTCCAGCATCCCCGGGGCACACAAACCCGACAGCACCATGGGCAGCTTCCAGGCAAAATTAACCACGTCGCGCATGCCGCTGTTCATACCCTGGCCGAGAAAAGGCGGCGTCTGGTGGGCCGCGTCGCCGGCGATAAAAATTCTATGGTCGCGCCAGGTGGCCGCGGTGGCGGCGTGGAACTGGTAGACCGCCGCGCGGCGGATTTCGTAGGTGCCTCTGGGGGTCCAGGGGTCCAACAGACTCTGAATGCGCTCCGGCTGCTGCATTTCTGCCCAGGTTTCACCGGGGTTCAGCTTGAATTCCCAGCGCCGGTAAGGGTCTTTAGTGCACACATAGGTCGCGATGCGGTCCGGATCACACACCTGCAGGGTGGTCAGCTCCAGGGTATGACCCGGTTTGGTGATGACGTCCACCACCAGCCAGTCGTGGTCGTAACCCAGATTTATCCATTCGATGCCGAGGCCGCGCCGCACCGAACTGGAGGCGCCGTCACACGCCAGCAGGTAGGACGCCTGCAACGTATGTGACTGCCCCTGGCCGCTGATGCGCAGGCTGGCCTGCTCTGCATCCTGGCTGAAAGATTCCGCTTCGTAGCCGATGAACGCGGTAACGTTGTCCGGCGCCAGCGCCTGTTCGCGCAGAAACGCTTCCAGCTCCGGCTGGTCGAAGAAGTTCATCGGCTGCCAGCCGTTGGCACCCAAAGCCACGGCTTCGGCGCCGAACAAAAACTCCCGTTTGGAGTTTGCAAACCCCACCCGCTCGCCCGGCCGCACTTTCTGCAACAGCGCATCCACTTGTTCCGCCAGCCCGACCGGCTGCAGAGCGCGTACAATTTCGCCGTCCAGATTCACTGCCCGGGGTAACTTGTAAACCTCCTCGTCCCGCTCCACCGCAACCACTTCCAGGCCGGCCCTGGCCAGCAGGATGGCGGCCAGGCTGCCGACCGGCCCCAGGCCCAGGATAGCCACGTCGTATCGCTGCTGCGCCATGCGTCCCCCTGAAAATTAATAAGTTGGAAATATGGGTTAAATTAGCTAAAGCGAGAATATATCATCCTTATATTTGCAGATCTACAAATTTAAGGATTTCATCTTATATCAGCCTCCCAGCCGCTGAGGCAGCCGGACTGCCCCGCAACACCTCACGCATTAACACGAATATATTCCTTCATGATCGGATCAACTAACTCCCAGTGTTGATCGTCAGTCTGCCGGATCAGGTCCTCCTCCTCGAGCACGCGTTTGGCCGCATTGCCGGTGGATGCGGACAGGCGGATCCACGCCAGGAACTCGCGGCTGGTGGGCTGCGCAACCTGATCCCGAACCGCTATGCCGCGCAGCATGGCCCGCTGGGTGGCGCTCAAACGCCGCACCGCCTGGGCCACCCGGGCACTGTCCTGGGCCACAAGCTGTTGCCAGGTTGCGGAAAGCTCCGCCATGCCTGGCGGCTTCGATAACCGCCATAACTCCGCGCACAGCGCGTTAACGTAGTAGGGGTGGCGGTGGGTGAGGGAGAGAACGGCGCCTGTAACCGGTTCAGCAAGCGCCCTGCCCCAGCGCGCCTTGGCCGCACCCTGCAGGAAACCGGCGTAATCGTCAGCGGCGATGCGGTGCAAAGTCATTTTCTGACAATGCCGGTACAACGGCCGGTCCGGGTTTTCAAACAGATCAGCAAGCAGGCTCCGGTGGCTGCCGCAGAACACATAAGAGATATGTGTAGCCCGTTCCACGGCGTGCCGGATTGCACCTTCCAGAGTGGTATCTGCCTGGCCGTAGTACAGCCCGCTTAACTGCTGAAACTCATCAAGTACAAACACCGCGCGCCGCGCCGCCTGCCGCGCCGCCGCATCCAGCGCCAGCAGCACCTCAGCAATCCCGTCCGCCGGTTTGGCCGGCGCGCGCAGGGTCATCTTCAGGCCGGGCCCGCCAACGGAAAACTCCGGGCGGAAATCCGCAAAGGCGCCGGCCAGCAGTTTATGCGGGTTCTGCTTCTTCGGCAGCAAGGCAACACCCAGCGCGGCTGCCGCGCCGCGTATTTTTGCTTCCAGCGATTCCGCGTCGTGGACAACGTTCAGATCCACCGTCACCGAGGGTACCCCGGGGCGGGCGCGCTTAAGTTCCGCCAGCACCTGTTCAATCAGGCTCGTTTTGCCCATACGCCGGCGCGCCCACAACCACGTGTGCGTACCGTGCTGGATATTGCTTTTCAGCGCCTCGCGCTCAGCCTTGCGGTTGCAGTGCGCGGCGCCGGTGGCAACACCAAGCGGAAAGAGGTTTTTGGTTGCGCGGCTCATGTTCGGCGGATCGTTTCAATAAGTATCGTATCATAGATCTATGAATCGATAATAATAGCATCCCTTTCCAGCACCTTGTCCGCGCCTTGCCAGCACCTCGCCCGCACGCTCCTCCACATCCGCCCTTGGCATCCGCCCGGCGGCAGGCTAGCCTTGCGGGTAAGCGCAGTACAGGATTGAGCATGGCTCTGGAAGACATCTACCATTACGAACAGGTGACGGACAATATCGGCTCCTCCGGACAGCCCACCGCTGACCAGTTTCAGTTTATCAAAGCCGCGGGTTTCGACGCGGTGATCAACCTGGCCCTGCCGGATTCGGATAACGCCATCAGCGACGAAGGCAGTATTGTCACGGCGTTGGACATGAGCTACTTCCACATCCCGGTGAAATTTGACAATCCCACCAGCGAAGACCTGCGCACTTTCAGCGGCGTGATGCAGGCGCTGGGCGAACGCCGGGTCTGGGTACACTGCGTGGTGAACGCAAGGGTTTCAGCGTTTCTATACGTTTACCTGCACCGGGTGCTGGGTTTACCCGAAGCCGAGTGCCGAACCGGGCTGCTGGACCGCTGGCAGCCGCAAATGGACGAGGTATGGACAAATTTCCTGCAGCTTGACGCTGCTGACCTGGACACCGGCCCCAAGTCATGAGCGCCCCTTACGAAAAAGTTTCGGTGCACGGCGGCCACAGCGGCACCTACTGCAATCACGCCCGGGATTCCCTGGCCGACGTGGTGCAGCGTTACGTTGACCTGGGCTTCAGCTGGGTCTGCCTGACGGAACACATGCCCACCCGCAACCCCAGCCTGCTGCCCCCGGAAGAGGCTGCCGCCGGCCTGGACGTGGCCGCGCTGCAGCAACGGTTTGCCGCCTACTTCGCAGAAGCGCGCCGCCTGGCGGAGCAACACGCGGACAGCATAGAACTGCTGGTGGGTTTCGAAACGGAAGCCTACACCGGCTACGAAGCGGAGGTAGAAGCGCTGATCAGCGAGTTTCAGCCGGATATGATTGTCGGTTCCGTCCATCATATCCGTGACATTCTTTATGACGCCGGTGAAAGCCACTACCAGCAGGCTGCGCGCGCCTGCGGCGGCCTGGAAAACATGTACTGCGAGTATTTCGACCGCCAACTGGAACTGATCAACCGTTTTGAGCCGGCGGTGGTGGGGCACTTCGACCTGATCAGAATATTCGACCCCGACTACCCGCAGCGCTGGCAGGTGCCGGCCATCCGCGAGCGGGCGCTGCGTAATCTCGACCGCATCAAAGCCCTGGGGCTGATTCTGGATTTGAATGTGCGGGCGCTGGCCAAAGGCGCCGCGGAACCGTATATCTCAGCCCCCTGGCTGCGTTACGCCATCGACCAGGGTATTGCCATCTGCACCGGAGACGACTCCCACGGTGTCGACAACGTGGGCAAATTTCTGCCTGAAACGGTGCAGACGCTAACCGCTGCCGGCGGCAGCACAGCATGGACCAAGCCGGTCCTGCGCCGGCACGTGCACTGATGGCGGACAAGACCCGCACCGAACAGGACAGCCTGGGTGAATTGAAGGTACCCGCTGATGCCGCCTGGGGTGCGCAAACGCAACGCGCTATCGAAAACTTTGCCATCAGCGGTGAACCCATGCCCGCTGCATTCATCCGCGCGCTGGGCCTGATCAAAGCCGCCGCCGCGCGGGTCAACGGCAGCCTGCAGCTGCTGCCGGCAGACATTGCGGACGCCATTGAGCAGGCCGCCCGGCGGGTGGCCGCCGGCGAGCACGCTGAGCAGTTTCCCGTGGACATTTTCCAGACCGGCTCCGGCACCAGCAGTAACATGAATGCCAACGAAGTGATCGCGCGCCTGGCGATGGCGGACAGCAGCCTGGACATTCACCCCAACGACCACGTTAACCTGGGCCAGAGCAGCAACGACGTCATCCCCACCGCCATCCATGTCAGCGCCGTTATCGCCGTCGAAAAACAACTGCGCCCGGCCCTGACCGGTCTGGTGGAGCAACTGCAACGCAAGGCTGAGGCGGCTGCAGGACACATCAAAACCGGACGCACCCATCTGATGGATGCCATGCCGGTAAAGCTGGCGGATGAGATCAACGCCTGGGCGGAACAACTGCGGGCCGGTCAGCAGCGCCTGGACAGCACCCTGCCCCGCTGCCTGCAACTGGCCCAGGGGGGTACCGCGGTGGGCACCGGGGTTAACGCCCATGCAGAGTTTGCCGCCCGTTTTGCCGCTCAACTGGCCGGCGACACCGGCCATCCTTTTACCGTAAGCCCCAATTTTTTTGTCAGTCTGGCCAGCCAGGACACGGCGGTGGAACTTTCAGGACAACTTAAGGTACTGGCGGTCAGCCTGATGAAAATCAGCAACGATCTGCGCTGGATGAACAGCGGGCCGCTGGCCGGCCTGGGTGAAATCCAACTCAAAGCGCTGCAGCCCGGCAGCAGTATCATGCCCGGCAAGGTGAATCCGGTGATTCCGGAAGCGGTGGCCATGGCCTGCGCTCAGGTGATCGGCAACGACCTGACCATCAGCGTGGCCGGCCAGAGTGGTAATTTTCAGCTCAACGTGATGCTGCCCGTGATTGCCGCCAATCTGCTGCACAGCATCAAACTGCTGGCCAACAGCGCCGCCGCCCTGGCGCAGCGGTGTGTTGCCGATTTTGACATCCAGGACGGCAACCTGCGCAGCCAGGTGGCACGTAACCCGATCCTGGTTACCGCCCTGAACCGGCTGATCGGTTACGACGCCGCAGCCAGAATCGCCAAGACCGCTTACCGGGAAGGCCGGGCGGTCATCGACGTGGCTGAGGAAATGACAGAGTTGTCGCGGCAGGAGCTGGAACAGCTGCTGGACCCGGGCCGGCTCAGTTAAGCGTTACAGCGGCAGGTTACTGCCCCCGGTCTGCGCCTTGACAACATCATCCACCGCTTTCATCTGCGCCAGGAAAGGCTGCAGCAGATCCAGGGGTAAAGCGCTGGGGCCGTCACACAACGCGTTGTCCGGATCCGGATGGGCTTCCAGAAACAAGGCGGCAATGCCGATGGCCAGGCCCGCGCGGGCCAGTTCCGCCACCTGCTGGCGGCGCCCGCCGGAGGCGTCAGCACCGCTGTCCCTGATCTGCAGCGAGTGGGTGACATCAAAGGTCACCGGGCGGTTACCGTTGTCCTCTTTTAAAGTACGGAAACCCAGCATGTCCACCACAAGGTTGTCATAACCGAAACAGCTGCCCCGCTCGCACAGCATCAGCTGCCCGTTGCCGCACTCAACAAACTTCTCCACCACATGACACATCTGCGCCGGGCTCATGAACTGGGGTTTTTTGATGTGAATGACTGCGCCGGTAGCCGCCATGGCGTTGACCAGATCCGTTTGCCGGGCGATAAACGCCGGCAACTGCAATACGTCACACACCTCAGCCACCGGCTGCGCCTGGGCGGCTTCGTGCACATCGGTCAGCACCGGAACGTCAAACTGCTGTTTGACGTCCTGCAGCACCCGCAAACCCTCTTCCAGGCCCGGGCCGCGGAACGAATGGATGGACGACCGGTTGGCTTTGTCAAAAGAGGCTTTGAAGATATAGGGAATACCCAGGTCTGCGGTGGCCCGGGTGTAGTGTTCAGCGGCGCGCAACGCCAGGTCCCTGGACTCTATGACATTGATGCCGCCGATCAGGGTAAACGGCCGTTCATTGGCGATCTGCAGATCCCCGACTTTGATGGTTTGCATGGGTACTCCGGCTGTCCGGCGTGCATCCTAGCGTCTTTCATGATCTTTGTGCAGTTCCCAGGGCAGCGCCCGGGTCAGCAGCACGTCCAGCAGATTAGCCTGAAAGTGCGGATTGCTGGTCAGGGTGGCGTGTTTCTCACAGAGCAGAAAGCTGTAGGCCAGAGGAAAGTATGAGAAAGCATGCCTCGGCGTATTGGGTGACAGCGCGTCCCGCGCCAGCAGCGAGGGTTTTGTCACAGTGCCGTCGCCGGGGTCGTACATCAGGCGCTGGTAGTTGATGTCCTGCCGCTGGCGGCGGATGTCCGCAGGGCTGAAGCGCACCACCGGACGGCCGTCGCTTTTTGCTTCCAGCACCCAGCGTGCCGGCGTCAGCGAGCAATTGCCGCCGAACACCACCAGCTTCAGGGGCGGTTCGCTGACCTGCGGGCAGCCGCCCAGGGCTTCCTCATAGTTCGGGCATACCGTCAGCGACCAGCTGAAACGCCGCGCCCGCTCAGCATAAATGGCAAACTGACGGCTCAGCGCAGCGTAATAACTTTCGCCCCGGCTCCGCACCACTTCGTCGCGGACTTTGGGATCAAATATGTTCCACTGCAGATTCTGCCAGGTGCTGACGTCAAACTGATCCTGGTCAACCCGCTCTCCGTCAGCGTTGTACAACCAATTTACTATGCGGTGCGGGAACAGCTGGTATGTACTTGGAATGGTGGCCACCACCTGCTGGGGAATGCGCCGCAGCCCGACACTCTGCCCACGGATAAAGCCTTCGATAGCAGACACCGAGCCAAGGTTGGGAGTGCCGAGCAGAATCATCTTGTTAATTGCCGGCGCCCCCGCCCAGGTGACCCGCAGGCGGTTATCATTCAGCACATCTTCGGTGCCGAAACGCAGGTAATAGCGGGTCATCAGCCCACCCATGCTGTGGGCGATGACATCTACTTTCAGGGCCGGGTCCGCGTAGTCGGCGCGGATTTCCTGGATGAAACGGTGAAACTGGCGCACCGTAGTGACGTTGTCCTGGCGCCAGTCGTAGTCAAATATATACAACCGCCGCGTTGTGGCGCGCGCGTCTGCAGACACCGGCGAGCCGGTCTCCACCCGCTGGTAGCCGCCGTACGCCACCAGCGTGTTGATCAGCTCACCATAAAAATCGCGGCCGAACTCCGTTTCCGTCACCCCTGCCGGCAGCAGCGGCATCTCCGCGTCCGCATCCGGCAGCGGTCCAGCAGCCAAAACTGGCAGCGGGACCGCCAACTGACGGTAGGTGCCCAGCGCCACATTCAACAACGACCCCGGCCAGACCTCTTCACCGGTGCCGGCATGCACCAGCCGCGACCCCAGCAGCCCGGGGACAATGACCACCGGCGGCTGGCGGCTGTCGCCGGCCTGGGAAGCCGACCGGTACAACTCGGCAAAGTCCGGCTGTAACACCTGACAACCCAGGCACAACAGCATGACCGGCAGCAGATAAATTATTCTCATTGGCGCCTGACCCCTTAAAGCCAACCTTTAGCCATCCTTTTACCGAAGAGCCGCAGGCGCTTGATTATATACGCACGTATGCGGAACCAACGGGCCATCGAATGGTCTGTTGTTCTCAAGAATAATTTGGGAGCGGCCATGAAATCCATTGCCAGTTGGTCCATCATCTTGTTTGCATCAGCGCTCGCCGCGGGCGTGCCCCCGCAAGCCGCGGGCGGACAAGCCACAGGTGGACACGGCGCAGGTGGACAAGCCGCAGGTGAAGAGATACGCAGTATGCCGTTGACCAATGTCGCCGGTTCCGAATGCCCGACCACCGGCGTGCGGGTGGAAGCGGTGACGCCGCGGCAAGCTGAGGGCGCTGCCGCCGCCGACACCATTGTACTGTCCATTCCCGCCGCCGACGTGGCGGAACAACCGAATCTGCGCCTGTATAAACTCGACAGCACGGCTTTTGCTTTTGAAGAGTTCAAAGAGCTGAATTCCGACCGCTATGCGGACCGCCGCGCCTTTTCAGTGGTGGTCGCACGCAGCGAAAACCTGCGTTTTAAAGTAGGCTTTGATTCACGGCAGAACTGACCCGGCCAGGGCGCACACATGCGGCAAACGGCGGCTGGCGACCACAAGGAGGATTAACATGCGGCCACACATCCTGATGACCCTGCGCGGCTGCTGGCTGCTGGCGTGTGTTGCCGCCCCGGCCCTGCATACCCAGGCTGTGTATGCCCAGGCGCCGGCGGCGGACGCGGTTGCGCCCATATTCAACACCGCCACCTGCGCCCCCGACGGCATCGCCCTGGGCGGCTACGACCCGGTTTCCTATCACCGGGACGCAGGCCCGCTGCGCGGCGACAGCCGCTTCAGTCTGCAACTCGGCAATCTGACCTACCTGTTTGCCAGCGAAGACAATCTCAATACCTTCCGCGGCGACCGGCAGCGTTATCTGCCCACCTATCTGGGCTGGTGTTCAGCTACCCTGTCGATGGGCCGCCTGGCCTGTCCGGACTACGCCAACTTCAAGATTGAGAACGGCCGCCTGCTGCTGTTTGAACGGGTGGGATTCACCAACGGCAGGGATATGTGGAATGCCGACCCGCTGCGCAGCAAACAACAGGCCGACAAACATTTTCTCGACCTGAGCCAACAGTGAAAACCGCTGCCCTGTGGGCCTGCCTGTTGCTGCTGGGCGCCTGCAGCGAGCAGACCGCCCTGCGTATCGGCACTGGTCCGGAAGAACCCGCAGCGCAGATCGCCAAAGCGCTGCGCGAACACTTTGCCGGGCGTTTTCGGTTGAGTGTGACCGAATACAAAGACCTGGAACAACTGACCGCCGCGGTGCAGAAGGGCGAGGTTGAGTTTGCCATTATCGAACAACCGCAACAGCACCTGCCCGACCTGCAGCTGGTCACACCGCTGTTCCGCAGCGTCCTGCACGTGATGATCCGGCGCTCGCTGTACGACTGCAGCGAACCCGTGTCGCTGACCGACATGGTGAGCCGGGGCAAGGTATATGCCGGCGTCGCCGGCACCGCCGGCTACCAGCTGCTGGAGGCGCTGTCGTCCGCGGGCTGGCTGCCGATGGAGCGCATCAACCTGCTGGACAATCCGTTTGAGGAAGACCCGGACGTATTTATTCAATTCGGCGGTTTCTTAAGCCGCGATGCTGAAAGCCGGCTGCCGGACTTCTGTCTGGCGAGCCTGGGAGACGTGGCGCAACTGGGCCGCGGCGCCTGGGCCGAAGGCGTCAGCTACCGTTATCCGCACCTCACGCCTTTTGTGCTGCCGGCGGGTATTTATCCCAGCCTGACGGATGAGCCGGTCCTGAGCCTGGCGGTGACACACCTGCTGGTCACCAACGCTGAGGTCAGCGCTGACGTGGTATATGACGCCATCAGCCTGGTTAAAGCCCACGCCAATGAAATAGGCGCCATCGACCCGCTGGTGAACGCCACCGTACACGAAAACTTCATCGACGAGCGCCTCAACCTGCCTCTACACCCGGGCACCCACCGTTACCTGCAACGCAACGCGCCCACCTTCCTGGAGCGTTACGCTGAACTGCTGGCCTTTGTCATCACCGCGCTGGTGGCAGCCACCAGCGCCGCGGTGGCCATAGTGCGTATCCGCCGGCAGACCAAAAAAGACCGCATAGACGCTTATATGAACGAGTTGATGGCGGTGCGCGCCGCTTATGCCAGCGGCGCGTGCAGCCTGTCGCATTTGTGGCAGACGGTATCCGCTCTGCAGGCCACGGTTACACAGCTGGTGGTTGAAGAGCGGCTGATGGCCGACACCACCTTTATTGCGTTTTTAACCTTGTCAAACCAGATTTTGAACGAGGCCCGCGAGCCGTATCCGCCGGTGGCGCCGAGCGGCGCCTAGCCGAGCTTGCCCTCAAACACAATCTCAGCCAGCGGCTTGCGCGGACTGGGCATTTCCCGCTCCTGGTACTTTTCCGGCAGTTCCGCTTTGTTGCCGGGATAGCCGATGGCAACCATGGCCTGTACCGCATAGTCCTCGCTCAAGCCCAACACTTCCGGAGCCTGCTCCTGATGGAAACCCCACATGGCGTGGCTGACCAGGCCCATGTGCTGAGCCTGCAACGCCATGCTCATCCAGGCGCTGCCGGCATCAAAGCTATGGGTCGGTGCGGGCTGGCCGTTGTGTTCAAAGGTTTTCCGTGACACCACCGCCACCAGGGCGCCGGCGTGCTGCGCCCACGCCTGATTCATGTCCATCAGCAGGCCCAGCAGCGCGGACCAGTGGGGTGATCCGTTAATGGCATAGATAAACCGCCAGGGTTGGGAATTGAAACAGGAGGGTGCCCAGCGGGCGGCCTCAAAAATGCGCTGAAGCTCATGCAGGCTCAGCGCCTTGCCGCTCATCGCCCGGGGCGACCACCTGCGTCTGAATTGCTCGTCCGCGTCAAACTCCACCACCCGGCCGGCAAACAGGTCTGCATCCGTGGTCGACATGGGCTCTCCGATTCCTCTTGCTGCACCACCATAGTACAACGTGCGGCGCGGGTTAAGCCTTAAATTCAGCCACCACCGTTGACAGAGACTCCTTGGCGTCACCAAACAACATGCGGGTGTTTTCACCAAAAAACAGCGGATTGTCGACTCCGGAGAAGCCCGAGGCCATGGAGCGTTTCAGCACAAATACCGTACGCGCATGATCCACGTTGATAATGGGCATGCCGTAGATCGGGCTGTTTTCATCGTTGCGCGCCGCGGGGTTGACCACATCGTTGGCGCCGATGACCACCGCCACGTCGATGTTGTCGATGCGCGGATTTATATCATCCATTTCCACGAGCTGGTCGTAAGGCACGTTGGACTCCGCCAGCAATACGTTCATATGTCCGGGCATGCGGCCGGCCACCGGGTGGATGGCGTAACTGACTTCAGCCCCGTTGTTCTCCAACAGCTCCCCCAGTTCGCGCACCACATGCTGGGCCTGGGCAACCGCCATGCCGTAACCGGGGACAAAAGTCACCGACTGGGCCGCTTCCAGAATCAGGAATGCATCTTCAGCGTTGATCGGTTTCACCTCACCTTCAACCTTGGAGGCCTGCTTAACCGCGCCAAAGCCGCTGAACAGCACATTCGCCAGCGACCGGTTCATGGCTTTACACATGATATTGGTGAGAATAATACCCGCCGCGCCAACCATGGCACCGGCGACAATCAGGATGTTGTTGTTGATGGCAAAACCCGCCGCGCACGCCGCCAGACCCGAGTAGCTGTTCAGCAGCGATATCACCACCGGCATGTCAGCGCCGCCAATGGGCAGCACCGCCATCACCCCGAACAGACAGGCAATACCGATCACCGCGTAAAGGTAGGGAGAATCCACCGCCGGGTTCAGCACAAACATCACCGAACACGCCACCAGCGCCACCACTATCGCCGCGTTCACCAGCCGCTGGGCGCCGAATACCACGGCGGCACTGGTCATCACCTCGGATAGTTTGCCCCAGGCCAGAATACTGCCGGTGA
>JANQOA010000132.1 GCA_028279305.1 Pseudomonadales bacterium
TTGAGCCTCGGCTTTCGCGCTGAAGACACCAGGGTCGAAACGGATTTCTGGGCACCCTACCTCGCTCACGCGCCACTGGAGCCCTTGAATGCGGTTGTCAAAATCGAAAACGGTGAAGTTGATGTCTGGACCGGCATTCAAGGCCCTCCCTTTGCACAGACGGCAGTCTCCCGTGCTCTGGATATCAGCAGGGAGCGCATTAGAGTCCATAACACCTACCTGGGCGGCGGCTTCGGCCGACGGCTCGCCGGCACCCATGTTGCCGAAGCGGCGGAAGTCGCCGCGGCAACCGGTCATACCATCAAGCTTATATGGACACGCGAGGATGACATTCAAAACGGGGTATTTCGGCCCGCCTCGCTGATGCGGATGAAAGCTTCGATGGATGCGGAAGGCACCATCAATGGGTGGACCGCGAAGCGTGTTGGCGGCAATATCCTTCCCGACCGCATGGTAGGTGCGTTACCTGTGATTGCGCCGGATTTTGTGCCGGACGGCGTGCTCAATTCAGTGGTAGGGCTGGCGGATTCGGCACTGTCTAATTGGATGGTCGACAGCACCAGTGTGGAAGGTCTTGCGGGAGACTATGACCTGCCTAACCGCGTGATAGAACATGTGACCGTCAATCACGGTTTGCCCCTGCACTTCTGGCGCTCCGTCGGGCACTCCTACACGGCCTTTGCCAAAGAAAGCACCATCGATATCCTGTCTCACGCCGCCGGACGCGACCCGGTGCAAGTACGCCTGGCCAATACCCGATCCAATCCCCGGCAACACAACGTGATCCGGGTGGCAGCGCAACAAATGCAACAACTGGAGGAAAACAAAACAGGCAGTTTAGGTTTTGCCGCCCACGCCTCCTTTTATTCCTACGTAGCCCAGGTGGCTGATGTCAGCGTGCTGGGGTCTGATGTGGTTGTAAACAAAGTGATTTGTGTTGTGGACTGCGGCCGCGTGATCAATCCGGACGTCGTCCGCGCGCAAATGGAAGGCGCAATTGTATTCGGGCTGACGGCAGCCCTGCACGGCAACCTGGACCTTGCGGATGGCGCGGTGGTACAGAGTAATTTCCATGACTATCCCCTGCTTCGTATGAACGAGCACCCTGAAGTGGAAGTCATCATTATTGACAGCGATGAGGATCCCACCGGCGTGGGTGAAGTGGGTTTGCCTCCGGTTGCGCCCGCGGTGGCGAACGCAATCTTCGCAGCCACGGGACAACGATTGACCGACCTGCCTCTACGTCCCGCTTAGGTGCTTAAACCAGACAGGTCAAATCTGCACCTTAGCGGCCGGTGAAGCTGGGCTTTCGCTTGTCGCGAAAAGCGCGCAGCCCTTCCTGAAAATCTTCACCGCTGAGTACCACACCCTGGGCGTATGACTCGAAGTCCAGGGCATCTTCAAGTGAAATATCCAGCGCGTTTCTCATGGCCTTTTTTGCAAGCTGAATGGCTACCGGCGCGCCGGATGTGAATCGCCGGGCCATTTGCATGGCTTCCGCGTATACGGCCCCCTGCTCCGCAATGCGCAGAATCAGCCCCATGTCCCTGGCTTCTGCCGCTGAGAACCGTGCTGACGACCATATCAGTTCGTTGGCTCGTTGCAGACCAACCAGCCGCGGCAGGAAGTAGCTCACACCCCACTCCGGGTGCAACCCGAGGCGCCCGAAGGCGAGACTGAATTTTGCGTTGTCTGAGGCCAGGCGAATGTCACAGGCGAGTGCTAACCCCAATCCCCCGCCGGCGCATGCGCCGTTTATCGCCGCAATAAACGGTTTGATAGTTTGCCGCAGCCGCAAAACGATCTGGTTTCGCACCGGCGAGATGACGTCCTGTACATCTCTGCGGCCGCCGCTTTGTGTTTGTTGATGCATGGCGTTGACATCGCCGCCCGCGCAAAAAGTATCACCTGCTCCGGTAATGATTACGGCGCGCACCTCCGGGTTGTTATCAACGGCATCCACCGCTTCCAGCAACTCCAGCCGCATTTCCGGAATGAGCGCATTCCTGTGCTCGGGACGGTTCAAGGTTATGACCGCAACGCTGTCCTCAATCTCTGTCAGTATGTATTCGTGATGCATGGATCCCCCGTGAGGCTCCTGAGTGTACCCGGGTGCCGGCAGACCGAGTGTCAAAAAGCAGACATTTGCCGGATTCGGGTTTTGCTATCTTGGCGGCTTGTTGCCGCTAATTCTGTTTTATGAAGCTATCTGCTCAACTTTCCGCTGTCTTCAGTTTCTTTATCGCAGCAAGCGTTGTGCCGGGTGACGTGCCGCCGCTGGCATCCGGGGAATGGCGCTTCCACGGCGGCACCTATACCGATCAGAGATACAGCCGGCTTGCGCATATCAATGCAGACACTATCAACCGTCTAAAGCTGGACTGGTTTGCCGAGTATCCGTCTGACGGCGGACAACAGGCAACGCCCCTGATCGTGAACGGCATAATTTACGTCGCCACCGCCTGGAACGTGGTCTACGCGTACGCTGCGGGCAGCGGCGAAGAGCTCTGGCGCTTTGATCCGCAGGTGCCGCGCGCCGTACTCATCAAGGCGTGTTGCGGGCCTGTTTCCCGGGGGGTGGCATATGCTGACGGAAAAATATTCGCAGCAACACTCGATGGCAGATTAATTGCTCTGGGCGCAACGTCAGGCAAGAAACTGTGGGAAACCCTGACGGTACCGCAAGGTGGACGCTACACCATCACCGGGGCGCCGCGGGTTGCCGACGGTAAGGTTTTTATTGGTAACGGCGGCGCGGAGTTTGGCGCACGCGGATATGTCAGTGCCTATGATATCGATACCGGAGCGCTGGCCTGGCGCTTTTATACCGTTCCCGGCGATCCATCCAAGCCTTTTGAAAACCCGATCCTCAAGGAGGCTGTAAAAACCTGGCACGGCGAATGGTGGAAATACGGCGGCGGCGGCACGGTATGGGACTCGATGTCCTACGATCCCGAACTTAATTTACTGTATATCGGCGTAGGCAATTCAACACCATACAACCCGGCGATCCGTACGGCCGGCATGGGAGACAACTGGTTTGTCTCCTCCATCGTTGCGTTAGATGCCTCGACCGGCCGGTATGTTTGGCATTATCAGACTACCCCCGGAGATTCCTGGGACTACACCGCTACGCAGAATATGGTTCTCGCTGATCTCGAGATCCGCGGGGAGCTGCGCCGGGTGATCATGCAGGCGCCCAAGAACGGTTTCTTTTATGTGCTCGATCGTGCCACAGGGGAACTGCTGTCCGCTGACAACTTCAGTAAAGTGACCTGGGCCAGGGGCATTGACCTGGAAACCGGGCGGCCGGTGCTGACGGAGGAAGCCAGATGGTGGTTAAAGGATGAAGGCTCCGCCCTGTTTCCTGCCCCCGGCGGCGCCCACAACTGGCAGCCCATGGCGTTTCATCCGGAAGCGGGTTATGCGTATATCCCGGTGAACGTATACCCCGGTACGTTTCGCGCGGTGCAGGAGTACACATTCGAAGCGGTCGGCAGAACCACAGGTCTGGCGGCCAGTTCGCCGCCGCTGTCGGATCCTGAAGTCAGGGCGGCCGCCGGCGCCAATCTCCGCGGCCAGCTGCTGGCCTGGGACCCGATCCGCCAACAGGCGGCCTGGCGGATTCAACAGCGCTTCAGCGGCAACGGAGGCATCCTGGCAACCGGCGGCGGCCTGCTCTTCCAGGGCGACACCCAGGGTATGTTTAACGCCTATGATGCACTGCGTGGTGAACCTCTATGGCAGTTTGATGCCCAGTCAGCCATCGTCGCGCCGCCGGTCACCTACATGGCTGACGGCGAACAGTATGTCGCCGTACTCAGCGGCAAAGGGGGGTCGCTGGCGCGGATAGCCGGCGGCATCATCAGTCCAAAGGTGACAAATATCAGCCGTTTGCTGGTTTTCAAACTCGGCGGCAAGGCAGTGCTGCCGGATCATGCGCCTGCCATGATACAACTGCCCGACTGGACCGCTGTTGAAGTTGATGCAGGCCGGGCAAAAAAAGGCGCTGGTCTATACGCCCACTACTGTATGTCCTGTCATGGGATTTCCACTCAGGGCAACGGCATTACACCCGACCTGCGGTATTCGCCGCTGTCCGGCACGGCCGCCGCGTTTAAAGCAGTAGTGATGGACGGTGTTATGGCTGCAACAGGAATGGCTTCGTTTTCAGCCGTGTTGTCGGCTGATGAAACCGAGGACATCCGCCACTATGTAGTGCAGCAAAACCAGAGCGCGCAGAAAGCCGGCGAAAATTTCCGCCCCGGGCGATAACGGAGGCCGGTCAGTCAGATCTTTTGCCGCTGTAACGTGTATCCAGCACACGGTCTTCGGTAACGGGCATATTTAGTTCCGTACCGGCGCGGACCACTTCCACCGCGCGGTTCCTGTCATCGTCCGCCATGGGCAGGTTCTGGATGACGTGTTTACCCACGCGCAGCACATTCTGATCAAACCGGGCAATATGCGCGGCCAGTGCTTTGGCATCATCCAGGTATTGGCCGGGTGCGGATACGGAGTTGATCATACCCACCTCCCGCGCCCGCTCAGCGGAAAGCGGTATACCGGTCAGGGACATCTCCGCAATCACTTTTTTGGGTACATAGAGGTGCAACATGGTGGCGGCAACCCCGCCGAAAATGCCGATTTTGACCTGGGGCAGGGAAAACACCGCTGTGGGATCCGCTACTGCAAGGTCAAAAGCCGTAAGAAACGTCAACCCGGCGCCGACCACGGGACCGTTCAAAGCGCCGATAAAAACCGTAGGGGAGTTAAACAAACGCCGGAAGAAACCCCATTGGTCTTCGCCTTCACCCCGCCCGATTGGTTCTTTCAGATCCATACCCGCGCAGAACACGGCCCCGGCACCCGTCACCACCGCAACCTTTACACGGGCCGCATCTTCGTTCAAAAAGTGGCGGAATTCGTCACGCATCCTGCGGTTCAGGGCGTTGCGCTGTTGCGGCCGGTTCATGGTAATCACTGCAACACCGTCGTTGATGTCCACGCTCAACATTTCATAGTTCATTGGCTTTTCCTCCGTTCATACCCTGCGCCTTAGCCACGTTGAGAAAATAGATGGTCGCTGCCAGGCAGATGACAAGCAGACTGATGCGGCTAAAATAAGTGGTTATCTGCAAGGAGACGTTCGCATAGTCGAACACCGTCTCAAGCTCACGAAGCTCCGCGCTGAGCTTTCGCAGGCGGACAATCGCAGCGTAAGCGCGCAGCCACAGAAACCCCGCCATACTCAGATACAGCAGTTGAAGAACACGAACCTGCACGGCGGTCAGGCGATTGGCGCGGAAAATCCCCAGAGCAATGAAAGCAACGGAAAGAACAATCAGCAGGAAGGTCGGCTGATCAAATTCCGCCCGCGTATGCACTATCAGCTGATGTAGTTCGTATTCGGTCATATAGCGTGCTTGATTGTAGTACCGAGCGGACGGTGGAAAATGTAAAAAACTGAACAGTGTGCCTTGCAGTGCTTTGCCACAATGCCCCGGCGTCTGCCTGCAGACTCTGACAGCGGCATCCGGCTGCGGACTCTGCCTGCGGATAAATGAACCGAGGGATTTTAAACTTGCGTATTCTGGGAGAGGTATCCAATGTGGAGAACCGCACTGCACTCCATGCTGCTCTTGACGGTACTCATCAGCCAGATCTCCATGGCTGATACGGAGAGAAGCTTGGACAGCATTCTCCAGTCGCGGGCCGAGGCGCTGAAGCTGCGTGACGTCCACCGGCACCCAAAAGAAACCGTTGAGTTTTTTGGTATACAGCCGGGCATGAAGGTTGCCGAGGTCAGCCCGGGCGCGGGCTGGTACACCAGCATTCTGGTGCCGCTTATTGGACCTGAGAGTCTGATTGTAGGCCTCTACTACAGCCCGACCATGTGGGGGCAGATGTACGACCGGTACACCCAGGAAATGATTGACGAGCGTAACGCCCACATTCACGATTTTGTACCCATGGTCAGCGCTATTGATGGCGGCGCGCGGATCGAAACAGCCGCTTTTCATTTTGGCGGGGTTGACAGCCGACTGTACGGCACTCTGGACGCGGTCACCATGATCCGGACCCTGCACAACATCATGAGCGTAGAAAATCGCGGCAGTTACCTCACCCAGGCACTCAACGATGTATATAACCTGTTGAAACCCGGCGGCATCGTTGCGGTTGTCCAGCACCGCGCGCCGGAAACAGCGGATGACGAGTGGGCCAACGGCCGCTGGGGTTACGTAAAGACCAGTGCCGTAATCGAAGCGTTTGAATGTGCCGGATTTGAACTGGTGGCGCAGAGTGAACTAAACGCCAACGCCAAAGATCAACCGGTGGAAGGAGACTATGTCTGGCGCCTGCCGCCGGCGTCCCAGTTGCTGGAGTCGAACAAACACCGCGCCGGGGAATTTCAGGCCATCGGCGAGTCGGACCGCATGACCCTGAAGTTCGCTAAGGTGAAGCGCTAGCGAAGCACAGGACAGTGAACGCTACCCGGATCCTGGCAGAGTTTGTCCTCGGGCTTGAGCCTGAAGACATCCCTGAAACCGTGTTCCGAAACGCCGTGAGATCTTTTACCGACACTATGGCGTGCGTATTCATCGGCTCGCGGGAACACTCCGTCCGCACACTGTTAGACATGTTGTCCGCCAATGACAGTGAACCGGCAGCAGCAGTATTTGGTACTAGTGCCCGCCTTCCCCTTATGCACGCAGCTCTGGTTAACGGTACTGCTGCTCACGCCCTGGATTATGACGATACATTTTCTACCCTTGCCCACGCCAACGAGCGCAGCCAGGCCGCGGCGGCAGGGATGACCGTGGGCCATCTTGGTAGCTGTGTATGGCCGGTAGTGGCGGCAATCGGCGATACCCGGAAGGTCAACGGGACTGAAGCGTTAACCGCCTACACGGCGGGATTTGAAGTCGCGTGCCGGCTGGCGCACGCGATCGGACCTTCTCATTACAGCCATGGCTACCACAGTACATCGACGCTGGGTTGTATTGCGGCTACCGCAGCCGCGTGCAAACTGTTGCGCCTGGAATCCGGGCAGGTGCTTGCCGCATTTTCAATCGCCGCCAGCCAGGCATCCGGCCTCAGAGGCAATTTCGGCTCTGCTGTTAAGCCCCTGCAGGCGGGTAACGCGGCGCGTATCGGCATATTCGCCGCGGATCTTGCACGCCGGGGGTTTAAGGGTGCACCGGACATTATCGGCGCGGACCTCGGTTTTCTGCAGGTACTGGGTTTAGGCAAGTCACGCGACCCGCTGACGGTAGGCGACGCGCCAACCGGCGGTTTCTATCTGCACGAAGGGAATACCATCAAGTTCCTGCCCTGCGGCAATGCGTTGCAGGGATACGTTGAAACCATGCTGGCGCTTGTTAACGAAAACGCCCTGCAAGCGGACCAGATACGCACAATCGAAGCGCAGTTGGCTATGCCCCGCTACAGAGTAGACACGGAAGACGGCGTGAATTACCGCTACCCCCAATCGGGCACGGCAGGCAAATTTAATTTGCGTTACAGCCTGGCTGCGGCAGCAGCGGATGGCCGCATCTCGCTGCAGACCTATACTGACGAAGCATTGCGCAACCCCGCAGTACGCCGCCTAGCGGAGTGCACCGTTCTGGCTCTTGATGCCAACGTAAACACGGAGCACCTGACCATCACCCTGAGGGACGGACGTGTTCTCAGCGCGCAAGTGGGCCCGTCAAAAGGTCACTGGTCCATGCCTTTTGCGGAAGATCTGATGCGGGCAAAATTTCTGGACTGTGCCCACCCGGTTCTGGAGCGCACCAGGGCGGAAGCCTTGTATCGTTCACTGGGTGAACTCCTACACTGTTCGGACCTGCGCGAGGTTTTTGCTCTCGCTGCGGTCGAAGCTCAGGTTTAGCGGGTGAAATACGAAGACATTATCGTTGATCCCCGCGAACGGTACGCTATCGTCACGTTGAACCGGCCGCACAAGAAAAACGCGATGGGTGAGCGCTTGCGCGAAGAACTCATCCATTTTATCCGCGAAGGAGCATCCGCGTTCAGAGCGGTTATTCTCACCGGCGCGGGGGATTGTTTTTGCAGCGGCATGGATCAATCCGAGACCACCGGCGTGGAGCCTACTTACCATATGTGGCGGATCATGACGCTGATCATGGAGTCTCCCGCCATATTTATCGCCGCGGTTAACGACCGGGCTCTGGGCGGCGGGGTCACGTTTGTTAACACCTGTGACCTGGCAATAGCAGAAGCTCACGCTTACTTCAGTCTTCCCGAAATAAAACACGGCATTGTGGGCCCCGCGGCGTCACCAACCACCCTGCAGTCCATCGACCGGAAGGTAGCCGCGTACATGATTTTGACCGGCCGGCCGATTTCCGCGGCTAAAGCCGAACAGTGCAACCTGATCAATCTGGTGGTAGACAGAGGCCAACTTCTCGCAACAGCCATTGAATGGGCTGAACATCTTGCTCAACTGCCGGCGCCGGCACTCACGCACGCGAAGAAAGCTATTCTGCAAATCAGCCTGCCTGAAGACCGCCGCAATTTCGGCGTGCATACCGCCGTTGACATAAATCGTTTGATGCGGCGCGGATGAGCACGCCGCCCGATCAAGCATCCGGATCTCAAGGTATCGCGCAAACAGGCGATAAACCAGGTTTCTTCTACGGCTGGGTGATTGTCGCGGTCTGCTTTGCACTGGGGTTCCTGGGCAGCGGCATTTATGCTTATGCAAAAGGTATCTTTCTGATTCACCTGGCGGATGAGCTGGCGGCCGGTAGCCGCATGCATATCTCCATCGGCTTTTCCAGCCTTGCGGTCATCGGCGCATTGATTTCACCGGCACTGGGAAAATACCTGGACAATCAATCTCCCCGCACCGTTATGCTGGTTGGCGTCCTGCTACTGTCTATCGCTTATACCCTGCTCGCCCTCGCCCAGGAGCTCTGGCAGTTTTACCTGATTGTGGCCTTCGGCTTTGGCTTGTCGATCACGGCCATCGGTACGATGACGCGCAGCCGGGCGATCATCTCTTGGTTCGACCTGTGGCGGGGCCGGGCATTCGGCGTGGCGATTATCGGCGCGTCTCTGACCGGAATTGTTATCCCGCCGTTGGCCAACTGGATTGTAGAGGGTTACGGTTGGCGCGTGGGTTACCTTGCTTTTGCGGGCATTACTTTCGGTATATTGCTGCCTGTCGTCTACCTGTGGATGAAAGACTCTCCCGGGGAGCTTGGCGAGATCCGGGATGGACGGAAAGTCCACGCTCAGCAGAGAGAAAAACCCGTGCAGCTCGAAAACGACGACCGGGTCTGGACCTGGCAGGAACTGCTGAAGTTCCCGGCATTCTGGAGCATTGGCTGCATGTTCGGCACCATGGCGTGTGTTTACACGGTAGTCATGCTGCACCTGTTCGGCCATCTTCTGGATATCGGCATCACAAGCACAAACGCTGCAATTGTTCTGTCCTGCGTGGCACTGGCATCGGTCTTTGGCAAACCCATCCTCGGCTGGCTGGCGGACCGGTACGGCGCCCGATTGACCATTTGCCTGTCCTTGATGAGCCAGGCTTTTGCATTGTATGCCTTTACCCTGACGAACAGCTTTATGGTCTGTGTGCTTATCGCGCTGCTGCATGGTTTTGGCTATTCGGGTCTCGCGCTGCTGAGAACTTTTGCCATGTCCACCAGCGTGGGCAGCCGCTCCATAGGGCTGGCATACGGGGTCGGGCGCTGGATCGAGCTGCCCTTTATCCTGATTGCGTCACCCCTGGCTGGTTTAGTACACGATATCTCCGGCAGCTATGATCAGGCCTTTGTCACGTTGGCGATCATGTTACTCTGCGCGTGCCTGGGAACGCGGCTCATCTCCAGCGGGGGCGCCCGGGAGCGCAAGCAACCGAAAGCCGGTACACCGAGTCAGGCTTCAAGCCTGCGCATCAGATAGCCGAGACAATCCTGGCGCACCACCGCTTTATCGGTGGTAAACATCGCCGGCACCACCGGCTGCCGCAGCATGACTACCCCGCTGCTCTGGATGAGAAACTCAGCCGTCACGTCATTATGTTGAGGATCCAGAACCTGCAGACTGTCTTGCAACGCCGCGCGGTTCATCGCTACTTCAAATCCGGCATCAAGCGGGTGGAAGTTCACCGCTTCAATGCCTGAAGTCAGCAGCAGTTGGTCTTCCTCCAGCGGCGCGGTTAAATCATCAGCAAAGTCGAACCGCACGCCATCCGTAACGTGGATGCGTGCCAGCGCCTGGTACAGTTGCAGGTCAGTGCCGGGGTCCGGCGGCAGCCCGTCCAATGCGATAGACCGTTTCAGCAGATCGGCGGCAAGCAGATCGCTGCGGGTGTCGCTAATGGGACCTGCTTCAACAGCCACCGCGGGACAAAACTGTTCCAGGGCGCGGGACAATACCGAGTCCGGCTCTTCAACCAGTACCGCCTTGTCTGAAAACAGGAACGCCAGCCCGCGGCTGGCCGGGCTGAGGGAAGTGAGGACACTGTAGTGCGGGTTGCGGCCGGTGTTGTTATGCACATCCAGGGCCAGCAGCGGTTTTTGCCGGGCGACCTGTCCCAACAGGTCGTCTACAAATTCATAACCGTTGCCGGGCGGGTTGCGCCAGATCCGGTTGAAGTCCGCCTGGCCTTCCAGGGTACGCACACCAGCGGCGGCAGCAGCCACGTTGCCGATCAACAGCATCAAACTGCGCGGTAGTGACTCCCCGGTTCGCAGAACGTTCTGCAAAATGGAGCAAACCCCATGCCAGCCGCTGAGTTCGTTGCCGTGCAGCAGCACAGAGACGAAGATGGGCGGCTCTAATTCCCCCTGCAGATGAACCAGGGTTGGTCCGCCCAGCAGTTGTTCAAGCTCCGCGGCAGGCGTGTTGAATAGTCCCGCCGGCGCAGAATTGAGCACGTTTAACCGCATTCAGATCGGCCAGGTGTGCACGGGCTGATTGGTATCCTGCAGTTCGCGGTAAGCGGTCACCAGCTCAGCCATGCTGCCGCCGTTGCGCTGCATCCATCGGCGCTGCCAGGCGGCACCATTTTGCAGATTGTCAGCGCGCGCTTCGATAATGCCCAGGTATTCCTCAATTTCAGCCGCCGGGATATCCAGTTGCGCCAACCCGTCCCGGGCCAGCGGCAACAACTCGTCCCTGATCAGCCGGGCGATAGCAATTTCTTCACGCCGGCCGTTGCGCCGCCAGCATACCTGGGCGCCGAGGCCGTAACGGGCTGCGGTGTAGAAGTTTTCGCGCGCGTCTGCAAATGGAATATGCTGCTCCGGCGCCTCTTCCAGACCGGTCAAGCCACGCACCATGCCAAAGTAGAACGCCGCGTTGGCGATACTGTCCTTTATGGTAGGCCCGGCGCTGGGTACGCGCTGCTCGATGCGCAGATGCACCTGGCCGTCAAAATCGAAGCCGATCAGCGGCCGCACCCAACGCCACATGGTGCCGTTCTGAAAACGCAGATGACTGAACCGCGACGGCGGCGCATCCTGCACCATGGGAATGAGAATCAGATGCTCGTCGCGGTTTTCCGCAAAAATCTCAAACAGCGATTCCCTGATATACCCGGAACCGAAAGTAACTCTCGGTTTGTTACGTTCACCCACGTGCACCGACTGTTCAAACAGCGGAATCCGTGATTCGTCCCACAGGGTGCGGCCAAACAGATAGGGGGCGTTGGCACCAGCCGCCACCAGCGGCGCAGCGCTTAAAATGCTGGCGTTAAATTCACGGCTGGCACGCTCCGGCCGGCACTGCAGGTGGATCTGAAAAGAGGTTGCCGCCGCCTCCAGCATGACGTCGTCGTGCAGCAGATAGAGGGGGTCGTCCCCGTCTATATTGATTTCCAGCTTCTGCCCGTCCCGCAGCGCCATGACCCTGTCGTTGAGTGACTGGTAGCGCACCATGGTGGACATGTTGTCAGCCACAAACAGTCCTTCCGTGGCGGTCGGCAAGGTGCCGATGGTGATCATGTGGCAACCCATATCCCGCGCCGTACGGCAGCATTTTTTCCAGGTTGAGTACAACTCGTCATGCAGCCGGCTGAACACCCTGCCGGTTAAAGCGCAGGGGCTGCCGTTCAGTTCTATGTTGAACTTTGCCAGCTCCGGTACCACCAGCGGGCTGGCCAGATTTTCCAGGAACCGGTCGTTTTCACACACCGGCTGCCCGGCGTCATTGACCAGCCAGGCTTCCATTTCGAAACCGGCAACATCACCCCGCGGCGAAAATCCCTGTTCGTCAAACAGGGTTTTCAGCAGCGCGGTTTCGGTATCCAGCCGCTCGCGAAAGCGGCTGAAATCTTCCGCCTGAAAAAACCGATGACTGACTTCTGAACCCATATCCCCGCTTGAGCCTTTGCAATTGTCCCGGAATGACTATAAACACCTATTTTGCACGGACCGGGAAAGATTGGCGATGACGGAAAATACGGGTAGACCAACTGGAGATCAGGGAGATATACCTGCACATTTTTTCCAACGGGCTGACGAAACACCCGACGAAGTGTTTTACCGCAGCCCCCGCTTTGTCACCCACATCGACCCGGAGACTATTGCAGCGTTAACGGACTTCTACCGGGAGTTCATCCCGCCGCATGCTGATGTGTTGGACCTCATGTCTTCGTGGATATCCCACTTTCCCGAAGCGCTGACCATGGGCCGTGTCGCCGGGCTGGGGATGAACCGCGAGGAGCTTGCCGCCAACCCGCAGTTGACCGAATACTGCATACACAACCTGAACGAAACCCCCGTGCTGCCTTATGACGCCGGTTCGTTTTCCCGGGTCACGCTGGCTGTATCCATCCAGTATCTCACCCGGCCTGTGGACGTCATGCGCTCGGTATATGAAGTTTTGCAGCCCGAAGGCGCACTGTGCATTGCCATGTCACACCGGTTATTTCCAACCAAGGCGATTGCAGCCTTCCAGCACCTGCCTGCTCAGGAACGCATTCGCCTTGCTGCCTATTATCTGCAGCAGGCTGGATTTACTGATACATCTTTCATCGACCGATCGCCGCAGGGTGCGGATCCCCTCTGGCTTGTGATCGGCAAGCGCTAGGGATGGTCAGGGCAGCGGCTCTACATGCATTCGAAGACGCACTTCCGGGCCGCCATCCACTGCCGTGAGCAGGCAAGTCAACTGTAGGCCGTTGGCCTCACGCAGCCAGACACTGCCGCTTGAGACATCACCCGCAAACGTTGTATCCAAGGTCCAGTCTTGAGAAGACATCTGAGCTCCAAATGAGCTGACGATGTCGCTGCCGGATACTGATGTTTCGACGGTCAGTTCGGCATGTGCGTCATTACTGCCGCCGCCCACCCCGCTGCCGGCATAAGGCAGCGTTTGCACACTGGACGGCAGAGAAAGGACGGGTAAGTAATTTAATAGTCCGCTGAGATAACCGGTCGGCATGGTCTGCGTTGCGATCAACCCGGCGCAGTCAGTGTTTCCGGCACGCTTGTTGAGACTGAGCACGGCAATAAGGCCAACGGAGGTGGGTTTTACGTGAACCGAGAAGATGCCGTCTCTTTTCCGGCAATACCGCCCGGCTGTGTTGAGCCGCCGAGTACCCGACCCGACAAAGCCGCGCTGCATGCGCGACCGCAAGTGTTCGTTCTCCGGCATGGGGGTCCAGCCTTCAGCAATCAGCGCCTTGGCAAAGATCTCCCGGGTTTCTTCTTCCGCAGCAGCACTTTTCCACGCCACCGTGGTGACGTATCCCCCTTGATCCGAACTGCCAATGAATTCCAGGCTGTCGGAAGTAAGTTCTATCGGCAAGGAGCCGGGCCATTCACGGCTGTAAGTTGTGTGCTGGAGAAACGCGGCTGCAATGTCCTCGTCTACACAACAGGATTCAGCAGCGGTATACGAGCTGAGCAAACAGCAGATGACTAAACATAATGTAGCTCTCATCAGCCCTCCTTGAGATACCGCCAGTCAAGAGATCTATTTCCAGCGGCCGTGACAAAATGCTTGTAACGGCGGCGGAGCTGGTTCCGCCGGGATGGTAGCACCAGCGTGGGCTGATTGCGAATATCAGTTGTTAGGAGATTGGAACCTGGGTCCGCTGCCAGCGCCGGCCTTCCAGCAATGCAAAGAGCTGTTTTCCTTCCAATATGCTCACCGCGCCCGCGGTGCCGGCGGCGGCACGGCTGAAATCAACCGCGGAATCAGCGATGGCGCAGGCAAGCTGCTCAATATGAATACTGCGCCAGCGGGGTGGCGCCAGCCAGTCCAGGGCAGGCAATAACCAATCAACCGCTGCGGGCATATGTGACGTGCCGAGCAAACCGGCCGGCCGGAAGATCGCTAAGCCGTCAGCAAATCCCAGCTCGGTAAAGTTCTGCTCAACCAACCCTTTGAGGTGAAAATAATGGCCTTCCGCCACCCGCGAGTTCAGCCGGGTTGGCCTGGAGTTGATATTGGCGCCAACACTGGTCAGCAGGACTGCCCTGCCCGCCCCCATGCGCTTGCCGGCGCGCGCAAACGCTGTAGCCAGGTCCACTTCAACCCGCCGGAACAACTCCGCAGAGCCTTTGCCCGAGCCGATGCCGATGGTGGACACCAGCACCT
>JANQOA010000348.1 GCA_028279305.1 Pseudomonadales bacterium
CCACCGGATAACCGGCCGGGAAACGCCCGCCCAGGCCGGATGTTTCAACCAGATCACCCTCGACAATGTCCGCGGAAACCGGGATGTTCTCCAGCTCCAGCACGTCCAGACTGCCGGTGCCGCCGGCAATGCTGCGCACGCCGTTGCGGTTAACCTGCACCGGCACCGCGTGGTCCGCATCGCTAACCAGCAAAACCCGGCTGGTATATTGGCCCACCTCGACAACCTGGCCGAACAGGCCCTGGGCATCCAGCACCGCCTGTCCGGTATGCACACCGGCGTCCGCGCCTTTATCTATAATGATCTGGAAGGTGTCCGGTTCCGGGACCACACCCACCAGTTCCGCAATCAGCACCTCATACGGCAGGCGCCCCTGGGAGCCCAGCAAGCCGCGCAAACGGTCGTTTTCAGCCTTCAGCGCAACATACTGTTGCGAGATCTGCGACAGCTCCAGAATTTTGCGCCGCAGCCCCTGATTTTCCTCACGCAACTGGGTGTGACTGCTGGCCAGGTCCCCCACCGAGGAGGATAAGAGATACGGTGATTCAGCAATCAGATAGATGGGGCTGACGACGGTCGCCAGGGTGCCGCGTATTGGATCCAGCACCCGGGTAGAAGATTCCACGGCAATGAACAGAGCGGAAATGATGGCCAGGCCGGTCAGCAGATAGCCGGCGCCGGTTTCGCGAACGAAAAGTGCCTTAATTAGCCCCTCCCTCCACTGTTGTCAGCTCACGGGTAAACAATCGAACCGGCGCAGGCACCCGCGCTACGTAACCGCTCAGGCGGTGGACAGCAGATCCGCGTTGCCGGCCGCATCCATTAATTCCAGGGCTTTGCCGCCGCCGCGCGCCACGCAGGTCAGGGGATCTTCCGCGATAATGACCGGCAGACCGGTTTCCTCCGCCAACAACACATCCAGATCGCGCAACAGGGCGCCGCCGCCGGTAAGGACCATCCCCGTCTCGGCAATATCGGACGCCAGTTCCGGCGGACACTGCTCCAGCGCACTTTTCACCGCCTGCACAATCATGGACAGCGGTTCCTGCAGCGCTTCGAGAATCTCGTTGCTGTTCAAGGTAAAACTGCGCGGTACCCCTTCCGCCAGGTTGCGGCCGCGCACGTCTATCTCGCGGATCTCTTTTTGCGGATAGGCCGCGCCGATTTCCTGCTTGATCCGCTCCGCGGTGGCTTCGCCGATCAAACTGCCCTGAGTACGGCGCACGTAGGCCACAATGGCTTCGTCGAAACGGTCACCGCCAACCCGGACGGTATCCGACAACACCACTCCGTTGAGGGAGATGATGGCAATTTCCGTAGTGCCGCCGCCGATGTCCACCACCATGGTGCCCACCGCCTCCTGCACCGGCAGTCCGGCGCCGATGGCCGCGGCCATGGGTTCTTCAACCAGCCGCACATCCCGCGCACCCGCGGACAAGGCGCTTTCGCGGATGGCGCGCCGCTCCACCTCGGTGGATTTGCACGGTACACACACCAGCACCCTCGGGCTGGGTCTGATGAACGAGTTTTCATGCACCTTGCTGATAAAGTACTTGAGCATTTTCTCGGTAACCAGGAAATCAGCGATCACGCCGTCTTTGAGCGGGCGGATGGCGGTGATGTTGCCGGGTGTTCTGCCGAGCATGCGTTTGGCATCCAGGCCCACCGCAGCCACGCTTTTCTGGTTACCCTGTACGCGGATTGCAACAACCGAGGGTTCGTTCAGCACGATCCCCTGGTCGCGTACGTATATCAAGGTGTTAGCTGTGCCTAGATCAATAGATAGGTCGCGGGAGAACAATCCGCGAATATTTTTGAACATCTAAAGTCGGGACCTGATAAGAAAGGCCAATCATATGCATTCCGCTCTAGAAAAGCACGGGTAAATACAACCCGCGAGGTGCAACAACGCGGCCAACAAGCAGACCTGGAAAATTGCCAGCCTCTGGCATATGGTTCGCGCTCTTTGCAACCGCCATCAACAGCCATGTCTGAAGAAGTAGAAATCAACGTAGCGCATCTCGCCCGTCTGGCCAGACTGTCACTGGACGCCCAGGCTCTGCAAACGGCGCACCAGGACCTGCAGAACATCATGCAGATGGTCAATCACATGCAGTCGGTGGACACGGAGGGTGTGGAACCCATGGCGCACCCGCTGGATGCCACCCAACGGCTGCGTGCAGACCAGGTTACCGAGGCAGTCGACGCGGACCACTTCCAGGCACACGCGCCGGCCACCCGGGACAACTTTTACCTGGTGCCTCAAGTCATTGAAAGCGCCCGGTAGCAGGCGGTCCAACATGAAACAGCACGCAACCCTTGTAGCTCTGAGCAAAGACCTGGCTGACGGCAGTTATTCCAGCGTCGAGTTAACCCGGTCGTACCTGCAGCGCATCGAGCGGTACAACCCGCAGCTCAACTCATTTATTACGGTATGCGCGGAACAGGCCCTGGAGCAGGCTGCCGCCGCTGATAAACAACGGCAGCAAGGCAGCGCCGGTCCGCTGACCGGGGTGCCGGTCGCGTTAAAAGACATCTTCTGCACCGAGGGCGTGTTAACCACCTGCGGCTCCCGCATGCTGGAGAACTTTGTCGCGCCCTACGACGCCACCGTGGTCAGCCGCCTGAAACAGGCGGGCATGGTGCTGCTGGGCAAAACCAACATGGATGAATTTGCCATGGGTTCGTCTAACGAATCCAGTTACTTCGGCGCGGCCGCCAACCCCTGCAATGACCGGCATGTGCCCGGCGGCTCTTCCGGCGGTTCCGCGGCGGCGGTTGCCGCCGGCCTGGCGCCCGCTGCAACCGGCACCGATACCGGCGGTTCCATCCGCCAACCCGCTTCTTTCTGCGGCATCACGGGCTTAAAGCCCACCTACGGGCGGGTATCCAGATACGGCATGGTGGCGTTTGCATCCAGCCTGGACCAGGGCGGGCCCATGACCCGCGACGCCGCGGACGCGGCTCTGCTGCTGAGTGCAATGGCCGGTTTTGATGCCGCGGACTCAACCAGCGCGCAGCCGCACATGCCAGGCGTCAGCAGCAGTGATGAATGGCTGCAGCAGGTCCGCCAATCCGGCTTGCAGCCGCTGACGCAACCCCTGACCATCGGCCTGCCCCGGGAGTACTACGCCGCCCTGGACAACGCCGACTGCGGGCAGGCCCTGGAAAGCATGCGCAAAACCCTGGAAGCGGACGGCCACCGTTTTGTTGATGTATCGCTGCCGCATACCGAAGCCGCCATCCCAACTTATTATGTGATTGCCGGTGCCGAAGCCTCAACTAACCTGTCCCGCTACGACGGCGTGCGCTTCGGCCACCGCTGCCAGGACCCCGCTGATCTGGACGATTTGTACGAACGCTCGCGCAGCGAAGGTTTTGGTGCTGAAGTGAAACGCCGCATTCTCACCGGTACCTACGCCCTGTCCGTGGGTTATTACGATGCTTATTACCTGAAGGCGCAGAAGATCCGGCGTTTGATCGCGGAGGATTTCAGCCGTGCTTTCAAAACGGTTGACCTGTTATTGGCGCCTACCGCGCCGGGCCCGGCATTTCAGCTTGACGAACTGACCCGCGACCCGGTGGCCATGTACAGCCAGGACAAATTCACCGTGCCGGTGAGCCTGGCGGGCCTGCCGGCCGTCTCAATCCCTTGCGGCGAAAGTGCCGGCCTGCCGTTGGGCGCGCAGCTGATCGGACCTGCTTTTGCTGAGCAGAGCGTGCTGGCCGCGGCACACCAGTTCCAGCAATTGTCCGACTGGCACAATAGATTCCGCCCGTTGGCGGAGGAGTCAGCCTGATGCAATGGGAACCCGTTATCGGTCTGGAACTGCACGTACAGCTGGCCACCCGGAGTAAAATCTTTTCCGGCGCCGCCACCGAATTTGGCGCCGCCCCCAACGCCCAGGCCTGCGCCGTGGACCTGGGTCTGCCGGGTGTATTGCCGGTGTTGAACGAAAATGCAGTGAAAATGGCTGTGCGTTTTGGCCTGGCCATCGGCGCTGAGATCAACGAGCACTCCATTTTCGACCGCAAAAACTACTTTTACCCGGACCTGCCCAAGGGTTACCAGATCAGCCAGTTTGCCACCCCCATCGTCGGCGCCGGCAAAATAACCCTGCAGATGGAAGACGGCGGCAGCCGGGAAATCCGCATCACCCGCGCCCATCTGGAAGAGGACGCCGGTAAATCCGTTCACGATCTGTTCCCGGGACTCACCGGCATTGATCTGAACCGCACCGGAACCCCGCTGTTAGAAGTGGTTTCCGAACCCGACCTGCGTACTCCCGCCGAGGCAGCCGCGTACTTCCGGCAGATGCATGCACTGGTCCGTTACCTGAAGATCTGTGACGGTAATCTGGCTGAAGGCAGCATGCGCTGCGACGCCAACGTCTCCGTGCGGCCGGCCGGCAGCAACGAATTCGGCGAACGCACTGAAATCAAAAACATCAACTCTTTCCGCTTTGTCGAACGCGCCGTTAGATTCGAAATAGACCGTCACATCGATATTCTCGAGTCAGGCGGCACGGTTGAGCGGGAAACCCGCCAGTACGACCCGGACAGAGACGAGACCCGCGCCATGCGCGGCAAAGAATTGAGTGAGGACTACCGCTATTTCCCCGACCCGGATCTGCTGCCTTTGCAGTTGAGCCCTGAGTTGATCAATGCCGTCGCCGCTGAGATGCCGGAACTGCCCGCGGCCAGAACCGCGCGTTATCAAGCGGAACTGGGTTTAACGGAATACGATGCCAACTGGTTGAGCAACGATCCCGACGTGGCTGAATATTTTGATGCGGTGCTGGCCGTCAGCGGCAATGCCAAGCAAAGTGCCAACTGGATCATGGGGGCGCTGGCCGCGCATTTGAACAAAGCGGACGGAGACATCAGCAGCAGCCCGGTCAGCGCAGCACAATTGGGCACCCTGATCCTGCGT
This sequence comes from Pseudomonadales bacterium, assembly GCA_028279305.1. GTDB lineage: Bacteria > Pseudomonadota > Gammaproteobacteria > Pseudomonadales > Azotimanducaceae > UBA4421. The sequence continues at coordinate 4,934 of JANQOA010000348.1, forward strand.
CTGGACGACAATACCCTCTCTTCAAAAACCGCCAGAACCCTGTTTGAACACCTCTATGAAAGCGGCGCGGACCAGCCCGGTCTGGACGTTGATGCTCAGATTGCCGCGCTGGGTCTGCAGCAGATGGATAATAGTGACGAACTGGCTGCGCTGGTGGATCAGGTGCTGGCCGACAACCCCGATCAGCTGGCGCAACTGCGCGCCGGTAAAGACAAAGTGTTAGGTTTTTTTGTCGGCCAGGTCATGAAGCTGACCCAGGGTAAGGCCAACCCCAAACAGGTCAATGAGCTGATCCGCGAACGTTTGTAAGCCGGGAAGTTCCGCGTTTCAGGCCCAGGTGGCTTTATGCTGCAGAAACTCTTCCGCCGCGCGTAAGACATCGCGCCTGCTGATCTGGCCGATCAGCTTGCCATTGCGGACCACGGGGTAACGGCGGCGGTGCTCCTTGAGGAATTTCTCCGCCATGGCGTAGATATCCAGATTCGGGTCCACGGTGTCCACAGGCGTGCGCATATAGTCAGCCACGATGCCCGCAGCTTCGTCGTAATAACTGTCCTGCACAATCACCTGCATCAGATCCACTTCAGACAGCAAGCCCACCAGATTGCCTTCTTCGTCGACAACCGGCGCGCCGGAGATGCTGTGTTTCAAGAACTCATCCATGGCCTCAACCACGTTGGTTTTAGGCGAAAAGGTGATCAACCTGGTGGCCATATAATCTTTGACTTTAAGTGACTTCATGCTCGCTCTCTCTAACCTGAACTTCTCACCCCAAGACTTACCCTAGCACGACATCAGCAGCCCGTGCTTATACGTTTAGGTTATTAAAAACCCAGATTAGATATTTATCGCCCGGTAAAGCTTGTGGCGTGGCCGCACCGGTAATAGTAAGCTTGCTGGTTGACACTTGATCGACAAATCCACCAAGAGAGGGGAAATTTTGAGCAATCAACCATTACCCGCGGTACCCTATTTGAAAATACCCGAAGACGGTGAGCCGTACCTCGAAGGCCACCGCTGCACCAGCTGCGGCGCCACCTTTCTGGGCGAACGCACGGTATGTTCCAAATGCGGCGCCCGCGACCAGATAGAGACGGTCACGCTGCCCACTTCCGGCAAACTGTACTCGTATTCCATAGTTCACCGCTCCTTTCCGGGCATTGAAGTGCCGTATGTCAGCGCCATTGTGGATCTGGATGACGGTACCGCCATCAAGGGCAATCTGATCGGCGTGGAACCGGATCCCGCAAATATAGAATTCGATATGCCGGTTGAAGTGGTCTTCGACGACGCCCTGGGGCGCAAAGACCGGGACGGCAACGCCTATATGGCTTATTTTTTTCAACCCAAAGCAAGTTAAGTACGCTTAGAGTTTCCAACAGGAGATAAATATGACGGACGCATACATTGTCGGTGTGGACATGATCAAGTTCGGCCGCTTCCCGGAAAAAACGGTCCCGCAGATTGGTGCCCAGGCGGCCTTGATGGCGCTGGACGACTGCGGCCTCGCCATCCAGGACATGCAGGCCCTGTATTGCGGCAACCTCGGCCAGGCTTCAGGCATGGTCGGCCAGCGGATTCTGCAGGAAATCGGCCAGACCGGTATCCCGGTTGTTAACGTGGCCAACGCCTGCGCCACCGGTGCCACCGCTTTTCGCGAAGCCTGGGCTTCCGTCAAAGCCGGCCTGTACGACTGTGTGCTGGCGGTAGGCGTGGAACAAATGGGTAAAGGCCTGTTGGGCGGCGCCGGCGGCGCAACCGGCATTCCGAAAGAAGGTCTGCTGGGTTCAGGCACCATGCCCGCGGTATTTGCCGAGGCGGGCATGGAACACGCGCGCAAATACGGCACCACTTTTGAGCAGTTCGCCAAAGTGTCCGTGAAGAACCACCATCACTCCACCCTGAATCCCAAAGCCATGTACCAGATCGAAACTCCGCTGCAGGAAGTGATGAATGCGGAAATGATCTCGTACCCGAACACCAAGCTGATGTGCTCCGTGAACGTGGACGGTTCCGCTGCCGCGGTTATCTGTTCAGAAGCCAAAGCCCGCGAACTCGGGTTGATGGGCCGGGCGGTGAAGGTACGCGCTTCGGTTATGGCTTCCGACCCCTGGCAGGAGCGTGATCTGGTCATGCCGGACGTCAATTCCTGCACCCGCCGCGCGGCCAAGGACGCTTACGAAATGGCCGGTCTGGGGGCTGACGATATCGATCTGGTGGAGCTGCACGACTGTTTCGCCACCGCGGAAATTCTGCACTACGAAAACCTCGGCCTGTGCGGAGACGGCGAAGCCGGCCGCATGATTGACGACGGCGAAGTTGCCCTGGGCGGCCGCATTCCGGTTAACGTATCCGGCGGCCTGTTGTCCAAAGGTCATCCGCTGGGTGCAACCGGCATCGCCAACATCTACGAGGTCAGCACCCACTTGCGCGGTGAAGCCGGTAAGCGCCAGGTGGAAGGCGCGCGCATTGGTCTGACCCACGTGATCGGGCTGGGCTCCGCCTGCGGCATTCACATCCTGGAAAAGGCCTGATCCCAAGCCCGCTGTTAAGGGCACAGGCAGACAAATCGCCGGGCGCACGCGTCCGGCGTTTTTGTATCCGCGCCGGGGACTCAAGGAGTACAAATGCGTATCGGCGTAGTCAGCGACACCCACAACAACATGAAAAACGTGGCGAAGATTGTTGAACTGTTCAACGCCGCGGGAGTTGCGCGCGTCATCCACACAGGGGACATTACCCAGGCAAAAACGCTGGAGGTGTTTGCCGGTCTGGACATGCCCATGTACGGCGTTTTCGGCAACAACGACGAGGAGCGTGAGACGCTGGACCGTGCCATCCTGGCGCACGGTTTCCAGTTCTGTGAACCGCCCTTCATCGACGTCTGGGCAGGCCGCGAAATTATTGTTGTGCATGACCCCCTGGAATTTGACGGTCACCTGGCCGGCCATGAGCTGGCTCTACACGGCCACACCCACCGCTACCGGCTGGAGCACGGACAGGGCGCAGGCGGCGCCACCACTATATTCAACCCCGGCGAATGCGCCGGGCATATGAGCGGCCTGAACGCAATTGGCGTTGTTGACCTTGTCAGCCTGCAAACCGAGCTGCTGAAGTTCTAAGCGCAGCCTGCCGCGCAAACCCGGCAAACGCGACCGTACTCAACAGATCAGCTCTGCAGGCGCGCCAGCAGTTCGGTAATCCGTTCCGCATTTTTACCCAGATCAGACTCACCCACCCGGGAGACGCTGCGGACATCCACTACCGAACCACCGCCTTCGTTGCGCACCCGCACAACTACATCGTCCTTAAAGCCGAACCAGAATGTTTCGTGGGTCGCCTCCACACGGCCGGCACCGGGGTTAACATCCACCACCTGCAGGCCCATGGATTCCAGCGCCGCCACCGCTTTGTCCAGCATCTGCGCCGGCGGTACCTGGGAAATCAAAGGTTTCACCTGGGGGTAAGCCTGCTGCTGCAGCGGCGCCAGTTTGGCACTGTCGTAAGTGAGCGGGTTGGCCGACTCCGCTTCCCGGACCGCCACCAGCTTGTCGAATTGCGGCGGATCCAGGGTGTCGGTGGTGATGTTATGAATGGCCGGCACGCTGGTCGCCGTGCTGATCTGCATACCTGCAAACATCAGGACCAGCAGGCTCAGCACAACGCCGGTCAGCACCGCGCCGCGCTCCGCAGGCATCTTGCGCACAAACACAAGCACCGCGGCAATCACGCCGAGAAAAAACACCGCGGTCGCCAGCACCACGCCGACACCCAGCAGCATGAAGCCGCCGGTGAAAGGCCAGATGCCCATTTTGCTGCCCAGAGCACCCACCGGCAAACAGACCACCGCCAACACAGCGCCGATCAGCAGGGCATTTGCCCACCATTTTTTTGTATCCGTTGCAGCCGCTTGCGCTTCCATTTTTCCATCCCCCCCTGACATTTGTGTTGGTGCGAAGCCGCACCCGTGATGTTCTGTTGTTTTCAGCAGATAGTGGAGCCGCCGTCCACAACTATATTCTGCCCGGTGGTAAAAGACCCCGCGCCGGATGCGAGATAAACGGCGGCACCGGCAATCTCCCGCGGTTCGCCGATTCTGCGCATGGGGTCGCCGGCGGTCCGCGCCTGCAGTATGTCCGGATTCTCCCACAAGGCGCGCGCAAAATCCGTCCGCACCAGCCCGGGTGAAATGGCGTTCACGCGGATATTATGCGGCCCGTATTCCACCGCCAGGTTACGCACCAACTGCACATCCGCCGCCTTGGAGATGCAGTACGCACCCAGCGAGTCACTGCCGCGCAGACCACCCACGCTGGACACCACAATAATGGCACCATCCCGGCGTTCAACCATTTCCGGCAGAACCATCTGCGCCAGCCAATGGTTCGCCTGGATATTAATTGAGAGTACTTTGCTGAAAGCTTCGTCAGGCAAATCCGCCATGGGACCATAGTAGGGGTTAACCGCGGCATTGCAGACCAGAATATCAATCGCACCCAGTTGTTCGCGGGTCTGATCCACCAGCGACTGCAGTTGCTCTTTGTGCCCCACATGGGCGGGAATCACCACCGCACGGCCGGGGTGCTCCGCGTTGATGCCATCCGCCACCTGCTGGCAGACATCAGCTTTGCGGGATGAGATCACCACCTTCGCACCATGCCGCGCCATTTCTTCTGCTATGGCTTTGCCGATACCTTTGCTGGACCCGGTGATCAGCGCCACCTTGCCACTCAGGTCAAATAGATTTGCTGTCAACTGCTGTCCACCCCGTATAGCCTGCTGCGATTGCGAATGCAGCACAGCAAACCAGAACGGGCGCGGAATTGGAAGTTAGATCATCACTTCCCTGGGCGGCAGGGCGGCTTTACGTTCCACCGATTCCCGCGCCGCGCGCTTCGCCTGCGCGCGCCTGGCCAGGCGGTGATCCTCCAGGGTCAGGGTGCTGGAATTGACACCGGCCAGCACCGGCTGGCGCTGTTTTTCCCGGCTCTGCTGGAAGTCTGACAATTCCGTCTGTTCGAGGACAAATTGCGCCATCTCGTCCTGCGCCTGGCGTTCACTGACAAACGGGCCCCTGTCCCCTTCGCGGGAAGCGAAGTACCACAGCTCGTTCATGCGGAATACCCGCTCGCTGCTGCGAAAGTAGGTCTTTTGGGCGTTGTCGTCCCGGCGCATCTGTCAATTACCTTGTCTTCAGTGATCGTTGATTAGTTTCTATCCAATATTTCAACAGACTCGGCACCATGAAGGTATGCCGCAGATGTGATCGCTTGTAAGGATTTGTAGCGCCCAACCTTCCCCGGGCAGGGATTTCCGGTATAGTTCGCGCGCTTTAACTACTTTGAGAGCCCGTTGTGACCGCATCCACCATGGAAGAACTGGTTGGCCTGGCTAAACGCCGCGGCTTCATCTTTCAGTCCAGTGACATCTATGGCGGCCTGCAGGGATTGTATGACTACGGCCCCCTCGGCGTTGAGTTGAAGAATAATCTGAAAGCCGCCTGGTGGCGCGCCATGGTCTACGACCGGGACGATGTGGAAGGCCTGGACGCCGCCATTCTAACCAACCCGCTGACCCTGCGTTACTCCGGTCATGAAGCGACCTTTACCGACCCGCTGGTAGACTGCCGGGAATGCAAAAGCCGCTGGCGGGCTGATCATCTGGAAGATAACCGCTGCCCCAACTGCGGCTCCGAGGATCTGACCGATCCGCGGCCTTTTAACCTGATGTTCAAAACCCAGGTGGGACCGGTTGATGACGGCAGCTCATTTGCTTACCTGCGGCCGGAAACGGCACAAGCCATTTTTACCAACTTCAAAAACGTAGTTGACTCAACCTCGCCCAAACTGCCGTTCGGCATTGCGCAAATCGGCAAAGCCTTCCGCAACGAAATTACGCCGCGCAATTTTATCTTCCGGGTGCGGGAATTCGAACAGATGGAACTCGAATTTTTTGTCAAACCGGGTGAAGACGAACAATGGCACGACACCTGGGTGCACGAACGGCTGAAATGGTGGGCGCAGCAGGGGGTGGATAACAACCAGCTTGAGCTTTATCACGTCCCCGCGGACGAGTTGGCCCACTACAGCAAAGCCACCGTTGATGTCATGTACCGGTTCCCCCACGGCCTTGAGGAACTGGAAGGCATCGCCAACCGGACCGATTTTGATCTGGGGTCGCATACCAAAAACCAGGCGGACTACAACCTGCGCGCTGCAGTGCAGCCCAATGCCGATTCCAACGCCAAACTGGCCATTCAAGACGTGCAGAGCAAAACCTGGCAGGTGCCGTATGTCATTGAACCCTCCGCGGGAGTCGACCGGGGCGTGCTGGCGGTGATGAACGAAGCCTACCGGGTGGAACAGCTGGACGGCGGCAAACAACGCACCGTCATGGCATTCAAGCCACATCTGGCACCCATCAAAGTTGCGGTTCTGCCGCTGAAGCGCAACCATGAGGGTATTGTCGGCAAAGCGCGGGAGATCAAGCGGACCCTGCAGCGCCTGGGACTGGGCCGCATTCTCTATGAGGACACCGGCAACATCGGCAAAGGTTACCGCCGCCACGACGAAGCCGGCACCCCGCTGTGCGTGACCGTGGACTTCCAGACCATCGAAGACGATAACACGGTCACCGTCCGTGACCGTGACAGCATGGCGCAACAACGTATCGCGGTGGAGGAACTGGCGGATTTTGTCACCGAAAGCCTGGCTCCGGCAGCCGCTGAGGACTGAGCATGGCCCACGCGGTTATTGCCACTATTGGACACGACCGGCCCGGTCTGGTCAGCGACATCACCGCGGTGGCCAAACGCCACGGCATCAACATTGCTGACAGCCGCATGACGGTGCTGGGCGGCGAGTTTGCGGTCCTGATGGCGGTAGAAGGTGAAGATCAGGCGTTACAGTCGTTTCACCAGGCGATGGATCAGTTATGCAGCGGTGCGGACCTGGCGTTTGTTTTCCGCCGCACGCAGCCGCGCCAGGACCTGGCGCCGGTGCGCAACTACGCGGCAACCGTGGTGGCGTTGGACCACCCCGGCATTGTGCACGGCATCGCTGAGTTCTTTTCCGCACGCAACATCAATATCCGTGACTTGACCACCGACACTACCCCCGCGGCGCATACCGGCACCCCCATTTTCAGCGTCAGCCTGATTGCCGAAGTGCCCGCTGACATCCGCGTACATGAGTTGCGCGAGGCGTTCAACACCTTCTGTGCCGAAGCTGACCTGGACGGCACCCTGGAGGCGGCACCCTAGAACTCGATACGTTGCATCCCCGCGGCGCTATTGCCGCCGGCGTCCGCACGGGCAGCCCGGAGCCGGCCGCTGCGCCGCTTGATGGCACGTCCGCTGCGCTGCAGGGTGAGCTGCAGATCTCCTGACGCAGCGGCAAAGCGGCTGTTACCCGTGCTGTCCACGGTAATAACCTGTCCTTCCGCATCCCGTACCACCAGCACTTCGCCGGCCCGCGGCTGCCAGTTCAGCTCTGCCTGGCGCCCTTGCCGGGCCAGCTCAACCACCGCCGGCTGAGCTTCAGCGGTCAGTCTGGCCGCAGCCACCACCCGGCCCTGGCGGCGGATTTCGTAATGATCGATAGCGGTGACGGGGGCCGGAACGCTGAAGGCAAAACCCTGACGGCTATCCAGATCCGGGATGGCAAAAACCGCAAAAGACTGTCTGATCACTTCGCTGCCGTGGCTGTCCCAGGCAATGAACTCATGGCTGGCTTCAGCACTGTGCGCAGCCCGCACGTGCTCGGTGGGCACCATGCGCAGGCCGCTCACCGTCTGCTCCAGCAGACGCCCGCTGATGGTCAGACCGCCGCTGCCGCCGCCCACGGATGGACCGAAGCCGATGGGAGACTGGTCGCGGTGGGTCAGCGCCAGGTTGAAGTGATAATCGCTGACCCACAGGTCATTACAGTAGGTCATAAAGTCGCGCCTGGTGCCGGTGGGGTCTACCAGCGAATCGGTGTGGATATCAAATCCCCAGGTACCGATGGCACCGTTAGCCAGCGGGTAATCCGGGTCCGGGTTGGGTGAATTACACCCCGGCGCGTGGCTGAGGTCGAGATTGTGTCCCAACTCGTGAGCAACAATAAAAAATTGCCCGCCGAGATCGATGCTGACGCTGACCGGAAAACCTACATAGCCGATGCCGGCCGTGCCTGAAGTAGAGCCCCCCGGCGGGATGATCACACCGTGATAGAGCCGGTTGCTGTTGTCCAGATCCCGCAGGTCCGCCATTTCAATCAGCAGCTGATCCAGGTCATAAGCCCCGTTAAAGACGTAAGGCGCCCGCACTTCTGCATCATAGGCACCAATTGGCAGTACCTGCAGGGATTCGCGCATGTAATCATCAACGTTGATGCTGGGTGTCTGGCCCTGGAATGTCACCGGCACAAAGGTGACGTTCAGCGGACCCGGATCCACTACCTGCAACGACAGGTTACCCGTTTCCGGATAGCGGACCAGCGCCGCGCCGCTGCCCACCTCCACCCGCAGGGCGGCGTTGGCAACCATGGCGCCGGCCGGCAGCACCACAAAATGGCTGGCGCTGAGCAGACTGTCAGCGCCGGGCGTTGCGTCGATGGCGGCGGGCGCCTGCATCGGATAGATCTGATCCGCGGCGCCGGATACCGACACCACCACGTTGGCCGGCGGCACCGGGTTGCTGCCCGTGACAAACGCGCGCACCAGGACTTCGCGCTGCGCCAGCATCGGCACGCTGACAGCCTGGCTCACGGACGAATCAAAGCCCCGCGCCGCCTGGTTCAGAGTAACCTTGTGGATGGCAAAGTTGCTGCTGAGCGGCACACAGGTAGCCGACACCGGGATGTTCACCTGGGCTTCATCAGCGTCGTTGGAGTTTAACACCAGGGTGCCGGCCAGATCCTGCGCGCCACAGGTCACCGTCAAGGTCACCGTGGCGCCGGCGCCGGCAGCCACCGCGCCGCTGGCCGGCGCAACGGTCAGCCAGGACAGCGCCTCGCTGAAATCGTAGCTCAATTCAGCGTCACCGGTGTTATTAAAACTGAGTTGCAGGGTATCGGACTCACCCTGGTTAATTTCGAAGCTGGCAGCCGCTGGCGCCAGGTTGGCAAGCTCAGGCGCGCCGACTGAGGGCGCGGGAGGTGGATTGGTGACATTGTCGCTGCTGCTGGAACCGCCGCCACCGCCGCATGCGGCAAGTAACGCCACGCACAATAGCGCGCCAACCCTTATACCTGCCATGTCTTACCCCACTGTTTGGCCGAAGCGGAATAAGATCATTTCTGCGCGGAGAGAAACGTGACCGGGTTGATTTTGCCCGGCTGACGGAGCAAATGTGAGATCTGGTTCTCACTATCTCCATATTTGCCCAACCGTCAGGATCGGGGAGGGATTCGGGCGTGCGTTACGGGGTGCTGGCGGGTATGGGCGGTCTGGGCTGGGTGTTGAGTAGTCGGGGTCCAGTGGGCCCGGTTGAGAACCGGGCCCGGTGAGTAGCGGCTTACGCCGCGGTCAAGGGTTTCAGTACCAGTTCAACCCGGCGGTTCAGCTGACGCCCGGACGGCGTGCTGTTGTCCGCCACCGGATAGTGGGGCCCTACCCCCATGGTGTACACCCGGTCGGTACTGATGCCGGTACCCCGCAGATACGTGGCGACGCTGCCCGCCCGGCGCTGGGATAACGCGACGTTGTAATCTTCACCGCCGGTGCTGTCGGTATGGCCGGTAACGTCAACCAGCGTCTGGTCGTATTCTTTAAGCACCAGGCTGACGGAATCCAGTACCGGCAGGAAATTGTTCTGCAGGTCCGAACGGTCCACGTCAAAAGTAATGTTACCCGGCATGTTCAGCACCAGATCGTTGCCCATGCGGGTCACACTGACCCCGGTACCCTGCAATTGCGCCCGCAGTTTATTTTCCTGCGCGTCCATGTAGGCACCCACCGCGGTGCCGCTTAACGCGCCAACCCCGGCACCTATCAACGCCCGCTTGCGGCGCTCGTCCGCATCGTCCCCGGTGAGCGCACCCACAACCGCACCGATGGCCGCGCCAATGCCGGCGCCTTTAGCCTTGTTGGAGGCTTCCCGCTCGCCGGTGTAGGGGTTCGTGGTACAGGCTGTTAAAAGAATGGCAATAACGGCCACAAATGCACTAGTTCGTCTCATCAATCCAACCAATAAGTAATAGGTTCGCGAATGCTGCCACAATGACCTGAACGCGGCCTGAATCTGTGTATCAATTCTGATAATTCCCCCTAAAATCAGCGTGTTGCGGCCTAATTCGCAAGACAATCCAGCTGCGCAAGACACCTTACAAAGTCCTTACAAGCAATACAAAGCCAAAGCCTTGCAAAAGCGGGAAACTGCTAAAGTGCAGTTCTCTACTCTTAGGAGGCAATAGGAAACATGAGAAAGTTGTACATAGCAGTTGCTGCATTTGCAGCCCTAACCGTCTCGCAACTAGGACATGCGATACCGACGATACCGGGCGCCACTGATCTAGCCACGAACGACGGCGACACGTATTACGCGTTGCAGGGCAATGATAGTGGATGGTTTGTAAACGGGTACGATTCGAACGGGAACTCAACCGGGTTTTCTGTTCAGTTGACCCCCAACGAACATATCACCCCGGATCTCCAACATTACGTTGGTCTGGCTTATGACGGGTCTAAGTTTTACACCCTGAAGAACGATTCGATCACGACTTCCCCCGGCGGCGGTCACGACACCTGGACAGTCATCAGTTTCAACACTGATGGTAGCTGGGATGGTGGTCACGTTCAGCTTGGACCGAGCCAATATGTTGCGCCCAGCCAGCAATCGTATGTTGGTTTGAGCGTCGCGGACGAGGGGTTCTTTGCACTCCTTGAAAACGAGGCGGCCGACACCTACTACAACGTTGGCTTCGACATGGAAACCGGCGCATTTAACGGCCACGCCATTGCTCTGGGTGACGCACCGAGTTATTCCCCGCTGGATAACATGGCTGCGTTCAACAATTCACCGGTACAGTTTGAGTACGGTAACAGCGCTGCGGAAGTCCATTCCGTACCCGAGCCGGGCACCGGCTTGCTGCTGGGCTCCATGCTGGCACTGGGTTTGATGGGGCGAAAGCGCCTGAGCTAAAATTGGATTCTTAGCAACTGCGGCCCGGGCTTTGCCCGGGCTTTTTTTTGCCCGCAATATCGGCGGCACTGTGTTTCAGAACCAACTACCTAGTATAGTTTTACCTTCAGCCGGCCGGATAGTCAGTAAAGCTTCAAGTGCTGTTCAACTCCTATGTATTCTTGTGCTGCTTCCTGCCGGTTGCGTTTTTTGTCTATGTTCTCCTCAGGAAATACCGCTTCGCCCGGGCATCCCTGATTTGGTTATTGTGTTGTTCACTCTTTTTTTACGGCTGGTGGGAGCCCACCAACCTGCTGTTGTTATGCGCTTCAATCACCAGTAATTTCTGGCTCGGGCGCCAGCTTACAGCCGTTCAGGTCCAGCAACCGTTACGCCGGTGCTATCTGTTAGCCGGCTTGCTATTCAACCTTGGACTGCTCTGTTACTTCAAGTACTCCTCCGTATTGCTCGATACGATTGCGCCGGAGTTGAATACCAGCCTGATCTTACAAGACGCAGCCTTACCTCTGGCGATATCCTTCTTCACTTTCCAACAGATTTCTTATCTGGTTGATTGCTATCGGGCCGCCTCACCCCGGTATTCACTACTCGACTACAGCACATTTGTCGCATTTTTTCCCCAACTGATCGCCGGCCCGATTGTTAAACACAATGAACTTATTCCACAGCTGTACCTTGCGATCAGCCAGGCTCAAACCCGCAGAAATCTGGCTGGCGGGCTATTCCTTTTTTCGCTGGGGCTGTTTAAGAAAACCGTGGTGGCAGACTCTTTTGCGGTATGGGCCAACCACGGTTTCGATGTGGCCACCACTCTGAACGCTCTCGAAGCGTGGACCACCAGCACCGCTTACACGATGCAGCTCTATTTCGACTTCAGCGCGTACAGCGACATGGCGATAGGCCTCGGACTGATGTTCAATATCCGTCTTCCGGTGAATTTTGATTCACCCCTGAAGGCTGCGAATATCCAGGACTTCTGGAGACGATGGCACATAACGCTGTCGCGTTTTCTACGCGACTATCTGTATATACCGATGGGCGGCAACCGCTCCGGCAACATATACTTTTCGCTGCTTGTTACGTTCATGCTCGGCGGCTGGTGGCATGGTGCAAGCTGGAATTTTCTTTTTTGGGGGCTGTTACACGGCTTGGCTTTATGCATATATCGGCTATGGCGCAAAATTGGTTTCAAGCTGTGGCCGTGGTTCGCCTGGCTAATTACATTTTCGTTCGTTAACTTTGCGTTTGTGTTTTTCCGGGCGCGAAGCTGGGACGATGCGATCAAGGTGATCAGCGGTATGGCTGACATAGGCGCCAGCATGTTTCCAGAAGTAGTGTTCAAGGACTGGCAATGGATGTCCGTCATAGAACGCGGCTTGGGCGTCTCAATATCCAACGCTACGTGGATATCACTCTGGCTGCTCGCCGGGTTTGCCATCATTCTGCTTACCCGCAACGCAGTACGCATAGAGGCAGCCGGCCTGACCGCGCGGTCGGCCGTGGCGGCCGGCGTCCTGTTTTGTATTGCTCTGATCAGCTTGGGGCAATCCAGTGAATTTCTGTATTTTGAGTTCTAACCCATGCCCCTCGTTCCAAACCGCTGGTTGTTAAGCTGGGCTTTGACGGTCACCGCTACCGGCACTATCGCAGTCGGCGCACTATTGGCGCCGGTGTTTCTGCATCAAGCCCCTTTCAGGCTGTCAGACTCCATTTCCTACGATGCAAAGCTGAATTTTATTGTCAGCGCAAAAACCACGTTGTTGAGGGCTTCCACCCTGGTGGTCGGATCGTCTTTTGCACTCAACAATATCGACAGCAGAACCCTGTCCTCCGAAACCCTGGGGGAGGTGATCAATCTGGGATCATGGGGTCTGACAACAACGGACACACTTCGTCTACTGCAAATTATAGCCCCGCGGAACAAGCGCTATATCATATATGCCAGCCAATACTCGGACATCTCTTCGCAGGACAAACTTCAGGCCAACCCGCGCCTGGTAGGACGCTTCGTTAGCCGCGGCCCGGGCTTCAGTACCTTATTGTCCATGTTCGAAAAATACCCGGCTCAGATGGGCAGCAACCTTGCCTGGTCCCGGGAACATATGGACCCCTCCAGCTATAAGTTCTTGAACTTCGATCAACACGGAGACGTCAATTATCAGGCGGATCAAATCGTCATTAACCCCGACCGCTGGCGAAAGCCCGCTTTCCGCTACGAACTGAAGGATGAGGACTACAGCGCATTGTTGGCACTCAGCAGGTACTGTAAAGACAACAACGCTGAGTTAATTGTCGTGCGCACACCCTACCGCGATGTTGAGCTGAATCCTCACCCGGCGTTAAGGCGAACGTTTAACCTGCACGGACAAAAACTCAAAACCCTATCTGTACAAGGACACTTCCTGTACGTCGACACACACCAGACACTGCAGCTCAGTGACCGCTATTTCGTTGATATTGCCCATCTAAACGCCCAGGGTGCTGAGCTGGTGTCGAAGCAGATCATCCGGCATATGCGCTTGATGCAGCAGGATCAGTTTGCAAACACAAAATCATAGAGCACACCAGGCTGAGCGTCGGGGTTGTCCGCAACAGACTTAATGTCAGTTGACGGCGGCTTAACAATATCCATGCCTTCAACCAAGTAAGGCTGATCTTCCCGGACCAGCCGTCCCTCCTCGGATTTGAGGAGAATGACCGACTGCTCACACACGGCATTGTCACCCCTCCAGTCATTCATCAGGACCCGCTTTTTCCATGCCAGACAAGGCTCCTCTCCTGACCTCGTCAACTGTCCGGTCCAGCCGCGGGCAGTCAGAAACAGACGCGGCATCTCTGCTTTTTCCATATCCGGAAAGGCAAAGATGTTTTCCAACGCGTACGGCAGACCGATGTATGCGCCCATGGACGCGTCGCCACCGTCAAACGGCGAGACGAAAAACCATTCGTCCGCCTCAACCACAATCTTATCCCCTTTTGCCATATCGGCGCTGAGATCGACGACCTGATGAATAAGATCCGACGTAACCCGCCAGCCGGCTCGGTAGTCTTCCTGCACCTTCATCGCATACGCGGCATAAAACCAGATCATTGCCCAACCGGCGAAAGTCATCCCGTACCGCGCCGTTTGGCCCGGAAGCGGCCGGCGGCCAAGGACATCTCGACAGGCTACTATAACCAGCACAACACCGATTCCGGACATCAGGTAAAAGCGCGTGACTCTGCCGGCGAGCACAGAAGTGTCCGTCGGGTTCTGGGTCAAAGAGATCAGCGCGGCAGAGGCACCACCCACCAGAAACAGAGCTAGCCCGGCCCTGACGAGACGGTTGTCCCAGACGGACAATTTCTGATCTCCGACGGGAATGTCAGTTGCTCCGCCTACCCGGCGGAGAATGCTGGTGGCCAGTGCCGCGAATAACACAAGCCCCAGCGCGGGCAGCCAGTAGGGTGCTGCCGCCAGACTGAGCATTTGCACCGGCCAGTAGACAAACGTGGTCGCCGCGGCAACATCCGCCAGGATCAGGGTTTTCACCAATCCCCAGAGAGATTGACCGATATCAGCAAATGTTGACGAGGCTTGCTGCAGGCGCAGGTCGCTTTGCGGTGACCGGTAGACCGCGTAACCTACCAGCAGTGTTATCCAGACCACAAAATAAGCCATCGTTTCCGTAAGCCAGCGTATGCGGTTGCTGCTCCTGCGCAGCAGGGGAGCAACGACGCACAAGAAATAGGCACTCTCATACACCAGCAATGGAAATGGCAGCAGCAGTATGGCCGCCCAGCGCGCACGGGTCTGAAACACAAGCACATGCAGCAGCGCTAAAGCCAAAGATGTCTGTATAAACAGGATATGAACCAGAAACTGCCGCGTTGTATCCGCTGGGAAAAGCAAGAACAGCACAGCTCCGAAAAACGCAACCTCTCTGTTGACCACCCGCCGCAGCAGGCAGTACAAAAGCATCGCGTTAAACGCCAACAGCACACACCCCAACAGATATAAGTTGCTGAAAGCGCCTGTTTCCCCCATATCGGAAACCAGAAACCTCGTCAGCATAAAACCCAGCGGGCGCCCGCTGAACGGTTGCGGGTTTTCCAGCGACCACATAATCGCGTGCATTGAGGCAGGCGGACCGCTGAAAGCAGGCACAACAATAAACCAGTCATCCTCGTAAAACCCGAACTCCTGGAAGCTGAAAAAGTGCGCAAAAAACGAGATTGCCAACAGGGCAAAAACAATCCACACGAAGGTCAAAACCCTGCGGGAGAAGCCGCTAGCGCCTGCCGCTTCCATGCTTTCACCCATGCTCAAGCTGCTCGATCACGTGAAGTGTCTGCTCAGCAGTTTTTACCCATGAAAACCGCAAGGCATTGCGCCGTGCCGCTTGCTGCAGCTGCGCGTAGAGGTTCTCGTCTGTCAACAAACGCCATAACCCATCGCAGATTTCCTCTGTGGATGTTGGATCCACAAGTATTCCCGCATCTGCAGCCACCTCAGGAAGCGAAGACCTGTTCGACACAACAACCGGTTTGCCGAAAGACAAGGCCTCCAACACGGGCAAGCCGAAACCTTCATACAGGGACGGCACCAGTACTACCCGGGCACTGGCGTACAGGCGGCCAAGCCGCTTATCGCTGACTCCGCCAAGGTAGTCCACACCTTCCGCCGCAGACGATGCCAGCCTCCGCTGCAGGTGCCCGCTCTTCCAGCCCGCATTGCCCGCTACCACCAGTCGTACCGGCACCCCGAGTTTGGCACGCAACATCTGAAATGCATCCAATGCCCGCGCAAAGTTCTTGCGCGGCTCTACCGTGCCGACCATGAGAATCGTCGGACAAGCCGGTTGCGTTTGCTCACCGGAATCATAAGGCTGTAACGACGAGCCGAGCGGGGTTACATAAACTCTGGATCTGACGGACGGCCACAATTCTATGAGATCACTTGCGGTGGAGACCGAGGGCGTGAGGATGGCGTCAGCCAGCCGGACCGAGGCGCCCATCAACATCCGTTCGTTTATATTCGCCATTCTCATCATGGTCTCGGGGTACTTTTGCCAGACGAGATCGTGAACCGTCAACAGCTTCCGCTTCGCGGGGACCCGCAATGGCAGATGATGGCGGGGCGACCAGAACAGGTCTATGCAGTCTTTTTTTGCCCAGGCCGGAAAGCGCGTCTGTGCAAACAACGTACTGCCCAGCTTACCGCCGCCCGTCCCCGTGCGGACCTTTACCCGATCCGCGCGCTCAAACTCAAATTTATCGTTGGAATAGAGGTACCACTGGTGCGGAGAATCCACAAGCAGCTTCAGTAACTCGGTCAGGTACCTGAAAATCCCGGTGCCGGGATGACTTAATGGCCTGGCATCAACCGCAATTTTCAACCTGGAATCCGCAGCACCGCCTAGGGCTCCTCCGCCATCTGCCGGTATATCCTGGAATAGCGGACCCCCATGAGTTTTCCGGTGAACAGTTTTTCATACCTGCGGCGGGCCCCTTCACCCAACCGGCGGGAAACAAGCGGATCACGCCACAATGCATCCATGGCCTGACGCAGTGCTTTCGGCGAGCCGGGCGGCACCACCAGCCCGGTTTCATTGTGGATGTTTACATGACTGGTACCCGATCCAACTTCGGTGGAAATCAGCGGTTTGCCAAACATTGACCCTTCCAGCAAGGTAACGCCAAAAGCTTCGGACCGCAGATACGACGGGAAAACAACGGCTTTGCACAACTGGAACAGCGCGTTTTTCTGCGCATTGTCCACGTACCCGGCAAAAATGACGTTGTCTATTCCCTCCGCTTTGACCTGCGCCTCCAACTCTTGCTGGGTGGGCCCGGAGCCGGCAATTACAACCTTAAAGGGCGCATCCTTGATAGCCTCGAGAAGTATGTGCAGACCTTTGTAGTAACGCAGTACCCCTACGAACAGAAAGAAATCCTCGCCAAAAGCCGCGCGGGTCTGCTCAAGCAGAGAAGTGCCGGGCTGATCCGCACAGTTTTCTTCTATGCCAATGGGCACTACCTGCACCTTGGAGGAGAACCGCGTCAGAACGTCGCTGGTTGCGAAGTAGTTGGGAGAAGTGCAAACAATCCGGTCTACCGATCCCAAAAACGAATTCATCAACGGCTGATAGAGCATTACCCAATATTTCTGCCGCACGATATCGGAGTGGTAGGTCACTACAGTCGGCTTGTTGACCTTGGTGGCAAAATGCAGAATATCCACAAACGGCCATGGAAAGTGATAGTGAACAATATCAGCCCATTCCACGAGCCGCCGGAAGTACGCAAACGCCGACAACGAAAAGCCGCAGGAGGCCACTTCAAACAACTGCCTGGGACGATAAACTTTGGCTTCCCTGCGCCTGACAATCTTTTGCTGTGGATTAACGCTGAGGGCCAGCACCCTGGACTCGACCCCGTGGGGTATCGAATTCTCACATATTTGCCGGATTACTTCTTCCAGGCCACCATGTGTGTCCGGGAAGTAGGTCCGGTAAACGTGCAGAACTTTGATCTTCGCCGCCGCCTGATCACCGGCATCACCTTGCGCCGCCGACCAGGATTTTGCGTCTGATTCAGCCAGTTCTAACCTTGTAATTGCCATCGGGTGCAGATTAACACAACTCTATTGTCGAGCATCGCCACTCATGCCGCACATAAAGATTCAACCAATCGAATAAATCTCTTTCTGCAAACACTCAAGGTGTTCAGCTGATACGCGCCCACGCCATTTAATATATTCCCGCAGCAGTGCGCCCAGCGCACGGTCGGGAAAACGATGCCGGATTCCGTACCGCGATTGTATCTCGGACACTTCGGCTTTGCCCACCCGGTTATTGAGGGTGGCGGTCTTGGATTGGCTGTGCACCCGGAACGCCGCCCAATAGTCTTCAACACGGCGCAGCGCGCCCCGCTCCATAAGCCGCACAAACAGATCAAAGTCCATGGCAAAATCGAGCGAACTATCTATGCCGCCGCACTGACGCATGGCATCGTAGCGCCAGAAACAGGTCTCCTGTGGAATGTAATCCCACCTTCGCATCAGGTAGCTGACATGCCCGGGCAAACGCCACACGCCGGTTACATGGTCGTCCGGATCAATAAATACTCTGTTGCTGTAACACCCGACAACATCCGCTGAGGCATCACCCAAATAGTCCAGCGCCTTGCCAATTGCATTAGGGAGAAACAGATCGTCGCTGTTCAGGTAACAAGCGTAAGCAGCAGGGTGCATCTCAAATCCATAACGCAGGGCTTCAGCCTGACCGCCGTCACGCACATAGATATGCGATATTCTGTCCGCCCACCGTTCAAGCACAGTATGTGTCTGATCGGTTGATCCCCCATCAACTACAACGTATGTATCGTCTTCGCCAAGCTGGGAGATTACACTTCTAATTGTGCGTTCAATGAACGCACCCTGATTCAACGTGGGTGTGACTATGGTCAGACGTGTCATGCAATCGAAGGGTAGATACCGCTATTGGAAGAAAGATGCTCAAATGCAGCTCAATTGTATAATCGCGCCGCGCTGAGCGTAATCACACCCGTTTTAAACGCAATTGACACGTTGCCTGAATGTTTAGCCAGCGTCGAGCGTTATCTTGGGGCAACCTGCGAACACATCGTGGTTGATGGCGGCTCAACAGACGGCTGCTGGGAACTTCTGCAGGCAAACGTATTTGTCACCGCCTTCAAACAGCGCTCCGCCGGTTTAAGCGCAGCCTTGAATGAAGCGCTGGAAAAAGCCACCGGCAGATATATTGTTGTTCTAAATGCCGACGACTACTTCGTTGAACAGATCCGCGAAGTACTTGATTGGCTCACCCGCGATCCTGCGCCCGGGGCAGTCTTATATACGGATATCACCCAGCAGGATCCGCTGACCGGACGCTCGATCATCTGTCACGCTGACATCGCCCAGGCCGCTAAGTACATGAGCGTCTACCACAGTGGTCTGTTTGTGCCCCGGAAGGTTTATGCGGAAGTCGGCCGCTACCGGGATGATTACAAGCTGGCCATGGACAGCAATTGGGTGCACCGTTGCCTGGCCGCCGAAGTAAATTTTGTTAAATTGTCAGTTAATGCTTGTACAATGCGGCTGAGAGGCAGAAGTCACCTCTACACTTTTGCGGCCATGCGGGAGTTTGAGCGTTCAGTGGTGGAGACCAACCTGCGTGGGCCTGTTGTTGCCCGCTTGTTTCGAATACGGCAAACCATATTCCACACTCTGTTTAAAGCAGAATTGATCCAGCGTATCTGGCTGCGGCTGAGCCGCGGCAGCAACGGGTATACCAGGTGACCCCAAAAGTCAGCGTGATTTTGTGCACCTATAATCCGCGCGCGGAATTTTTCGCCCTGGCTCTGCGCTCGATCGGTGCGCAGACCCTGCCGTATACGGATTTCGAAGTGTTGGTAGTGGACAACAATTCCAGTACAGCCTTGCGCCTGGAAGACGTCGCACAACTGGCGGGAATGCCCATCAGATTGATCCGGGAAACAAAACAAGGGCTCACACATGCCAGAGTGGCAGGCATAAAATCTTCGCGGGCACAGTTGCTGGTTTTTGTCGATGATGACAACGAACTGGCCCACAACTACCTGGAAACCGCTTTGCAGATCGCCCACCGGCACCCGGGCCTGGGAGCATTCGGCGGCATTGCTGAAGGTGTCCTGGAAAAGAGCGTGAGCCGGTTCAAAATCGGTCTTCTACCGCAACTGGGAATTCGCAACTATGGTCTCGATCGTATTGAGGGGCCCGGCGACCATTGGGGACAATGGGAACCCATCGGCGCAGGTCTGGTGGTGCAAAAATCCGTAGCTGATGAGTTCGTCAGATTTGTCGAGAATAACCTTCAAGCCGGAGAACTGGGGCGCAAGTCAGGCAACTTAATGAGCGGCGAAGATTCACTGTTTTCCCGTCTGGCTCATCGGCAGAACCTGTTGTGTGCCTACGAACCAGGACTTTCGCTAAGGCACTATATGTCAAAAAACCGGCTGAAAACTTCTTATCTCTGCAGGCTGATTTACGGTCACGGCAGAAGCTACGTACTGCTGGCGTCACTTACCGGGGAAGCGGTTGAGAAGGTGCCTAAATCAAAACTGAAGCTGCTGGCTGCAAACTTCCGCCACCGCCTGCACACCGGCAGTATCGCCAGCGCCGCTATAATGATCCTCTGGGACGCCGGGTACTATGACCAAATGAACAACGGGGATTGAGCGCCGCGTTAACATGAAAGCTGGGCGATTGTCTGATCGATCTTCGGAGCAAGCTTGAAGCCACAGATTCCCGCCAGGCCGACCAGCCGCGACTTACGTATTTCAGCAAGGTTGTTAACAGCAATAGAGACCAGTTCACCATAGTATCTGTTGCGCTCTTGCAGCCGTTCAAGGTTCTCGGCGGATCTCGCTTTATAACCGTTCCTGGAATCCTCAGTTTCAATCAGTTTCTCTTCCAGGCGCTTGATCTGTAGTTCCGCATCAGCCAGTTTTTGCCCTATTTCCTCAGCCTGCTTAAGGCTCGACTCAAGGTTCACACTGACCGCCTGCAGTTCCGCTTGGGCAACCTGAAGCGAGTTTTGCGCTTCGCCGCTCTCTCGCTGATACCTGTTCCTTTCGTCAATCACCTGCTCCACGGAGTCCTTGACGTTGGCTAACGCGGAGGTCAGGACGTCCAGTTCGCGCAGTGCGTAAATTGACAAATCCGACGACTCATCTGCCTGCTGTTGATCATATGCGTCGAGTTCCAGTATCCGCTCCAGATTTCTGGTCACGTCCAGCGCCGCGTTACTCGCGTCCAGAAGTTGACGGAATGCCCCATTCAAGCGGTGCAGCTCCGACAGATTGTGCAGGGCGATGGCCTTGGAGACACCAAACAAATCCTGCATTTCCAGCACCGCCTCTTCCGGCGGGGTAGCGCTGGCCTTGGAGGTTACCGGCGTTGCGCCGTCACTGCGTATGTGATCGTGCAATCCCCGGAAAGAAGCACACAAGTCCAGAACAGCCCGGCGTTCCTTCGTGAGCGCTTCGGCGGCCGCGTGAATCTGCTCTGCAGCCACGCCTTTGCCGTATACATCTTTTGCTATCCGCAGGTTCGCAGCTGGAGCCCGGCTAAGGATATCGTTCACCTGGTTGACATCCCGGCAGAGAAAAAAGTTCTGATACCACACCGGGTGTGCTAGCTGCGCTACCTGTAAGACGTTCAATTCTCCGTTGTATACACAGATCTCAAACCCCAGCGCCCTGATATCTGCTTCCAGGATTTCCGTAGAGGAATCGAAACGTTCCAGGTTCAGCTTTGAAAACTCCACGATTATGACGCCGTCAAAGGCAGCCAGGAAATCTTTGCCGCCTTGAAAAAACTCACCCTCAGCGCCCTCAATGTCAACTTTTATCAGGCATGGGTCGAAGTCCGTTAAGCCGGCGGTAACGCTGTCCAACGTCTGAGTTCTAACGCGCATGGTAGATTCTTCCGCGCCGGCAATATGTCCAAAAGAACTTTGCTGGGGCGTATCTACGACAAACCCGGCCTCACCCTCCTGCGCGGTTATTGCGATAGGCAGAATCTCCGCACCTCCGGTGTTGTCGCGTAACAGCGCATGCAGCTCCTCATTAGGTTCAACACAGACAGTGCGCCCTCCGGGTCCGGTGATTTTCCCCGCTGTTGCAGCATGCATGCCCGCGTGCGCGCCAATATCGAGGAACTGCTGATTTTTCCTCAGATAGGCCCATAGGAACGAAGTTTCGGTGTATTCAAACCAACCCTGGCGGATATATTCCGCAACCAGGTCACCCGCCGGAAAGGTCAGCCACCCGGTATGTTCCAAATGAAGATGCTCAGTGGTCTTCGTTGCCAAAAAATGCCTCCACGTGCCGCAGCGGGCTTCGCCGGATAGTATACAGAACTTACAAACAACCTTTATCAGTTGTTGGACAGGCAAAAAGGCAAAACGCTCCGTGTCCGGGAGTCTGTAAATGTTGTTCCAGTAAGGGTTTTGATAGAATCGGGTAATGACGGACAAACTCGAACAGCAGCGGCTTCACTTCAACAGTATTTCCCAACGCTATAAGTCAGCCAGGAGCAATGAGTCCCACCAGGAGTTGAAGAACCTGATCTGGGCGGATGCGTTGCAAGACCTGAAGTTGGATGCGCACGGCGATACAGTTGTACTTGAGCCCATGTGCGGTTTTGCTGAAGGCCGGAAAATCCTCAGCCAGGCTCTGGGAGCCGATTTTCAATATCACGGTTTCGACTACAGTGACAGCGTAGTGGAAGATCTGCAGCGCAGCGACCCGTCAATCAATGTAGAGCAAGCTGACGTCACGTCTTTTGACACGGATCAGCGGTTCGACATCATCATTCTGATCGGAGGACTCCACCATGTACCCGACAACGCGGCTGAAGTTGTCCGCAACATGGCCAGGTTGCTCAAACCCGGCGGTATATTCATAAATCTGGAGCCTACACACGGTAACCCGATAACCAGATGGGTGCGCGACGCCATTTATCAAAGAAACTCGCTTTTTGATCAAGAGACTGAGCGGGCGTTTGCGGTAGAGGAATTGCAGTCAATGTTCGAAGCTGCGGGGCTCAGCCACAAACTCATGACCTTCCCGGGCTTGCTGACCTACATCCTCTACTACAATCCTGATGCCTTTCCGGCCTTGAATAAGGGCGGGGTTGCGTGGGTGCAGCGGCTATATGCGCTGGAGCGTCCTCTGTATCAAACGCGAATTGCCCGTTGGCTATCATTTGCCACACTCTCTATCTGGCAGAAATGAGCTCCCGTTACTTGAACGGCTCAGCGGACACAATCCAGATGCCCCCAAGTATCACCAGAATCCCCACAAACTTAACCACCGACAGCGGTTCTCCTATGCTCATGCCGAATAGTTGAGTGGCTATCATGAGGCTGCCGGCGGCGACGGGGAAAGCGACGGACAGCGGGTGCTCGCGAAGAATCCACAACCAGACGAGAAAACCCAGCCCGTACAATATTCCTCCCAGAATCAGCCTGCTGTTAAACCCCAATTCAGCTTGTTTCAACAACAACAGGCCATAGCCGCTGACACCGGCATAAATCACCACCAGACCCAGCAACTTGAGGACGTCAGCGATCATTGAGAAAGCGCCCGCTGGTTGATTCCGAGATCAGAAATCGCGGCCGCCCCTGCAAGGCTTCATGGATTCTTGAAACATAAAGGCCCATGGTGCCCAGCAATATAAACAACACTCCGAACAGCAACGAGACAATACCCAGCGTTGACGCCCAGCCCGGTACCGTTATGCCTCTGAAATACTGAGCAATAACCCAACTCAGTTCCGCAAATGCCAGCAGACTGGTGAGAAAGCCAATGAATATGCCGATCTTCAAAGGCACGGTGGAAAAAGACACTATTGCACTGCCGGCAAAGCCCAGCATCCGCTTCAACGGATATTTAGTAGTGCCTGAGTGGCGGGGTTGCAGCCGGTAAGGCACCGTTAGAGTGCTGAAGCCCACCCAGGCCACAGCACCGCGAAAGAACATCCGCACATCGTTGAACATCAATAGCGAATTGAGAACCTTTTTATCCATGAGCCGGAAGTCAGAGGTACCCTGGGTTAACCTTACCTCTGTCAGCCTGGAGAAAACATGGTAAAAAAAATGTGAGCTTTTACGCTTGAACAACGAATTCTCACCAATGTCTACACGCTCCGTGTTAACAACGTCATATCCCAGGCGCCAGTTGGCCAGCAACTCCGGAATCAGTTCGGGTGGATGCTGCAGATCGCCGTCCATGGTGATGACAACATCACCTTCGGTGTTAAACAAGCCGGCCAACAGCGCGTTTTGATGCCCGAAATTACGGGACAGCCGCAGCGCCTTCAATTCCAGTACGTCCGCGGCCACGGCTACAACTTCAGCCCAGGTTGAGTCCGCACTGCCGTCGTCTACCAGAACAATTTCAAAGTCCGCTTCGTCCGCAAGCCGTTGAAACACTTCCTGCAGAGCACTAATCAGCGGCCTTATGTTGCCCTGTTCGTTGTAAACCGGGGCAACAACCGAAACCCTGGGGCGGGCCGTCTGCCGCTGATCCACCAACCTCTGGCGATTCTCTTCGTTTGCCGCGGCTTGTTTCATTACCGCTCTTCCAGAAACGCCTGATATGCAAGCCCCAAACCCGCTTTCAAATCTACCTCCGGTGCCCAGCCGAGGCTGCGAATAAGGCTGTTATCCATGAGTTTGCGCGGCGTACCGTCCGGTTTTGTGGTATCAAATTCAATCTCACCCTCAAAACCAACCGTCTCGCAGATCAACGTTGCCAATTCACTGATACTGACATCCGAGCCGGACCCTATATTTACGTGCTCGTAGCCGCTGTAGTGTTCGGTGAGAAACAACAATGCTGCGGCGGCGTCGTCCGCATAGAGAAACTCCCGCCGCGGCTTGCCAGTACCCCAGATCGAAAGCGTCTGGCCGTTTTGCGCGGCTTCATGGGTTTTGCGCAGCAGCGCCGGTATGACATGGGACGATTGCAGGTCGTAGTTGTCGCCAATGCCATACAAGTTGCACGGCATCGCTGATATGTAATCCGCACCGTGCTGCTTTCGATATGCCTGGCACAGTTTAATGCCCGCGATTTTCGCCACCGCATACCATTCGTTAGTAGGCTCAAGCGCCCCGGTCAGCAACGCTGACTCGGATATAGGCTGATCCGCAAATTTCGGATATATACAGGACGAACCCAGAAAGACGAGTTTTTCGACCCCGCTGCGAAATGCAGACTCGATAATGTTCAGCTCTATCTTCAGATTTTCCTGCAGAAAATCCACAGGGTGCGTGTCATTTGCAAGTATACCTCCCACCTTGGCGGCAGCGAGATAGACTACTTCCGGCTTGTGCTCCAGGAACCAGTCCCCAACATCGTTCTGTACCGTAAGGTCTAATCTACTGCGGTCAATCCGTTGCAGTTCACAACCCTTGTGTTCGAGCTGCCGGCACAAAGCCGAACCAACCATGCCATTGTGACCGGCAACAAAAACCCGCCTGCCGGTAAAATAGTCAGTGGTCTGCATACGCTTTCAGGTCCTCAGCTACCATTTCTTCCAACATTTCCTGCAAGCCCACGGTCGACTGCCAGCCCAGCTTTTCCCGTGCCTTTGTGGGGTCGCCCACCAACAGGTCGACCTCCGCAGGCCGATAGTACCTTGGGTCCACTTCCACCAGGACCTTGCCGCTGGCCGCGTCTACACCGACTTCATCCGCTCCGCTTCCCCGCCATTCGATTTCAATCGCTGTTTGCCTGAACGCGCGCGTGATAAATTCCCTTACTGAATGGGTTTCACCCGTGGCCAGCACATAGTCATCCGGCTCCTCCTGTTGCAGGATACGCCACATGCCTTCCACATAGTCTCTAGCGTGACCCCAGTCGCGCTTGGCATCCAGATTGCCGATATACAACTTTTCCTGCTTCCCCAGGCTTATGCCCGCCACCGCCCGGGTAATTTTCCTGGTCACAAAGGTCTCACCCCGCAGGGGGCTTTCATGATTAAACAGGATTCCATTGGAGGCGTGCAGCCCGTATGCTTCACGATAGTTAATTGTTATCCAATACCCGTAGAGCTTGGCTACGCCGTAGGGAGAGCGCGGATAAAAAGGAGTGGTTTCGGACTGAGGTACTTCCTGCACTAAACCAAAAAGCTCCGATGTAGACGCCTGGTAGAATCTGCACACATCCTGCATGCCTAGAATGCGAATCGCTTCCAGCAGCCTGAGCACGCCCAAGGCATCCGAATTGGCGGTATATTCCGGCGTCTCAAAACTCACTTGAACGTGGCTCTGCGCACCTAGATTGTATATCTCAGAGGGTTTAACCTCCTGAATGATGCGGATCAGATTGGTGCTGTCTGTGAGGTCTCCGTAGTGTAGATGGAAGCTGGCGTTATCAACATGGGGATCTTCATATATATCTTCAATTCGGCCCGTGTTAAACGAACTGGACCGCCGTTTGACACCGTGCACGATGTAACCTTTCTCCAGCAGCAGGCGTGATAAATAAGCCCCATCCTGCCCGGTTACCCCAGTTATAAGCGCCTTGCGGCCCTGTGTATCGACCATGTTACTCCTACCCGACCGATTGATGTTTGCAAGTACGGCCACAACCAAAAGCCGCCCGCGCGAAACTGGTTACCAACCTTTTCCCCGTTCCTGGCGCGAGGCAAAATTCCAGTTGTAGGTATTTATCGTTTCCTTATCAAACAGAACGTACAGGACACGCAGTGCCGCATGGAAAACGTAACGCCCGAACCCCTGTGTCGGCTCATCGTGATCATAATAACCACGCAAATCAAAAGTCCGGTAAAGGAAAGCGTAAGCCCAGGCAACGGTGCCGCGAAACGGGCCGTAGCGGCGTACAATCTGGTACATCTCGCGGACGATCTTACGCCCCCCGGTTGAGGTGAGGTTAGAGTCGGAAAAGTAATAAACCGACAATGGTGTTTCTATTGAATGCGCGGTGACTCCCTGCTTGTGCATCCGGCACCAATACTCCCAATCGAAAGCATACTTGAGTTTTTCTGAAAGCGGTCCAACCTGGTGATGTACTTCCTTGCGCCAAAACGTGGACGGCTGTTCGATGGTATTTTTTAAGACCAGCTTTTCGAAAAAATCCGGCTCCGGCACAGTTGTATATTCGCTGCCGTCATCGAAACGGCGGACGCAGCCGCCGGTGAGCACCTGCACTTTCGGGTGTTGCACAAAATAATCGCCAACGCACTTCAACGCGCCCGGACATAACTCATCGTCAGCACAAAGCCAACCGTAGATATCTCCGCTCGCCACCGCCAGCCCTTTGTTCAGCGCCTGTGCCTGGCAATCGTCTTTTTCACTGACCAGATGTTGAATCCGGGCGCTGTATTCCTGCAGCACCTCCACGGTACCGTCGTCACTCGCCCCATCAATGCAGATCAATTCAACATTGGGATAGTCTTGGGAGAGGATTGAATCGAGAGTTCGCCTTATCGTGTCTACCGCATTGTAGCTGGGTACAACTAGAGAAATTTTTGGTAACACGAACTAATTCCGACCCCGAATCGAGCGGCGCTTATTATAGAGATATTGCCTGTCCAAGTCTGTCGAATTTCCAAAGTCAGCTGTTCTCGTCCGCCAAGGCCCGGGGCCGGGTCCAGCTCAATCCCATGGCCACGGCTACAGGCAGCCAGATGAGAAACCAACTGGAGCCTACTTTGTCGACTAACTCATGGCCGTCAAGTAGGTGGGCAGAAAGCGCAGTGACAAAAATGCCAAGCGCCAGCTTGGCGTCCCCACTATCGTAGTTTGCCAACAGCGTTTTTATCGCGCTCAACAGAACCATCAAATACAGACCCAAGGCTATCAACCCTCCCTGATGGACCATGGAAAGGTACATCGAGTGGGGATGCTGCATCAGATATGCGCCGACTACCACATCGTCCGAAGTGAGAATACCGCGGCCCGCAATCATATGGCCCTGCAACCGGTTAAGGGTTTCGCTCCAGACCTCAAGCCTGAAACTGTCCCCGCGCGGCAAAATCAGATCCCGCAGCGGATCGCTGAGGATGCCCAGCATCAACACCATTGCCACCAGCAGACCGCCCGCAGCCAGCGCTGCGACAAATTGCTTCACATCGCGCACCCGGTGCGCCAACACGAAGGCCATTACACCAAGTGTCACACTCACCCAGGCATTGCGTGAATCCGACAATATGATGCTCAGGACAATCATCGCACAAGCAACATAAGCGGCTGTACGTTTGATGCCGGGTTGGGTCTGCATCACGTAGCGCATCACAAACAGCAGCGAAACCCCGTAGACCAACGCTGCAATCACATGGGTGTCAAGTTGACCCATACCATTCAACCGGCTGTCTTCAGGCTGTGTAAGCAGAAAGTTGATTAGCGCCACTAACACCGCGCTGGCGCCGACCAAGGTCATGGCGCTGACCATCCAGCGTTGCAACTGACCGCGGAACTGGCATTCAGCAACGGCGACAATGAAGAAGAGTACCAGTACTACCCTTACCCACACCGACGAGGCATCACGCAGGTCAAATTCCTGCGACCAGAAGGTGCTGGCCGCCAACCATAAAAGCAGCGCGACGGTCCAACGCAGCAAACCCACAGAAAAAACGTCTTTCCAGTGTGGATAGGTGGCAAACATAAGCAACGCGAGGAAATAGGACGGATAACTCGCCCGGCTTTGGGAAGGCAGGATCAACACTGCGACAAAGCTGGACACGATCAGCAGCGCCATCCATTGGATACGGTCGCCTACCAGCACTGTCGATTTTACGCGGTCCAGAAGCATCCACCTAGTGTACCGAAACCCGGAGAAAATATACTCCAGGTGATTCTCAAGCCGGCTCTGAACCGAGCCGTTGTACGCTGCGGCCCGAGGGCCTTAACTCATCCGTGCCGCAATCACTCAGCGCGTAACAAACCAAACCGAAAAACCGGCAGCTTCCAGGGCGCTTCTGACCACCGGAATTCTGTCTTCGCGGCGCAGGTCAAGATCGATGGACACAATCCGGTGGCTGCTGGAGAACAAACCTACTACCAGAGAAAGATATTCCCGCAGTGCGTCTATATCGTCTTCGAGCAGCCTGAAGAAGTTACCGGTATCTTCCGCGGTTGCGCTACCAAGAATTTTAGACAGACGTTCGGTGTATTGGGTTGACCCCAGCTTGCCCCGTGCCTGGAACAAGTTGAAATAGAGATAATCGCTGGAAAAATGTGCCCCCGGTTGCAGCATCTGCAGGTTCCGCGCCAGCGTGGTCTTGCCAGCCTGGCTGTGACCAAGAATGACCAGCAGCGTCTGCTGCAGTGGAGACAAACGGAATATTCGGGTCACGCAATGCGCATTTGATTCATCACGCACCCGCAGCAAAGGCCGTACGGCAAAGTCCTGTAATAAACTATTGTACAAATACGGGGAAGAGGGCAATGCTCCTTCGGGGGTCAGCAGAATCGAGTTATAAACATCCCAATCGGTTTGCACCACGCCGGTGCGCAGGACCACAAAGCACACCCCGGACGTGCCCAAAATTCTCCCCAGTGCCGCCGTCAACGCTGACACATCACTGACGTTATCGAAACGTTCCATCTGCCGGGGGTCTACAAAGGCGTAGTCGAGGGTGCCTTGATATTCAAGGATATCCACAAGCTGTGGATTCTGATCAGCTTGAAAGACTAGTTCCGCACCCTGACCCCGAAGATAGTCCGCCAAACCGGATTGTTCTGCCGCAAACAGCGCTACGGATTTACCCTGAAACTCATACCATTGCAGATCCACCCCAAGAAAACTGGCGTCCGCAGCCTCATCGGAAAACTCCACCCCGGCTTCTAACCGCTTGCGAATACTCATCTTAATCCGACGCAGTAATTTCAATGCCCAAACTACCAGCGCGTTCGACAAATTCACCGTAGCCGCTGATACTATCAGGCCACCTAACAATCAGTCTGTGCGAATGATTGCCCAACGATTCACGTATGTCGGCGACAAATTGGCCGCTGAGCTCCTCATTGGCAAACAACCGGGACAAGCCCTTTTTCAGATTTTTACCCAACAACCGGACATACCTGCTGCCCGGCTGCGCATCCACGATTGTGTCCGCCGACAGGGCCACAGCTGCCGCATACTCCACCAGATCCAACTTGTGCGCTTCAGGCCTGGGCTCAACCTCGGCCCCGGGCTCAGCGTGGATTACAAAACGATGCAGAGGATCCCCGCCTTGACTGATACTCGGAGATATCGAAGAAATGGCAAAACCACGCAACATGTGGTGACGCAAATAACCATTCGACAGGTGCAGGCACTTATCGCCGACTTCCCGCCATACCGGTATTCTGATATCCGTGTACAGATCATCCCGGCCGCCAAACAGACCCCCTTCTAATATCAACAAACCGCCCGGGGTCAGGCACCCCCGAACATTTTGCGCTAACGCCACCGGATCTTTGGCGTAATGGATCGCTGACAGGCAGATCGCCACATCAAATTCTCCATCCGGAAACCGATCCCAGCCTGTGTCCACAAAATCGAGCTGCGGATAACGTTGCCGGGCAATTTCTATGATGCGGCTGCTGTTATCCACGCCAAGTGTATAAGCAGCGCCTGCCTGCTTGGCATAATTACAAAAAAAGCCGGAGTTGCAGCCCAGATCCAGAAATCGCTTGTTCCGCAGATCCGGCAGGCGGATGGCTTCAAGCTTGCTGGAGCTATCCGACCCTCCCTTTGCATCACCGTAATCCTGATATACCAGGTTGGTTTCTTCACCCATTCCCTATTTCCCTATTTACATTGCAACGTGCGTTCGCGATATTCCGGCAGTACATCGCCAAGCTTGCCGAACCCCATCAACCGGCCCCGATCCAACCACAAGGCGTGGCTGCAATACTGTTTTAGAATATCCGGCGAGTGGCTGGCAAGCACAACCACGCCCGAACCTTCTATTAAATGGTGCATACGATCACGTGCCTTACTCACAAAGCTGTGGTCGCCGGTACCAAAAATTTCATCAATCAGCAGGATTTCAGGATTGGCCGCTGACGCCACTCCAAACCCGATTCGGGTTCGCATGCCCGCTGAATAGGTACGGATGGGCAATTGCATGAACTCACCCAACTCGCTGAACTGCGCCACATCTTTTATCAACTCCGGGATCTTTTTGTAAGGAATACCCAGAAGCAGGCTCATCAGCCGGACGTTCTCCTCTCCGGTTGCGTTCTGGTTCATCCCTAACTGATTGGTAAACAGTGTAGTGACACGGCCGTTCGTATGCACCTCACCGGAAGTTGGCTGATAAATCCCAGCAAGCACACGCAACAGCGTGCTTTTACCGGCACCGTTTAAGCCCAGGATGCCGATACACATACCAGGATCTGCGCTGAAGCTGACCTCGTGCAAAACACGCACCCGGGCAGCGCGGCCCCGCCGCCGTACTACTTCTCCCCCCACATGTTGCTCCGCCGTTGTGCTGATCTGCCCGGGAGACCTGGCCGGCAGCTCCAGGCTTGCCGACTTCAACTCGATCATGGGCGCGGTGCTCACAGCCATAAGGGTAGCCGCCTGCCGAAATAGGTCAGCAATAGATAGGCCGTTACCGTCCCGCCAGCCAGAAACAGCATGTTCAGCTGCCAGACAAACCAATCAGGAGATATCCCGAGCAACGGCGCTCTGGCCAACTCCAACACATAGTAGAAAGGATTGAACTGTACAACCAGGCTCTGAATCCGGTCTTCTCCCGGAATCCAGAACACGGGGGTCAGAAAAAACAAAAATCTCATTGCGACAGAAATAAAATGCTCAGCGTCGCGGATGTATGTTGTCAGGAATGCGGTAATAACAATTATAGGTATACCCATCAACAACAGCGTAATCAGTGCCGTAAACGCCGTCAAAACTAACACATCGGTTAACACGCCGAGATAAACTGCCACGGGCACAAATACGGCCAGTTGAAAAAAGAAACGGATTGAGATGTTGGTCCATAAACGCAAAACGTGAGAGAGGGGGCGCGTCACCAGATTAAGTATTAACCCGGCATTGGACACAAATACCGTTGCACCTAACGTGACGCAATTGCTGACGAAGTTCCATATGGCCAGCCCGACCACCAGATACAGAACGTAGTCACCACCGCCGTAGATCGGCCGGAACACGAATGCCAGGCCTATTGCCCATACTGCAAGTTGAATTGATTGCCAAACGGGGCCGATAAAGGTTCTTCGGTAAGCAAGTATCAGGTCGTACCAACCCAACCGAATCCAATTGAAACCAGTCATACACAAAGCCGCTAGTGAGCGCGCAGTATACAATCAACTGCGGCACGCTAACAAAAAAAAGTCCATACCCCACCGGCCAGGCGGCCCGCACCCAATCACTGTCACCACGGTGAGATTAAAGTCCGAACTACCCGGCACCGCACCCTGCAACACAGCCGTCAGGGTAACCTGTTGACGGTCCTGCGATTGCAAACAAGCAAAGGCGCCGGGCATTGCACAACCACGGATCCGTTAACTGAAGGCGCAACGTCTTGCCCACCCCCTGAACACGCCGATCAAAGGTGCGGTGTTTTGCCCAACCAGAAAAAAGCTGATCGAGGGTGCGACGTTTTGCCCAAAGGGCAAAACTCGACAGAGCTCGCACGCAGTGCGAGATCACTCGACAGAGCTCGCGCTTCGCGCGAGATCAATGGTGGGCCCACCAGGACTCGAACCTGGGACCAATGGATTATGAGTCCACTGCTCTAACCAACTGAGCTATAGGCCCGGTACACCGGTAACACGGTAAAGAAACACGGCCGGGATTTTACCACCGGCCGGTTGCAGTAGAAGGGGCGGGTTAACCCCGGCCCATGCTTTCCATCCACTCATCCAGGAAGCTGCGCAGATGCTCCGAACGGCTGGGATGGCGCAGCTTGCGCAACGCTTTGGCTTCAATCTGCCGGATGCGCTCGCGGGTAACATCAAACTGTTTGCCCACTTCTTCCAGCGTGTGGTCGGTGTTCATGTCAATCCCGAACCGCATGCGCAGCACCTTGGCTTCCCGGGCCGTAAGACCGCCCAACACATCCTTGGTGGCTTCTTTCAGGCCTTCCCCGGTTGCCAGTTCCACCGGCGAGCCGATGGTGGAGTCTTCGATAAAGTCGCCCAGATGGGAATCTTCGTCGTCGCCGATCGGCGTTTCCATGGAAATGGGTTCTTTGGCAATTTTCAGCACCCGACGCACCTTGTCTTCGGGCATCTCCATGCGCTCTCCTAGCTCTTCCGGAGTGGGTTCGCGGCCCATTTCCTGCAGCATCTGGCGTGACACACGGTTCAGCTTGTTGATCGTTTCGATCATATGCACCGGGATGCGGATGGTGCGCGCCTGGTCGGCAATGGAACGGGTAATCGCCTGCCGGATCCACCAGGTGGCGTACGTGGAGAATTTGTACCCGCGCCGGTACTCAAATTTGTCCACCGCTTTCATCAGCCCGATATTGCCTTCCTGAATCAGGTCCAGAAATTGCAGACCTCGGTTGGTGTACTTCTTGGCAATAGAAATAACCAGCCGCAGATTGGCCTCCACCATATCTTTCTTGGCGCGCCGCGCTTTCGCCTCCCCCAGCGACATACGCCGGTTGATTTCTTTGATCTCCATGACCGTAAGGTGGGTCTGCTTGCTCAGCACTTTCAGTTTCTTCTGGGCGCGCAGAATGTCCTCACGCTGATTGTCCAGCGCCTGGGAAAACTCCTTGTCTGCTTTAACCAGCTTGTTAATCCAGGTGACGCTGACTTCGTTACCCATATATTCCTTGCGGAATACATCCCGGGGCACCCGCGCCTGGCGTACCACCGACGTCAAAATGGAACGTTCATGGCGGCGCACCGTATCCAGGGCATTGCGCGCCATGTCGACAATTTCGTCGTAATGTTTCGGCACCAGCTTGAAACAGCAGAACGCCTCTCCCAGCTTGGCCAGCGCGGCTTCACCTTCCTTGCTGTTGCGGCCTTTTTCCGCAATCACCTTTTGCGTTCTGTTGTACTGGCGCTTTAACGCGGAAAACCGTTTCTTGGCTTCTTCCGGGTCCGGCCCTTTGTTTTCCTCTTCGTCGTCATCATCGTCATTCGATGTGTCCGCACCTACCTGGGTCGCTGCAGGGACGTGATCCGTGGGGTCCAGATAACCCACCAGCAGGTCCGCCAGCTTGTCCTCTTTGCTGACTTCCGCGTAGGTTTCCAGGATGTATTCAACCGGCCCGGGGAAACACGCCAACGCCGTCAGCACATCACGAATGCCTTCTTCAATGCGCTTGGCAATGGCAATTTCACCTTCCCGGGTGAGCAGCTCCACGGTGCCCATTTCGCGCATGTACATACGCACGGGATCCGTTGTGCGGCCGGCTTCGGTTTCCACCGCAGCCAGCGCCGCAGCCGCTTCTTCCGCGGCCAGCTCATCCGCGGTGTTTTCTTCGTTGCTCAGCAGCTCATCGGCATCGGGCGCGGTTTCATAAACCGTGATGCCCATATCGTTGATCATGCGGATGATGTCTTCGATCTGTTCCGGGTCGGAAATGTCATCAGGAAGATGATCATTTACCTCACCATAGGTCAGGAACCCCTGCTCCTTACCTTTGGCGATCAGTTCTTTCAGCCGTGACTGTTGCTGCGCTGTCGAGATTTGATTACTCATAGTACCTCGAATCGAAAGTTGTATTTGCTACCTAAAACCTGGCACGCGCCTTGAGTGTGCAGCACTGGCCCGTAATTGGCCTCTTATCGCTGGGCATACACCTTTAAGCTATTAGACATGCCAGAAAGTCCGGGTTCATCTGGCCCACCATCCCCCGGGCTGTTTTAACCTTATTATCGATATGTCGCTTTCCGTGTGCAGGTTGAACTTAATCAACTATTTTGCCGATTATTATTTGCCGGCAGATGACCCGTATGTGGTGGGTCTACCCCCTCTTGGCCTGCCCGGTTGCCGGAATTATCCTCAGGCTGCGCGGGTTTCGAAGAGTATTAGTAGAAAGCAACTCCGTAATATAACAGTAATATGGGCATGTTGCAGCTGTTTTCAACGGTGTTTACCGCGGTCCATACGTCAGCATAGCCGGCTCATGAGCCCCGCAGCTGCCAATATTTGCGAAGTTCTTCAAGATTTGGGGTTTCCTTGAGGGAAGACAAGGCCGCTTTACGCTGTTGTGCCCGCAGCATCTGCCGCAGCCGGCCCATACCCTCAACAAAGCCGGCACGCTGGGCCTCAGGGTCGATTTCACTGGTTCTGCGCGCCCGCTGCAGCAATTTGGCGGCATCAGGATGATCGGACCAGCGCACGAGAATCTCTTCAGCATCAATCTGCTCAACGGTATGCCCGTTGTCACCGCCCCCGACGGTTTCGTCAATATATTTGATTATCTCCCCCAGTACGCCAAGGTGGCCCGCGTCCGCAACCAGTTCCGCACGGATGTCAGCAGGCACACCGCTCCACCACCCCGGCTGCTGCAGCACCAAGGTCAGCAGGCGGTCGGAGAGGTTGCTGATGCCGGGATTCAAAGGCGCACGACGCTGCGCAACCGCCTGCTGGGGCTGGCGGCCGGCACCGGTCAGATCCGCCATGCGCTGGCGTAACAGATCTTTTAACAACCCTTCCTGCACCTTGGCGATATAAGGGTTCAGCAACCCCGCCAGTTTCGCCTGGCCGTCGAGGGTCTGTAGATCCAACCCTTCAGCAAGACGCGAAAATAGCAACTCCAGGCCCGGGGCTGCATTATCCAGACACTGCTGGAAGGCCTGTTTGCCCTGAGCGCGCACCAGTGTGTCCGGATCTTCACCTTCCGGCAGGAATACAAACTTCAGCTGCCGGTGCTCGTTCAATACCGGCAGCGCAC
>JANQOA010000387.1 GCA_028279305.1 Pseudomonadales bacterium
TCTCCTTTGATGTGGAGTACCGCCGCGACGTTATCGAATACCCTATTGTCGACGAGATTGACATCAACGGCTGGGACCTGCGCAAAGCCCTGCATCTGCTCACCCGCACCAACGGCGCTTTGCTGGAGTGGTTGGGCAGCCCGATCGTGTACCGCGAGGCGGGGACCACCGCCGCGCGGCTGCGCCGGCTTGCCGGGTCGCATATCAGTGACATTGCGCTGTGTTACCACTACAGCCACATGGCGCGCCGCAACGCCCAGCAGTTTCTGGACAAAGATCAGGTGAAACTGAAAAAGTACTTTTACGTTCTGCGCCCTCTGCTGGCCATACGCTGGATACAGGCCGGTAAAGGCATCCCGCCCGTGCCGTTTGCGGAACTGCTGCACGCCGAAGCGCCGGAGGCGTTGATAGAAGATGTGGAGGCGCTGCAGCAACTCAAGAAAAACACCCCGGAACTCGGCACGGGACCAAAAATACCTTCAATCAACAGGTTTATCGCTGCAGAGTTTGAGCGTCTCGGCGAGCAGTTTTCGGGTCAGGGCCGGCCGCAACAGGAGAGTGCTGAACGGCACGCCGAGTTGAACGAGGTGTTCCGGCAAGCCCTGGCGCCTTAGCCCAACTTGCGGCCCCTTAGCAGCAACCAGAGCATCAATACCGGTTCGAACAGAAAGGTAATGCCGACAAAAGACAGATCCACCATCGGCAGCGCATACAGACCGCCCACATAGACGATGTAGCCCGCCCCGGCGGCAGCTACCAGATACCCAAGCACCCGCGGCATGTAATCCGAGCGGCTGATCAGGTAGCCGATGATCAGCAAATGCACGCCGAAGAAGATCAGGGCAACCCCCCACTCAATCGGGTAGGCGTCCAACAGCAACTGAAATTGTTGGAGAAACGCCGCTGAGTCGGGTGCAGCGGTATTTTGCGGCTGGTCAAGCATGCGCGCGGCGGCAAACAGGTTGGTTAACGCACCGATGCCCAGCGCCGTATAGATCAGTCGAAACGCCGCCGCCAGCAACGCGATATCCCTGTTTACCGGCGCCAGCAAAAGAAACAACGCCCACGCAACAACTACGTCAGCAAGATAATTCAGCACAAATGCAGCCAATGCGGACACGTACAGTGCCCGGTTGCTCAACATGTTGGCAAAAGTATTGCCGGTATCGCCGTCAACAATCAGCTTTGGAAAAACGCAGAACTCAGCATAGGGCGCGGTGACGGTCATGATTAACAGGCCAACCCCCGCAACAACGGCGGCCCCGCCCAAGTTCAATCCTGCTGCCGCGTGTGAGTGCAAATCCGCAACCCTTTCTGAAAATCTTTATGAACACCTTTTTGAAAAACTTACGTACAACGTACGTAAACTCGTACTATTCTACGTACGCTGTACGAAAATGCAAGATGCGCAGCAGTTAATACCCCATGGGCAGCAGTTTCAGGCGCTGTCCGCCTGGGGGTGGTAATCGGCGTACAGGGCAGGCAGAAAACCAGCCAGGTGATTCATCTCCATGCCGCAATGCACCAGCATCTCGCGGCCGACGTTGGCGGGTAAAACCCGCTTGTTCACCAGCGAAGACCCGAGAATGCGGTTGCGCCAATCACTCCTGCCGCGGCCGGTGATTTCAGGCTTGCCCAGCCAGAAACGGCTGCGCATCTCAGCGCCGCCGTCTACCTGACGAATCTGATGAATCAAATGGCCCACGGTAATCGGCGCGCGCTGCAGCCCTACCCGGCCGCAAACCAGAGCGGAGGTACCGCCGGCGGTCAGGTCTCTGCCGGCACCAAAAAACTCTTCCGGTTTAACAAAGGTTATGGTGATGGCTTCCCGCCGGCTGCCGATGTATTCGGTTACGTAGTGTGTTGTCAGGTACTTCTCAGCGTCGGACAGGGCCGGGTCATCCCCCTTCATTTCCCGAGTACCGTTTGCGACATGTGAACGCGGGTGCCAGAGCTTATACCTCTGGTGTTCCATGTAATGCCATCCCATCCACCATTCAAACATGGCGCCGGTAACCCCGGGCATTTCCGTCCTGACGGCGACAAAGGTGTGGCCGCTGCCAAGTCTGGTAAATCCGTTCTCCAGCGGCAGATAACCCGGTTGCAGTAAGCGGTCAGCTTGCGCCAGCTCAAAGCCCAGCTCAGCCGCCTCCTCGCCGTGCACAATGGCTTCCACCACGTGGGTTTGCATGGGTGACATGTCGGGTTGCCAGTACCTGGCATAGGGCTTGCCGTCCAGATCACCGGGTCGCATACCTACATACAGGCTCATGTTGAACACTCCAGGCTGAATACGCTTTTACTATACATCGCGGGCACCCCCGGACCGCTACGGCATCACTGCAGCACCCGCTGCCAGGATTCATTTCTCAACGCATCCAGGGCGTTGGCCGCTGCTTCCAGGTCTTCAGGGTCGAGACCGGCGGCCAGTTCGGTCAAGTATGCAATCCTCGCCCTGTGGGCCGATTTGATTTTTGCTCTGCCCCTGCCGGTAAGGGTAACAATCTGGCGGCGCGCATCAACCGGATCCCGGTCCCGCTTAACCAGTTTGTCAGATTCAAGGCCTTTGACAATGTGATGCATGGTGGAACGTTTAACCATTTCCGTTGCCGCCAACTCTGACAGGGAACGGTTACCGCCAAAATGCAGAACCGCCAGAACCGACAGGCGCGCGCGGCCGACCTGTTGCTGCTCGTCTATCAGCCGGATGTGGCGCATGAGTTGGGTCATGGCAGAGTTAAGAGTGTATATGGATTGTTCTATTGACATGCCGGACAGCCGAAATTATTGTTAGCAATACTAACTATTTACGCGAACCGGGAATACTAACCGAAAAGGCTGGACTGTCAATGCGGATAAACAGGCTGCATCAGGTGGGCGCAAGAGCCAACAACTTAACCGAAACTAGAGAATTTTATCTCCACACCTTGGGGGCACACTTCATCAAGCAGTATGAACCCCCGGGGTTGCTGTTTTTTGAATTCTGCGGGACCCGTGTTCTATTCGAGTGTGATAACCCGGCCGCCGTTCTATATTTCTGGGTAGACGACATCGAGCAGGCCCACGACATGCTTGTGCAGAAGGGTGTTGAGTTCGACAGCCAGCCTCACCTTATCCACCGGGACGATGAAGGTGTGTTCGATAACCCCGGCACAGAAGAGTGGATGGCGTTTTTCAAGGATCCCGGCGGCAACACCATCGCTCTGGCCAGCCGGCGTCAGCAATAAGCACCCCGCAGCGGCCGCATTTGCCGCTGAGGTCAGGCGAATCTTGCCAGGTTGACCGTCATCTGCCCCATGGTGCGGCTGACCACGTCCGCCGCGGGCAGGATATCCTTAATCAGGCCCACACCCTGCCCGGCCAGCACCGGCATCTGATCGAAGTCCCCCGTGGTCTCCGGCACCGGTGAAAAAGAATCAAACGGTTTTACCGGCCGCTCCTGCTCCGCGAACATGGTAGTTCCAATAGACGGCAGGTGCCGCCGATC
>JANQOA010000003.1 GCA_028279305.1 Pseudomonadales bacterium
GCACCAACCGCGACATCCTGATCCGCATGCCGCCGCAGGAAGGCACGGACCAGTCTTCCCTGGGTGACGCTATTTTTGACGCGCTGGACGCTCATTACGGCAACGTGGACCTGCGCCAGTCGAATTACGTCGGGCCGGCGGTGGGGCAGGAATTAACGGAAGACGGCGGGCTGGCGCTGCTGACCGCGTTGATCGTGGTCATGTTCTATATCCTGTTCCGTTTTACCAAACAGTTTTCGGTGGGGGCGGTCAGCGCCCTGGCCCACGACGTACTGATTGTGCTGGGCTTTTTTGCCGTATTTCAGTGGACTTTTGATCTGACCGTGCTGGCTGCGCTGCTGGCGGTTATCGGTTATTCCCTGAACGATACCATTGTGGTCAGTGACCGCATCCGGGAGAACTTCCGCAAGATCCGCAAAGGCACCCCGTTTGAGGTCATCAACCGGTCGCTGAACCAGACCCTGGGCCGCACGCTGGTCACCAGCGCCACCACGTTGTTTGTGCTGCTGGCGCTGTTATTTGCCGGCGGCGAAGTGATCCGCGGCTTTGCCCTGGCGCTGAGCATCGGTGTGGTGGTGGGCACATACTCTTCCATGTACGTCGCCGCCAGCGTGCTGCTGACGATGAATATCACCCGCGAAGATCTGCTGGTGCCGGAAAAGGAAGAAGAAAACGCGGACGGCAGCTACCCCTGAGCAGCGTCGCTTTTCAGCGTCTGCACCATGCCGCGGAACGCTTTGGGATTGGCGGCGACAATATCACCGCTCTGCCAGTAGCTTTCACCACCGGCAAAATCGCCGACAAAACCGCCGGCTTCCCGCACCAGTACAATGCCCGCGGCGATATCCCACTGGCTTAGCCCCATTTCCCAGAAACCATCCAGCCGGCCGGCTGCCACATAAGCCAGGTCCAGGGCCGCGCTGCCGGGGCGCCGGATCGCCCGGCAAGTGCCGGTAAAGGTCTGCAGGGTACGCATATAGGGCTGCAACCGGGTATTGATGCAGCCGGGGGGAATACCGGTGCCGAGCACGCAGTCTTCCAGTTTGGCGCGTTTGCTGACGCGGATGCGCTTGCCGTTCAGCTGCGCCCCGTAACCGCGGCTGGCAACAAACTCTTCATGCCGGATCGGATCCACAATGACGCCGTGTTCCAGGTGTTTGCCTTTCATGACGCCGATGGACACGGCAAAGTGCGGTATGCCCTGCAGAAAGTTCAGGGTGCCGTCCAGCGGATCGATGATCCAGGTGTATTCACTGTCCCGGGAACGCTGGCCGGATTCTTCAGCAAGGATGGCGTGCTCCGGGTAGGTTTGCTCTATAGCGCCGACGATCAGTTGTTCAGCGTTCTTGTCCACGTCGGAAACAAAGTCGTTGCGCGCCTTGGTCTCGATGTTGCGCTCGTCGGGCCGGTCGAAAGCCTGAGCAATAAAGTCAGCGGCGGTGCGCGCGGCACGCAGCGCGATGTTGGCCATGGGTTGCATAGCGGCCCTTACGTCGGTCAGTTGGAAGGTGCGGTATGCTATCAGTTTTCTGAGCGCGGGGTTGTACCCACACGTGAGTGACAGCAGCGGTGATGACAGTGGTGATATCGGGCGCGATATCAGGCGTGATATCAAGATAGTACTGGTGGAGCCGAGCCACCCGGGAAACATCGGCGGCGCGGCTCGGGCCATGAAGACCATGGGCTTGAAGCATCTGGTGGTGGTGAACCCGCGCCGCTACCCGGACCCCCAGGCTGACTGGCGGGCGGCCGGGGCGCTGGACGTGCTGGACGCGGCGCAGGTGGTGGATACGGTGGATACCGCCGTCGCCGATTGCCACTGGGTAGTGGGCACCAGCACCCGCGCGCGCCGCATACCTTGGCCGGTGGCGGACGCCAGGACCGTGGCTGAACGGTTGTATGAGCTCGGCCGCAATCCCGGGCAGCAGACCCGCGCCGCCATTCTGTTCGGCCGTGAGGACAATGGTTTAAGCAACGAAGAGCTGCAGCGCTGCAACCTGCACCTGCAGATCCCGGCGGCCCCGGAATACTCCTCCCTGAACCTGGCCATGGCGGTGCAGGTGGTCTGCTATGAGATTTTCATGAGCGGCTTACAGGCACAGCCGGCACCCGCGTGGGACCGGCGCCTGGCCACCGCGGCCCAGTTAGAGGGTATGCTGACCCATATGGAGACGGTGCTGACGGCTGCGGATTTCCTGCAGGCGGACAATCCGGGCCAGACCATGCGCCGTTTGCGCCGCCTGTTCACCCGCATCAGCATGGATGAGACGGAAGTACAGATCCTGCGCGGCATATTTAAACACTTCGCGAAATAGTGGACCAAAATAGTCGGGTATTGCATACTGCCGCGTCTTTGAAGAAATGCAGGCCCGGCAACCCATGCGCCTAACTACCAAAGGCCGGTACGCGGTCACCGCCATGTTGGACATCGCCTTGCACGCCCAGGACGGTCCCGTCAGTGTGCAGGATATTGCGCGCCGTCAGGATATCTCTTCCACCTACCTGGAGCAGATTGTCGGCCGCCTTAAACGTAACGGCCTGCTGGCCAGCCACCGGGGCCCGGGGGGCGGCTACGTCCTCGGCCGGGAACTCGACGCGATCTCCATATCCATGGTCGTGGCGGCTGTGGGTGAAGGTGTGGACGCCACCCGCTGCGGCGGCCGCGCGGACTGTCAGGAAGGCCATATGTGCCTGACCCATGATCTGTGGATGGACCTGTCGGATCAGATTGATACGTTTTTACAGGGCATATCGCTGCTCAGCCTGGTACAGCGCCAGGCGGTGACCCGGGTTGCCCAACGCCAGGACGCGGAGGCCCAGCAGGACCTCATTTCAGCCACTCAGCTTTAGCCTCAATGCAATTACCCGTTTACCTCGATTACGCCGCCACCTCTCCCGTAGATCCCCGGGTGGCGGAAAAAATGAGCCGCAGCCTGCTGGTCACCGGCAACTTCGGCAATCCCGCATCCCGTTCCCACGCTTACGGCTGGCAGGCGGAAGAAGCGGTGGAAGCCGCCCGGGTGCAGGTGGCCAATACCATAAACGCGGATCCGCGGGAAATCGTCTGGACCTCCGGCGCTACCGAATCGGATAACCTGGCCATTAAGGGCGCCGCTGAATACGCGGACAAAAAACACATCATAACCAGCATGATCGAACACAAAGCGGTGCTGGATACCTGCGCATACCTGGAGACCAAGGGGTTTGAAGTGACCTACCTGCGCGGTGACAACCACGGCAGGGTGGCGGCGGCAGACGTTGCCGCGGCGCTGCGGGAAGACACCCTGCTGGTTTCGGTAATGCACGTCAACAATGAGTTGGGCACCATCAACAACGTGGCTGAGATTGGCCACATGTGCAAAGAAAATAATGTTATTTTTCATACGGATGCGGCGCAAAGTTACGGAAAATTAGAGATAGACGTCAAAGCCATGGGCATCGACATGCTGTCGGTTTCCGCACACAAGATTTACGGTCCCAAAGGCATGGGTTTCCTGTATGTCAGACGTGAACCGCCGCTGCGGATTGCACCGCTCATTCACGGCGGCGGTCACGAAATGGGCATGCGCTCCGGCACCCTGGCGACCCACCAGATTGTTGGTCTGGGAGAAGCGGCTGAACTCATTCATGAGCACATGCACGAAGAGCAGGTGAGGCTGTCCAGTCTGCGCCACCGTTTCCTGTCGCACATCCAGCAATTGCCCGGCGTGACCATTAACAGCCATCCGGAATACAACCTGCCGTCCATCGTCAATGTCGGCTTTGCGGATGTAGACGGGGAAACCCTGTTGCTGGCGCTGGACGATCTGGCGGTTTCAAGCGGTTCCGCATGCACCTCCGCCTCGGTTGAACCTTCCTATGTACTGCGCGCGCTGGACGTGCCGGAGGCGGTGGCCCACGCGTCATTGCGCTTCAGTTTCGGCCGCTTTTCAACCGAAGAAGAAATAGATCACGCCGGACGCCGCACCTGTGAGGTGGTGGGGCGATTGCGCGGGCCATAAGCACGCGTATAATACCCCGCCGCTGCAGCCTCTGCCGGCTGCAGCCGCACCAAACTCTTTATAAATTAGTTACATAGCAGCGCAAGGTGATGCGTTTTTGCTTGGAGAATTACAATGGCGGTAGAACGCACCTTTTCCATTGTTAAGCCCGATGCGGTGGCCCGTAATCTGGTGGGGGAAATTTACTCACGGTTTGAAAAAGGCGGCCTGCGCATCGTCGCGGCAAAAATGTTACGTCTCACCGAAGCACAGGCAGCGGGTTTTTACGCCGAGCACGAAGGCAAACCGTTCTACGATGACTTGTGCAGCTATATGCGTTCCGGTCCGGTTATGGTGCAGGTGCTGGAAGGAGAGGATGCCATTGCCACCAACCGCCGTCTGATGGGAGCAACCAACCCCGCGGAAGCGGATCCGGGCACCATCCGCGCGGATTTTGCCGAATCCATCGACGCCAACGCGGTCCACGGCTCGGACGCGCCGGAATCAGCGGCGCGGGAGATTGCGTTCTTTTTCAACGACGACGAAATCTGCCCCCGCAGCTGAGGCTGCCCGCATGAACCCGCCTAGCATCAATCTTTATGGCCTCGACCGGAGCGGGCTGGAACAGATGTTTGTGCAACAGGGGTTGCAGGCGTTCCGCGGCCGCCAGTTGATGAAGTGGTTGTACCACCAGCAGCGTACCGATTTTGCCGCCATGACCGACCTGCCTCTGAGCATGCGTAACTGGTTGACCGGGCACGCCAATCTGGAGCTGCCGGCGGTGCACAGCCACAAGGTATCTGCAGACGGGACGTGTAAGTGGTTGTTGCAGGTGGACAACGGCAATCTGGTGGAGATGGTGCTGATCCCGGAACAAATCACCGGTGAGGGCGGCCCAACGGGCGAAAAGATGCGCCATACGCTGTGTGTTTCCTCGCAGATCGGCTGCATGCTGGATTGCAGTTTCTGTTCCACCGGCAAACAGGGATTCAACGGCAACCTGTCCGCGGCCGCCATTGTCGGTCAGCTTGTGATCGCCAACCGTTATCTGCAGCCCAGCGGGCAGCAGGTGACCAACGTGGTGTTGATGGGCATGGGGGAGCCGCTGCTGAACTTTGATGCGGTCCTCAGCGCCACCAACATCATGAAAGATGATATGGCATTCGGCCTGTCAAAAAGGCGCGTCACCATCAGTACCGCAGGGGTGGTGCCGGGCATCTACCGTCTGGCTGAGGTGACCGACGTGGCATTGGCTATTTCCCTGCACGCGCCATTTGATGAACTGCGTAATGAACTGGTCCCGGTGAACCGCAAGTACCCGCTGCGGGAACTGCTGGATGCCTGCCGGCACTACGTACGCAGCCTGGGTGAGCGGCGCAAGCTGGTGATCGAATATACTTTGATTAAAGGTGTCAACGATCAACCTGAACACGCGCGGGCGCTGGCGGAACTGTTGCGGCCGTTACGCTGCAAAATTAATCTGATTCCGTTTAACCCGTTTCCCGCGTCGGGCTATCAACGTCCGTCCACCGAGGACATCTATCATTTTCAGACCCTCTTGATGAGGTCCGGATATACCACTATGTTGCGTACCACCCGGGGGGATGATATTGATGCGGCCTGCGGTCAACTGGTGGGGCAGGTGACGGACCGCACCCGGCGTCAGAGCAGATACCTGGCGCGGGTCAAAGCTGCTGCATCCTGAAGAACAGGCTGGGACTAGACATGTTTACATGGACCGATACAAGCAAACCTAAAGCAGCGTTAACCGCCTTGTTGATCTGGGTGCTGGCTTGTGCCGGCTGTGTGACCGAGGTCACCGGCGGACTGCCGGGACCGGCGCCCCAGGAGGAACGCATCCAGGCGCAGCTCGATCTGGCCCGGGGCTATATCGAACAACGGGATTTCAAACGCGCCAAAACGCCCCTGTCCCGGGCCATGAAGATTGATCCGCAGCACGTGGAA
Organism: Pseudomonadales bacterium; assembly: GCA_028279305.1. Taxonomy (GTDB): domain Bacteria; phylum Pseudomonadota; class Gammaproteobacteria; order Pseudomonadales; family Azotimanducaceae; genus UBA4421. The sequence goes on from JANQOA010000003.1 coordinate 5,946, forward strand.
ACCCTGGTGCTGAACGCGGTGGTGCTGACCGCGGAAGGTGAATATGACCTGGCGGAAGGTTTCTACCGGCGCGCGCTGACGGTGGAGCCCGACGACGCCCAGGCGCTGAACAATTACGGCAGCTTTCTGTATGCCCGCGGCCGCTATGCAGACGCGTTGGTGCCGCTGTCGAAACTGGTGAAAAACACCGCTTACCGGTCCCGCGCCCAGGCATTTGAAAACCTCGGCCTGGCGCAGATAAAGGTGCAGGACTTCAGCAGCGCCAAAACGTCTTTTACCCGCGCCCTGGATTTGAACTTCCGGCAGCCCCGCTCGAGTCTGGAACTGGCTTATATGGCTTATGAAAGCGGCGACTATGCCCGCGCCCAGTCGCAGTTGATTTCGTTCCGCACCTATTCCAGGCCCAACGCGCGCAGTCTGTGTCTGGGGTATCTGCTGGGCCTGGCGATTAAAGATGCGGATATGCGCGCCAGCAATCAGCTGGCACTGAAGAACCTGTTCCCCAAACAAGCGGCATCATGTCAGCCGAAGACGTAAGCACGGATACCTGCGGCGCCACCCTGGCGCATGCCCGGGAAGCTGCCTCGGTCACCCAGCGGGACGTGGCTGATGCCCTGCACCTGCCGGTGCATGTGGTGGATGCCATTGAACGCGGTGACAAAACCCGTTTGCCGGCTTATGTGTTTACCCGCGGCTATGTGCGCGCATATGCAAAACTGCTGGACCTGGATCCGGACCCGCTGGTGACGACGCTGAGTTTTGAATACGGTGCCCGGCACGACGACCGTAACCTGGTCAACAGCGGCTCATCCCTGGCCGGCGGCAGCGGTTTTCCGGCCTCTCTGGCGGCACTGTTGCGCAAACCTAATTTGCTGCGTCAACTGCCTGTGATCAGCCTGGCCGCCGGCGCGGTGGTAGTGGTCGTTGCCATAGTCTTGATCATCGGCGCCTTCAGTGACGATGCACCGGAACAGGCTGCGGCACCCGCGGCGCCCGAGGCTGGCGTGCCCGGGGCTGGAACAGACGCAGACACACAAAGCGTGGCGACGGATACAACCTCCGCAACGCAGATGCCCACCGTAGACCAGGCACCGGCCGCGGCGGCGCCGCTGCAAACCGGCGCGGGCGCTGCCCCGGACAGCGCCAATGCGCCGCAAACCGCGCCGCAACCGGCGGATGCCGCTGAAGATACCGCTGCGCAACAGGCTGCCGTTAACGCCGGCGCGCCGGCGGCGGACAACGGCACGGCACAGGCCTTTCCGCCTATCGTGCCGGCGGCGGCAGCACCGGCCGCGGACGAGCGCATCCGGCGGCTTACCGAAACCGGCAGCGACCGCCTGACGTTGCGGTTTACCGATGAATGCTGGGTGGAAATAAAGAACAGTGAAGGGGCGGTGCTGTTTGGTGATCTCGGCCAGCCGGGACAGGTGCTGGAGTTTGCCGGCGCCGGGCCGTTCCGGGTATTGCTGGGTTACGCCTCCGGCGTCATCATGCTGTATAACGCGGAACCCGTAGCCCTCACGCCCCACACCCGCAACAACGTGGCCTCGCTGGTCATCGGCCAGTGATGTTTAACGCCGCAGCGGCACGGCTGAAGGAATAAAATCCATGGTGCAAGCAGTTCGAGGAATGCGGGATGTACTGCCCGACGCAGCGCGGCGTTGGCGTCACGTGGAATCCGTGGTGCAACAGGTCCTGCGCACCTTTGCTTATGAAGAGGTGCATTTGCCGCTGCTGGAGTTCACCGAGCTGTTTGCCCGCGGCGTGGGTGAAGCCACCGATATCGTCGAAAAAGAGATGTATACCCTGGCGGACCGCGATGGCGACAGTCTCAGTCTGCGGCCGGAGGGTACAGCCAGTTGCGTGCGTGTGTTACAGGAACACGGCCTGCTGTACAACCAGACCCAACGGGTATGTTACGCCGGTCCCATGTTCCGTTACGAAAAACCGCAGAAAGGCCGTTACCGGCAGTTCTATCAGATTGGCGCCGAAGTGTTCGGTTTTGCCGGCCCGGACGTAGATGCGGAATTGATCCAGATGGGGGCGCAGATCTGGCGTGCACTGGGGTTGGAGCAGCACCTTCGCCTGGAGATTAACACCCTGGGCGACGGCAACGCGCGCAAGGCTTACCGCGATGCCCTGGTTGCCTACCTGACGCCGCTGCAGGCTGAACTCGACGCTGACAGCCAGCGCCGCCTGCAGACCAATCCCCTGCGTATTCTGGATGCCAAGGCCGCGCAAACCCAGGCGCTGTTGAAGTCCGCACCGCAGTTGCCGGACTTTGTTGATGAGCACAGTGCAGCCCATTTTGCGCGTCTGCGCGAGTTATTGGACGGAATGCAGATCAACTATGTCTGTAATCCCAAACTGGTGCGCGGCCTCGACTATTACACCCACACGGTTTTTGAATGGATAACCGAAGATCTGGGCGCCCAGGGTACGGTATGCGCCGGCGGCCGTTACGACGGTCTGGTGGAAAGGCTGGGCGGCAGACCCACACCGGCAGTGGGCTTTGCCCTGGGTCTGGACCGGCTGCTGCTGCTGCATGAAGCGGTCTGCGCGGACAACCCGGGTTTTGCCGAAAATGCCGCTGACGTGTATATCTGCTACGCCAACGACGCCCTGTTGTCCCACGGCCTGGAACTGGCGGCGCGCCTGCGCCGTGAAAAGCTGCGCGTGCGGCTGCATATGGGCGGCGGCAATTTCAAAAAGCAGCTGAAGCGGGCGGACGCCTGCGGCGCCGGCTGGGCGGTTCTGCTGGGCGAAGATGAGGTCAACTCGGGCACCCTGAGTTTAAAAAACTTGACGTCCGGCGAGCAGCAACAGCTTGATGTTGAGGCAGGCTGTGGCATGCTAGCCGCCGCCTGCGCCGGCAGTACATAAATACCATAAGGCAGGGTCCATACGTTGAGCAGGAAACGAGGTAACAGGTGTCCGAATACCTGAGTGATGAAGAACAACTGGCGCGCTTGAAATCGTGGTGGGACGAGTACGGCACCACCGTAATTGTGTCCCTGGTGATTGCAGTTGGCGGCATTGTCGGCTGGCGCGTATACGACGGTTACGCCGGCGGCCAGGTTGAAGCGGCGTCCGCGGAATACATTGCCTACCAGACCGCAGACGCTGGGACTCAGGCTGAGTTGGCGCAAGCCATCGCCGAATCTTATCCGGGCAGCGCCTATCACACCCTGGTGCTGTTCGATCAGGCCAAGCAGGCATTAGCGGCAGGGGACGCAGCCGCCGCTGCGTCGAGCCTGCAGGAAGTGGTCGGACAGTCCGACGATGCGCTGCTGGTTGATCTGGCCCGGGTGCGGCTGGCCAAGCTGCAGCACGAGCTGGACCGTACCGACGAAGCGCTGGCCAACCTGGCGGCCATACGCCACAAAGGCTACCGGGCCTGGGCGCTGGAAGCGAAGGGTGATATTCATATGAGCCGCGATGAAGTGGCACTGGCCCACGAAGCTTACGCAGCGGCCCAGCAGAGCCTGCAGCCGGGAGAGGAGCGGCCGCTGCTGAAAATGAAACTGGATAACGCTGCACCTTTTGAGGGTGAGTTTGTCCAATTGCAGGACGTGCTGCAGGACGCGCTGCGCGACGCGGAGAAGGTGCTGGACGAACAAACTGACAACACGGCTGCGCAGGCCGCTGCTGAAAGCCCGGAGGCGGCTGATGCTGCCGCGGACGCAGAAGCAGCCGCGGCGGTAGAAGACTAGCCAGCCATGCACGCGCGCGGTATTGAGAATCAAGCTTTGTCCTATGGGCGGCTGCTGCCGGTTGTCCTGATCAGCCTGCTGCTGGGCGGCTGCAGCTGGTTCACCTGGCTGCCCTGGGTGGAAAAAAAGGAAGATCCCACCAAACCCGCGGAATTGGTCAAATTTGACGCGGAAGTCAAAATAAGCCGCGAGTGGCGGGCGTCAATCGGTGACGGGCTGGGTAAAAAGTACCTGCGCCTGTCCCCGGCGCTGGTTGCGGACGCCATTATTGCCGCGGACGGCTACGGCCGGGTGGAGGCGCGTAACCGCTTCAGCGGTAAACGCATGTGGCGCCGGGACACCCACGTCATCGAAAAAGGCTGGTTCAGCTGGATGAACTTCGTCGACCGCCGCGATCCCAGTTTTATCGGCGGCGGCGTGGGTGTAGGCGAGGGGCTGGTGCTGCTGGGTACCACCTTCGGTGAGGTAGTTGCCCTGAGTGCCGCTGACGGCACCGATGTCTGGCGGCAGGATCTGGGCAGTGAAGTGCTGTCAACCCCGGTCACCGGTGAAGGCCTGGTGTTTGCCCAGACCATCGACGGCCGTCTGGTGGCGCTGGACGTGGAATCCGGGCAGTTGCGCTGGCGCCACGACAATCAGTTGCCCATCCTCACCCTGCGCGGCACCAGTTCCCCGGTGCTGGCGGATCAGATTGTCTATGCCGGGTTTGCCAACGGCAAGCTGACCGCGCTGCGCGCCCGCAACGGCGAACCGATCTGGGAGCATCGGGTGATGCTGCCGGAGGGCCGCTCGGAACTGGAGCGCATGGTGGATGTGGATGCCCGGCCCATGGTGCTGGGATCCGTGGTTTTTGCGGGTGCCTTTCAGGGCCGGGTGAAAGCCATTTCACGGCGCGACGGCCGTCCGCAGTGGGAACAGGAAACCTCAACTTTTCTGGATCTGGCGGAAGGCTACGACCAGGTCTATGTGATTGACGAAAATGATTCGGTGCTGGCTCTGGACCACAACACCGGCCAGGAAGTCTGGGCCCTGGACATCTTTGCCCGGCGCAAGCTGAGTCCGCCGATCGCCTTCTCCAACTATCTGGCATTTGGCGACGAAGAGGGTTACCTGCATGTGCTCGCCCAGCGGGATGGCCGTCTGGTCGGCCGGCGCAAGCTGGATGGCGACGGCATCCGCAGCGGCATGGTGTACGCTGACGGTACTTTGTTTGTACTCGGCAATTCCGGTAGCCTGCACGCCCTGACCATCGATCGGAAGTAACCATGTTACCCGCCGTGGCGCTGGTGGGCCGTCCGAATGTGGGCAAGTCCACATTGTTCAACAAACTCACCCGCAGCCGCGACGCCCTGGTGGCGGATGTACCCGGTTTGACCCGGGACCGGCGCTACGGGCGCTGCGAGGTGCTCGGCCAGCCGGTGACGCTGATCGACACCGGCGGGTTGTACGGCGATCACGCGCTGGCTGCTGAACTTACCCGGCAAACCCGCATGGCGGTGGCTGAGGCTGACCTGGTTGTACTGCTGCTGGACGCCCGGGAGGGAGTTAACAGCGCGGATGAGGAAGTTGTCGCGTATCTGCGGCGCCAGGATGCGCCTTTTATCCCTGTGATTAACAAAATTGACGGCGTCCGCGAAGATCAGGTTGCGGCGGAATTTGCCCGCTTCGGCTTTGCCGAACCGTTGTACATCTCTGCCAGCCACAACCGCGGTCTGCGCCACTTGCAGGAGAGGCTGGCGCCGCACCTGCAGCAGTTTGTTGGCGACGCTGCTGCAGAGCCTGCAGAAGGGGTCGGTGATGGAGTCAGGGTGGCTGTTGTCGGCCGGCCCAACGTCGGCAAATCAACGCTGGTGAACCGGCTGCTGGGAGAAGAGCGGCAGGTGGTATTTGATATGCCGGGCACCACCAAGGATGCCATTGACATTCCTTTCAACAGGGACGGCACGGATTACGTGTTGATCGATACCGCCGGGGTGCGCCGCAAAGGTAAAGTGTCGGAAGTTACCGAGAAGTTCTCCGTGGTCAAAGCGCTGCAGGCCATGGAGCGGGCTGACGTGGTGATCCTGGTAGTGGACGCCGCGGAAGGTGTGGTTGACCAGGACCTGCACGTACTGCAGTACGCTCAGCACGCCGGCGCCGGTCTGGTGGTGGCGGTCAACAAATGGGACGGTCTGGCGGCGGACCAGCGCGAAAGGGTTAAACAGTCCGTTGACCGCAAGCTGGCGTTTATTCCCTGGGTGCCGCTGCGGCATATTTCAGCCCTGCACGGTACCGGCGTAGGGCACCTGTTTGAGATGGTCGACGAGGTTTATACCGCCGGCGAATTTGAGGTCACCACATCGCTGCTGACCCGGCTGCTGGACGGCCTGGCGGCCAGCCATCCGCCGCCCTCGGTGCGCGGCCGGCAGATCAAACTGAAAGTGGCTACCCGGGCCGGACAGCATCCGCCGCGGATTGTCATTCACGGCAATCAGTTGGACGCGCTGCCGGCCAGCTACAAACGCTTTCTTGAAAACGGTTTCCGCGAAGCGCTGAACCTGATCGGCAACCCGGTGAAATTGGAGTTCCGCAAAGGCGATAACCCGTTTGCCGGACGCCGCAACGAGCTTACCGAGCGGCAGAAATCACGCCGCGGCCGCATGATCAAGCGGCGCAAAAAAAGCCGCTAGCGGCTCTTACGGGGCGCGCCGGTGATTATTCACCGGCAGCGCTGACAATGGTGTTAAAGCCCTGCATGAACGTCAGCGGGTCCACCCGCGTACCGTTCAGGCTCACCGACCAGTGCAGGTGCGGCCCGGTAGCCCGTCCGGTGGCGCCCACCAGGCCGATGGCCTGCCCCCGCTGCACGGTATCACCTTCCTGCACCAGCAGTTTACTCATGTGGCAGTACATGGTGATCAGACCGCCGCCGTGGTCCAGGAACAGCGTGTTGCCGTTAAAATAAAGATCGTCCGCCAGGGTCACTCTGGCGGGTGCTGCCGCCTTGATTTCGGTGCCTTGCGCCGCGGCAATGTCCAGTCCGCTGTGCGGGTTGCGCGGCTGACCGTTAAAAAAACGCCGGTGTCCGTACAAGCTGGTGGTGATGCCTTCCAGGGGTTTGATAAACCCGCCGGACAGGTCCAGCAACGGTGCGTATTGGCGGTACAGGCTACGCTGGCGCCCGGCTTCTTCGCTGATACGCGCCAGGGTTGCCTCGGGCGGCGTGACCAGGTCCTGATTCTGCAGGGTGATATGCTGTTCGGTATATGCCTTGGCGATAATGTCAAAGCTGTGTGTGCGTTGCGCCCCGGCCAGCCGGTAAGTGAGCTCAGCGGGCCCCGCCGCCTGGCTGATGGGGATGCCGGCAACCGCGTGTCCGGCGTAGACCAGAATGTCTGTGCCGTTGAACTTAACCTGTTCTGCACCGTCCGGCAGGCGCCAGAAGTAGGTGCCGCCCGGCACCGCCGCATCGTCCGCCTGTTTGTCCGCCGCACCGGCCGGGGTGTTTGCCGCAGCGGCGCTGCAGGACCAGCTCAGGGTAAGGCACAGCGTCAGGTACGAGGTCAGGTGCCCCAGGCCGCGCCGAGCGGCGGGCTTGCGGCAGCGGCGGGATATAGGTTGTTCAGCCTGTCTTGTCACCGGCAAAGGGTTCTCCGTGATTGATCTTGTTAACCGTGCTGCGGAATGTGCCGTTTTGCAGATGGGTGGTCAACACCTGGCCGTCACTCACCTGCTCAATGTTGGACAACACCGCGCCGTCTTCGTTGCGCACCAGGGCATAACCCCTGCTGAGGGTCGGCAGCGGGCTGACCGACTGCAGCATACGTGACAGGTTAGCCAGTTGCTGATTGTGCTGGGCCACGCGGCGGTTGATCCCCTGGCGCAGGCGGGTGGCCAGTTGCGCCGTGTTCAGTTCCGCGACCTGCAGACGCCGCGCCGGGCTGTGCTGTTGCAGTTGCTGCTGCAGCAATCGGCTGCGGTCAGCGGTCCGGCGCAGCCGGTTCTGCATGCTCAGCCGCAGTCTGCCGTGCAGATCGTCTATTTTCTGCGCCGCCTGCAGCACCACATGTTCGGGTGTTTTCAACTGCAGCTTGAGGTTGCGCAGCGACAGCCGCAGCACCTGCAGCCGTTGCTGCCAGAGCTTCTGCAGCTGGGCGCCGGCAGCGTGTACGGCCTGCCGCACTTCCAGAATGTCCGGCACCAGGATCTCCGCCGCTGCTGAAGGGGTTGGCGCGCGCAGATCCGCGGCAAAATCGGCAATAGTGACATCAATCTCGTGGCCGATGCCGCTGACCACGGGGATGCTGCTGTGCGCAATCCCCCGCGCCACGCTTTCCAGATTAAAAGGCCACAGATCTTCCAGACTGCCGCCGCCGCGGCACAGCAGAATGACGTCCGGCGCCAGCGCCTCAGCCCGCTGCAGACCGCGCAACAGATCCTGCTCCGCACCTTCACCCTGTACCAGCGCCGGCACCACGGTTACCCGGATGGCGGGAAAACGGCGCTGCCACACTGCCAGCACGTCCCGCAGCGCAGCCCCGCTGGGGGAGGTAACCACGGCGATATGCGTGGGCAGGTCCGGCAACGGCAGTTTACGCTCCGCGGCAAACAAGCCTTCCGCGGCCAGTTTGGTTTTGAGCATTTCAAAAGCCTGGCGCAGCGCCCCTTCACCGGCGGCTTCCATGTGCTCAACTATAATCTGAAAATCACCGCGGCCTTCGTACAGGCTGACCCGGCCGCGCACCATCACCAGGTGCCCGTCCCGCGGCTGCAACTGCACCGCGCGGTTGCGGTTGGCAAACATCGCGCAACGCACCTGGGCCTGATCGTCTTTTAAGGTGAAATACCAGTGGCCGGAGCGGGGCCGGGCAAAGTTCGACAGTTCGCCAATCACCCAGACCTGGGCAAAGGTCTGTTCAATGGTGAGCCTGGCGCGCCGGTTCAGCTGGCTGACGGTCAGCGGGTTGTTTCTATCGTCTGTATTCTGGGTTGCGGGCATCCAGGCGGGCGATTTTCCGGTATGAGCTTAGCGCGGGATATTATGCGGGGAGAATTTACATATGTCTTTGGGAAAAGTAGAATGCCGCTTTTGCGGGGTCCTAAATGCTGCGTATTGCTACTGACGCACTCACTTTCGACGACGTTTTACTGCTGCCTGCCTACTCCCAAGTTCTGCCCTCTGAAGTCTCGCTGCAAACCCGGCTCACCATGCGCATTCAACTGAACATACCGCTGATGTCCTCCGCCATGGACACTGTCACCGAAGCCCGTCTGGCCATTGCCGTGGCCCAGGAAGGCGGCATCGGCATTGTGCACAAGAATATGTCGGTGGAGCAGCAGGCCAAGGAAGTACGGGCGGTGAAGAAATTTGAATCCGGCATTATCCGCGATCCGGTGACCATCTCTCCGGAGGCAACCATCAAGTCGCTTTACGCCACAACCATGGAAAACGGTATCTCCGGGGTGCCGGTGGTTGCGGGCAACCAACTGGTGGGCATCGTCACCAGCCGCGACCTGCGCTTTGAAGACCGGGTGGATGCCCGGGTTAAAGACGTGATGACCCCCAAAGAACGGCTGGTCACCGCCCTGGAAGGTACCGGCTTTGATGAAATCACCCGCATGCTGCATGACAACCGCATCGAAAAAGTGCTGCTGGTGAACGAAAAATTTGAGCTCACCGGCATGGTCACGGTGAAAGACATTGCCAAAGCCCAGGCTTTCCCCCGCGCCTGCAAAGACGAACTCGGACAGTTGCGCGTGGGGGCCAGCGTCGGCACCAGCCAGGATACCGACGAACGCGTCGCGGCGCTGGTGGAAGCCGGTGTGGACGTGGTGGTGGTGGACACCGCCCACGGCCACTCCAAGGCGGTCCTCGACCGCATCGGCTGGATCAAACAGACCTACCCGCAGCTGAACCTGATTGGCGGCAATGTGGCTACCTATGACGGTGCGCGGGCGCTGATCGACTCCGGGGTGGATGCGGTCAAAGTCGGCATCGGCCCCGGCTCGATCTGTACCACCCGCATTGTCTCCGGCATCGGTGTGCCGCAGATCACCGCGGTGGCGGAAGCCAGCCGCGCGGCGGAAGATTCCGGGGTGCCCATCATCGCTGACGGCGGCGTGCGCTATTCCGGGGATATTGCCAAGGCCATTGTTGCCGGCGCCAGTTCCGTGATGGTCGGCAGCCTGCTGGCGGGCACGGATGAAGCCCCGGGAGAGGTGGAGTTATATCAGGGCCGCACCTACAAATCTTACCGCGGCATGGGCTCCATGGGCGCCATGTCTCAGAGTAACGGCAGCAGCGACCGCTACTTTCAGGAAGTGGAAGGCGACGGCCGCAAACTGGTGCCCGAAGGTATTGAAGGCCGGGTGGCTTACCGCGGTCCGGTCAGCCCCATTGTCCACCAGTTGATGGGCGGGCTGCGGGCCTCCATGGGTTATACCGGTAGTCAGGACGTGGAAACCATGCGCACCCAACCGGAATTCATCCGGGTCAGCGCCGCCAGCATGGTGGAATCTCACGTGCATGACGTGGCGATTACCAAAGAAGCCCCCAACTATCCCCTGAGCTAAGCAAGACCGTGCACAACATTCACGATCAGCGGCTGCTGATTATCGACTTTGGATCGCAGTACACCCAGCTTATTGCCCGCCGGGTGAGGGAGTGCGGGGTATATTGCGAAATTCACCCGTTTGATATCGACAACAGCTTTGTTAAGGACTTTGCGCCGCGCGGCATTATCCTGTCCGGCGGCCCGGAGACCGTGACCGAGGGTCAAACGCCGCGCATTCCCGATGCGGTGCTGAGTTGCGAGGTGCCGGTGCTGGGCATCTGTTACGGCATGCAGGCGCTGGCCAGCCAACTGGGCGGACAGGTGGCGACCTCCAACCGCCGCGAATTCGGCCACGCCAACATAGAAGCCCGTCAGGACAGCACGCTGTTGGATGCCCTGGCGCTGGCGCCGGGCCATCCGGTGGACGTGTGGATGAGTCATGGTGACAAGGTCACCGAAGTGCCTGAGGGGTTTGTGGTCACCGCCGGCACGGACAGCGCGCCCGTTGCCGCCATGGAACACGCGGAAAAACCCATATTCGGCGTGCAGTTTCACCCTGAAGTTACCCATACCCGTCTGGGCGGGGAACTGCTGGCAAAGTTTGCCAAAACCATCTGCGGCTGTGACGGTGACTGGACCCCCGCCAATATAGTGGAAGACGCCATCCAGCAGGTGCGCGCCCAGGTGGGTGAAGACCGGGTTATCCTCGGCTTATCCGGCGGCGTTGATTCATCCGTGGTGGCAGCGCTGCTGTCCCGGGCCATCGGTGATCAGCTCACCTGTATATTTGTTGATAACGGGCTGCTGCGCAAAGGTGAACGTGACGAAGTGGAACGTGCTTTTTCCACCGCCGCCGGCATCGGCAATGTGCTGCCGTTGGACATCCGCACGGTGGCGGCGGAAGAAGAATTCCTCAGCAGGCTCACAAGCGTTGAAGACCCGGAGGACAAACGCAAGATCATCGGCGCTACCTTTATCGATGTATTTCAGGCGGAAGCCGGGCGCATCAGCGGTGAGCAGGATGCCGAGCACAGCATTAAGTGGCTGGCCCAGGGCACCATCTATCCCGACGTGATCGAATCGGCTGCCTCCAAATACGGCAAAGCACATGTCATCAAGTCCCACCATAACGTCGGCGGCCTGCCCGAACGTATGCACATGGGCCTGGTGGAACCGCTGCGCGAACTGTTTAAGGACGAAGTGCGTCAGATTGGCCTGCATCTGGGGCTGCCGCGCTCCCTGGTGTTCCGCCATCCGTTCCCGGGCCCGGGGCTGGGTGTGCGTATCCTCGGCGAAGTGAAAAAGTCTTATGCTGACGTATTGCGTGAGGCGGATGCCATATTTATCGAAGAGTTGCGCGCCGCAGACTTGTACGACCAGGTCAGCCAGGCTTTTGCCGTGTACCTGCCGGTAAAGTCGGTGGGGGTGGTGGGCGACGCTCGGCGCTATGAACACGTGATCGCGCTGCGCGCGGTGGAAACCGTTGACTTTATGACAGCGCGCAGCGCCCGGCTGCCTTACGAGTTTATCGAGCGGGTTTCCAACCGCATCATCAACGAGATTGCCGCCGTGTCCAGGGTGGTCTACGACGTATCCAGCAAGCCGCCGGCGACCATTGAGTGGGAGTAGGTTTGTTTCGGCGCCGCAGAAATCCGTGAACGCGGCGGAAGTGGTATGCGTGCACGCACTGAGCGTCGAGCCAAGCCGATCGTCTGAATTATACGTTTACCCCGATACTTTCAGGTAAACGTTACAGCCCCCAACATAACGTTTGTTACTGCCTCCTGGTAGCAAAAGCGATAAAAAATTGTTAGAAGTATGCGCAAAGCTGTTTATAAATGTTGCGCTAACAGCTAGGATTAGTTTTGTCTGCGCGTTGTCAGGCTATTCGGCGCACAACCCTTGCACACAGACAAATTGTTGGTTCGGCTGCAAATAGAGTGCATTCGAAATAAGAGGGGGCTTGATACCGATGGGAAACATACTATGAAGAAATTAATACCGCTGTTGCTGATACTTGCGGCGGCATCCGCTTGGGCGGCTGAAATAGAAGAGGTCATTGTCACCGCACAGCGTACGGCAGAGAGCATACAAGACGTGCCCATCGCTGTGACCGCTCTGCAGGGTGAGCAACTGGTTGAACGCCAGATTATGAATACTACTGACTTGCAGCGGCACGCACCCAATGTCAGCTTTACGCCGACTAACTTTGGCGCTAACAGTTTCAGTATTCGAGGTATTGGGCGGTTGTTGACAGCGGCCACCGGAGACGCCGGTGTATCTGTGCATACCAACCAGATCAGCGTTGCACCGAACCTCAACACAAGCGAGTTTTACGACATGGAGCGCATAGAGATATTGCGTGGTCCCCAAGGCACGCTGTTTGGTAAAAATGCTACCGGGGGTGTTGTGAATTTTGTTACCCGCATGCCGGACTTTGATAGCGTCAATGGTTTTGTCGACATCGAGGGCGGCAACTTCGAAAACCGCCGGCTGAAGGGCGCAGTCAACATACCACTGGCTGACAACTTTGCAGTACGTGTGGCCGGTATGAAGCTTGACCGGGAGGGCTATACACGTAATCTGGCGGCCGGCCGGGCGGGTGCAGACGGACGCATATTGTCAGACCTGGATGGCGGCAGTCTGGAGCGGCGCGTTGACGGGCGCAATCAAGACGATTACCGCATTACCGCTGCGTGGGACATGACCGACAATGCCAGCATGTGGGTCATGTTCACTCACCAGGAAGAAGATAGCAGCCGTGCTCGGGTAACTAACCAGGTGTGCACCACCAATGGGCTGCCCACCTATGGGTGCGAGCCGGATGGCAAGGGCCGGGAGCAGCCGCACAACACTTCGAAGCTGGGCCCGGTATTGAATGTCTTGTACGGGCTGTACGGAGTAGCCCCGGACGGTACAGGCGTTTTCAACTGGGAAAGGCCGGTAAACCTGAGCCTGCGCGACATGCACAGTGACATGACGCCGGTTTATCGAACGGACGTCGACCAGTATACCGCCGGCTTTGAGTACCGCTTTGACCGCTTCAGTGTTGAAATAACCGGCGGCTACTATGACGGGTATTACTTCACGCAGCAGGATTACAACATGGATGTTGGAAACGAACTGCCAACTAACTTTTTCCGGGAGGATGGGGCATGGCCGCTTTCCCTTCCGGCCGGTAGTTTTGGTGCGCTGGGTGAACCCGGTAATCCATGCAATTTGTATGACGGGAACGCGGGCGTTCCGGGCGGTACTTGCGTACGCGAAGGCTATACACATGAGTTTACTTTCGATCAAGCTGACTCGGCGTATGAGGGTTGGACGTATGAGGTGAAGCTGCAATCCCAGCTCGACGGCTGGTTTAACTTCCTGCTGGGGTACACACAATTCGATCACGAGGCCACCAACAATTACTACGTACTCGGTAACACATTGGATGCCCGCGTGGACAAGTACCCGGGCTTTTTCGACAATTTTAGCGCGCCGAACGGCGGTACCTTCCTGGATGGGTATGCATTTTTTGGCGAGGCATATGTTGATCTCAGCGACCGCTTAAAATTAACGTTCGGGCTGCGTACCAATACGGACAACAAAGAAGACAACAGCACCAGTGTGTTGTGGAATGCCACGGACGCGAACTTCCCATTATCGACGGCTGCAGCCGGTAGTGTTTTAGAACCCTTGTGGACGCGTATACCGGGATTTGTGAATGGCGCTGAACCTTCTGCTACCGAACTGGCGCTTATCAACTTGTACGCGCCAGGCGCGAACCTGGACGCTGCGGCCGCGACTGGCGCACAAAGCCCTGAACGGTTGGCAATCAGTGAGCTTGTCCCGCTGGCGCCGGGCTTTAGTGAGGCGCGGGTACTGACGGGCAGTCCGTCCAAGTTTGACTGGCGCGAAACCACGGGCCGCGTAGGGGTGGATTGGCAAATGACGGACAATAACCTGCTTTACGCCTTCTACAGCCGCGGCTACAAACCCGGTGGCGCGAACCCTGCCATACCGCCGCAGTTTCAATCTGAAAGTTCGTTCTCATTTGAGCAGGAAGACATCGACGCCTTCGAAATCGGCGCAAAAAACACATTCCTGGACGGCGGTATGGTGCTGAATGCAGCGCTTTTCTGGTACGACTACGAAGGGCTGCAGGTGGCACGGATTAAAAACAACACGTCCCTGAACGAGAACATCGATGCGGAAATTCTTGGTGCCGAAGTGGAATTGTTCTGGCGCCCGGATTTTGTGCCGGGGCTGGAAGTGAATTTGAATTACTCCTGGTTAGACTCGGAAGTTGTGGACACGGTAAGTGTAGATCCCACTAACCGCACGGCAGGAAACCCGGACTGGATGACCCTTAACGGCATAGGCTTCTTGTACGCTGCACCACGGGACGAGATTATCCCGGCCATACCGCTGCTTCTTTCTGCCGGCGTGGACGCCGGCGCCGTGGTGAATCACCCGAACGCCATAGACCCGGAAACCGGCGTACCGGTCATTGTCGCCAGAGGATTCCTAGACGCCATTGGCGTGACCAACGTTGAAGGTTTGCCCACCGATCTGGACGGCAACCAGCTGCCCAATTCACCCGAGCATACTATTAAGCTGGGACTGTCTTATGAGTGGGCATTAGATTATGGGAGTTTAACCTTTCGTTGGGACTACTACTGGCAGGACGATTCTTACGCCCGGGAGTTCAACACGGTAGGAGATGAAATAGATAGCTGGGATCAGCACGACCTCTCTTTGTTATATGTGCTAAACAACTGGAACATGCGGGTATGGGTGCGCAATATTCAGGACGAAGACAACGTTACCGGCCACTATCTTACAAGTGATACATCCGGCTACTTTCGGAACTATTTTCTGACAGAACCACGTGTATATGGCCTTAGCGTCCGCTACGAGTTTGAGTGAGCCGTCCCGCCCGCCCACGCGGGGATGCACCCATATTAAAACAGTATGAAATACCGCCCCGCCGACGTGGGGAAACGGGGGGTTAAGGCCTGAACAACCGCGCAACCGCCGCCGGGCTCGAAGGAAAGTAGGCATGTACATAGGACGCGGTGATGCCGCCGTGGCGGTAGACCGGTTCCGCGCTGCCGTGGTGGCGGGCGGCCTTGGAAAAAGCGACCGGTTGCAGCGGGCTGTTCATGCGTGAGTAGTGGAAGGTGTGCCCGCGCAGGGTGCCTTCCGGCAGATCGATAGCGTGCATGCCGATATTCGCGAGTTGTTGCTGCATGACAGCGCTGCCCGGCAACAACCCGGTCATGGCGGCGCTGTGCCCGACTGCGTCGGTTATCGATTCCAGCAGATACATCATGCCGCCGCATTCAGCCAGGATGGGCCGGCCGGCGGCGTAAAAGTTGCGCATGGCCGTCTGCATGGATTCACCTGCCGCCAGCTCCTCAAGGTGTAACTCGGGATAACCCCCCGGCAGATAAAGCGCGTCTGCGTCGGGCAGCGTGGTGTCGTCGAGAGGCGAGAAGAACACCAGTTCAGCGCCCAGCGCTTCCAACAGTTCCAGGTTGCTGCGGTACAGGAAGGCAAACGCGGCATCCCGCGCTACGGCGATGGTCACCCCGGTCAACTGCTTAGCGATGGGTTGCCGGGCAGCGGGGGCAAATCCAACCCCGGTTGGCAACTGGCTGTTGCTCAGCCCGGTTGCAGCGGCGGCGCGCTCGATGCGGGCTTCTATATTTTTAATCTCAGCAGCCTGGACCAGGCCCAGATGGCGTTCCGGCAGCGCGATCTCAGCATCCCGCGCCAGCCATCCGAACACCGGCAGTGCCTGGGGCAGACCCTCAACCAGCATCTGGTAGTGGCGCTCACCGGCAACCCGGTTGGCAAACACGCCGGCAAACGGCAAACCGGGCCGGTAGGTGGCCAGGCCGTGAGCCAGGGCGCTGAAGGTCTGGGCCATGGCGCTGCCGTCGATGACTGCCAATACCGGGATGCCCAACAACATGGCCAGGTCGGCGCTGGATAAATCACCGTCGAATAGACCCATCACCCCCTCAATGAGAATCAGGTCGGCTTCACAGGCGGCTGCATGGAGAAGGTTGCGGCAGTGGTCCTCACCGCCCATCCACAGGTCCAACTGGTAGACCGGGTTGCCGGAAGCCTGCTGCAGGATCATCGGGTCGAGAAAATCAGGCCCGGTCTTGAACACCCGTACGCGGCGGCCGTGGTTGCGGTGATGACGCGCCAGGGCAGCGGTCACGGTGGTTTTGCCCTGCCCGGAAGCCGCTGCGGAAATCAGCAGAGCAGGGCAGGTGCGCACCGCGGCGTCAATTTCTGTTTCCATTGTCATCGTCCGCCGCTGCCCTTGTCCGGGGTAGCGGCGGCGCTGATGAGGTTGAACCCGGCTTGGGTAACGGCAGCGAAGGCGACGTAGAACGACATCGACAGCAGATAGTACGGAAAGTACTTCACCAGCCGCGCGGCAAACTCTGCCAGCCCCGGCTGGGCAAAACGGCCTGAGAAGAAGTAGAAACCGCCGCTGGAAAACAACTGGCAAACCGCGGCGCCGCTCACCAGTGCAGCCGCCAGCAGCGGCAGCGTCGACCATGCAGGACGGTGCCGTTGCGCATACCAGCGTCCGGCCCACCAGAGTGCCGCGTATGCCGGGAACAGGAAGAAGTAAGCGGGTGTCAGGCAGAACGCCCGGCCGCCGCGCAAAATCTCCGCCGCACCGGCGTCAGCGGCCAGGTAAGGGATGAAATCCATTGCCCACACCAGCACAAACAGGGCAGGCAGCAGCGGCGGGGGGCGCAGGTAAACACCGGCCAGAAAGAACACCGCCCAGGAGGCGCTGGGCAGATTCTGCAGGAAGGTAAAGTGCTGGCCCCGGGTTGCGATCAGCAGCCCGGTCAGCAGTACGCCGATCAGAAACTGATCGCGCATCGGTAAGGTCAACATACAGGTTTCCTCAGGCGTGCTCACCCGCGCGCCAATAGGCTCAATACAATGCAGCTTCAGGCCGGTCTCCGGGCTTACGAGCGTCAATCAGACCGGACGGATCGCCTTCCCGCGTATGAACGCAGTGGCTGAGTGATCCGCCCTTACTCGCTTACCGTTGCGGGGGCAGCGCCGGATTTGCATGTTGACTGAAGGTCACAGACGCACCGGCTTCCCGTTTAATCCATCGGGTGGGTCACCGTCAGGACACCTTAAGCAGGTTGGCAGACGCTATCGAAGGGCCGGCCGGGTGTCAAGCTTGGAGGGCCCAGGGGCAAGACTTCAACGGTGTCTGTGGGGCCCGGTAAAGGCACGCCAACGCTGCCGCGGGTGTGCATTAGCGGTTCCGGCCGGGGCTCAACTATCGTAAAATACCGCCTCGGCTCCAGCTTCTTTACTACCGTGCCAATTCTCAGTTCCGTGTGCTCTATAGCGTGAGGTGTTTTACACAGCTTGGCAGATCGTGGCGTTAACTCCTGATTCAGATGTGCAGTACATGCATATGGCGTTGCAACTTGCCCGCCAGGCTGCGCGCAGGGACGAGGTGCCGGTGGGCGCGGTGATTGTCCAGGACGGCCGGATCATCGGTGAGGGTTCAAACCAGGCCATCAGCGCGGTGGACTGCAGCGCCCATGCTGAAGTGGTGGCGCTGCGCCGGGCTGCGGCTGCGGTGGACAACTACCGGCTGCCCCAGGCCACCCTTTATGTCACCCTGGAACCCTGCATGATGTGTGCCGGCGCCCTGGTGCACGCGCGTGTTAAACGGCTGGTCATCGGCGCCCTGGAGCCCAAGGCGGGGGCGGTGATCAGTCATCCGTTGCTGCAGCAGGCCTGGCTCAACCACCGGGTGGAAGTCACTCAGGGCATCTGCGCTGAAGAGTGCGGCCCACGAAGTTGTTGACCTGAAGCTCGTCTACTGCAGCTCCTATCGTGCCGTTGACCGTCTCGGTGGCC